>JAKFFB010000172.1:0-50295 GCA_036675425.1 Actinomycetales bacterium | reverse complement strand
GCGCCGAGGACGCCGGCCTTGATGACGGAGGCGGTGGTGATGCGGAGGCCGTGGTTGAGGCGGTACTCGCAGCCGGTGCGGGTGTCGAAGACCGAGGCCGTCACCCGCTGGTCGGGGAAGTCCCGCGCCAGGGTGTCGGCGTAGCCCGCCGGGAAGACGTTCGAGCACGTTCCCGCGCGGGCGGGAGCCGCGGCGAGCAGCGGGAGGAGCAGGGCGGTCGCGGCGAGCACGGCGGCGCGGCGGGACCTCATGCCGCGCAGGCTACGACGGCAAGGCGCTCTCCTCCGGCGCCGGGCCACCGCCGCGCGGACCGTGCCCACCGGGCCGGCAGATCGGGTCGTCGAGCGACGCGGTGATGCGGGTCTCGAGGTCGGCGGCGCGGGCGTCGGCCTGCTCCTGGGTGATCCGGCCGTCGGTGACCGCCTGGGCCAGCCGCTCCTTCGCGGCGGTGACGAGCGCGTCGACCAGGGCGTCCTCGGAGACGCCCTCGGCCTCGGCGAGGTCGGCGAGGCTCCTCCCCGCCTGGGCCGCGGTGCGCAGCTCGGCCTCGGTGATGCCCAGCGCCTCGGCGGCGGCGGCCAGGTCGACGCGGCCGGGACCGTGCCCGTGACCGCCGCGACCGGGGCCTCCCATGGGCCGGTTCTGCTCCAGCACGGTGGCGACCTTGTCGGCCTGCGCCTGCGTGATGGTCCCGTCGCTGACCAGTTTTGCGAGCGCGTCCTTGAGGGCCGAGCCGATGGCGGCGCTGTCCCCGGTGGCGGCGTAGGACACCGCGGGAGCGAGCAGGGCGACGCCGGCAACGCCGGACAGCCCCAGGGTGCCCGCGAGGGCGAAGGTGGCGAGCGTGGTGCGCATGAGAGGTCTCCTCGTCCGGGCGGGCCCCGTCGGCCTGCCGCTGGATCGAGACTCGAGCCGCGTCCTGGGACCGACCCGTGGACCTCCTGTCAGCTCGCTGTGAGTCTCAGCCGGCCGGCAGGCGGACCGTGAACGCGCTGCCCCGGCCGGGCTCGCTCTCGACGTCGACGGTGCCGTTGTGCGCGGCGACCAGGGCGGCGACGATCGACAGCCCCAGACCGGTGCCGGTGGACGAGACGCCTGCACGGGTACGGGAGGCGTCCGCGCGGTAGAAGCGCTCGAAGACGCGGGCCGACACGTCGGGGGGCATCCCCTCGCCGTCGTCGCGCACCTCGACGGCGACCTGGCCGGGGCTGCTGCTGAGGCGCACCTCCACGGTGCTGCCGGCCGGGGTGTGCGCCACCGCGTTGCTGACGAGGTTGCCGACGACCTGGTGCAGCCGGGCCGGATCCCCTACGACCACAGGAGGTTCCGTGCCGGTCGGCGGGAGCAGCCGGACCGTGTGGGTGGTGGAGACAGCCGCCGCGTCGTGCACGACGTCGGCTGCGACGGCCAGCAGGTCGACCTGCTCGCGGCGCAGCGGCCGCGCCGAGTCGAGCCGCGCGAGCAGCAGCAGGTCCTCGACGAGCAGCCCCATCCGGACCGCCTCGTCCTCGATGCGCCTCATCACCCGGGCGCGCTGCTCGGGCTCCTCGGCGGCGCCCTGCCGGAAGAGCTCGGCGAAGCCGCGGATCGAGGTCAGCGGCGTGCGCAGCTCGTGGCTGGCGTCGGCGACGAATCGGCGCATCCGCTCCTCCGACGCGCGCGCCTGCGCCTCGGACTGCTGCTGCGCGGACCACGCGGTCTCGAAGCGGTCGACCATGGCGTTGAAGCTCGCGGCGAGGCTGCCGACCTCGGTGCGCGGGTCGCCGGCCGGCACCCGAACCGACAGGTCACCCGCGGCGATCGCCTGCGCCGTCGCCTCCACCTGCACGAGCGGGCGCAGGCTGCGGCGCACCGCCCACCAGGCCAGCACGCCGCTGCCGGCCAGCGCGAGCAGCCCGACGGTCGTGTTGATGACCAGCAGCTGGCGAGCCGTGTCCTCGACGCCGTCGAGCGGCACCGCCACGACGACGTAGCCGCCGTCGCGGCCGTCGGCCCCCAGCACCCGCCACCTCCGGTCGCCCTCGACGTCGGGGGCCTCCGTGGGGTGGTGCGGCAGCCGGCCCGGGTCGGTCACGTCGGGGCCGCCGACCGCGAGCAGGCGCGCCGCCGAGACAGGGCGGAGCGCGCCGCTCGCGTCGTACTCCAGCGTCGTCACGGCGACGTCGCGACGCGGGCCGCGCCGGCCCATCCCGCCGGGGCCGTCCGGCGGCATGTCGACGCTGGCCATCAGCTGGGTGTCGATGCGCTCGACGAGGTAGCTCCGCAGCGCCGCCGTGCCCGCGAGCCCGCTGACCAGCACGACCAGGCCGACGGTGCCGAGAAGCAGCACCAGCAGCTGGGTCCGCAGCGGGACGCGGTCGGTCACCGGCTCGGCGGCTTCGGCAGGCGCAGGACGTAGCCGACGCCGCGCACGGTGTGCAGCAGCCGAGGCTCCTCGGTGTCGACCTTGCGGCGCAGGTAGGAGACGTAGGACTCGACGACGTTGCCGTCGCCGCCGAAGTCGTAGTTCCAGACGTGCTCGAGGATCTGCCGCTTCGACAGCACCCGCCCCGGGTTCTGCAGGAAGTAGCGCAGCAGGTTGAACTCGGTCGGCGAGAGCTCGACCTCCCGATCGCCCTTCCACACCTCGTGCGTGTCGTCGTCGAGGAGGAGATCGGCGTACGACAGCCGCGCGCTCGGCGCGGGCGTCACCGTCGCGCCGGAGGTCCGCCGCAGGACCGCCCGGATGCGCGCCACGACCTCCTCGAGGCTGAACGGCTTCGTGACGTAGTCGTCCCCGCCGATCGTCAGCCCCTGCACGCGGTCCTCGGTCGCGTCCTTGGCGGTGAGGAACAGCACCGGCACCGGGTTGCCCGCGCTGCGGAGCTGCTGCGCCACGGCGAAGCCGTCCAGGCCGGGCATCATCACGTCGAGGACCAGCAGGTCCGGCGAGAGCTCGCGCACCTTGTTCAGCGCGTCGGCGCCGGTGGTCGCCGTCGCCACCTCGAAACCGGCGAACCGCAGGCTCACCGACAGCAGCTCGACGATGCTCGGCTCGTCGTCGACCACTAGCAGGCGGGCCTCGGGGGCGGTCATCGGTGCTCCATGCGTCGAGGGTGCGCCGCCCGGCTGGCAGCTTCCTGGGAGTTCCCTGTGAGCAGCCTGCACGACTCGCAGGCATCTCACAGCCTCGTCACAGGAAGCGGGCGCACACTCGAGGCAGGACCAGGAGGACGCCATGAAGAGGACTCTCGCCGCCGGGACGCTCGTCGCCGCGCTGGGGCTCACCGGAGCTGCTGTGCTGGGCCCTGCAGTCGCCAGCGCCGACCCGGCCGGAGAAGGCCGGATGTCGATGCTGCGGGAGGCGCTGCAGGGCCTGGTGTCGGACGGCACGCTGAACGACGCGCAGGCCGACAAGGTCGCCGAGCGACTGGCCGAGGTCGCGCCGCCGCGCGGCATGGGCGGCGGCATGGGCATGGGCGGACCGGGAGGGCGCGGTCACGGACCCGGCCGGGGCGGTCACGGGGTCGGCATGCTGGCCGCCGAGAAGATCGCGGAGGCCGCCGGCGTCACGGTGGAGGAGCTGCACGAGGCCCGGCACGACGGGCAGTCGCTGGCCGAGATCGCCGCTGCACAAGGGATCTCGCGCGACACCCTGATCGAACGGCTGGTCACGCTCGCGGAGGAGCGCCTCGCCAAGGCGGTCGCCGCCGGTCGGCTGACCGCCGAGCAGGCCGAGGAGCGCAAGGCCGGTCTCGAGGAGCGGATCGGGACCATGGTCGACCGCACCGGCGGCCCGGGTCACGGCCCCGGACGCGACTGAGCGCCGTTACTCCACTCGGCCCTGTCGGGGTTGCACGATCGGCCTAGTCTGACGTCATGCCCCATGCAGAGGTGACCCTGCCGGGCGCGCCCAGCAGCGTGCCCACGGCCCGGCGCTTCGTGGAGAGCATCCTCACCTCGTGGGGCCGCCCGGAGTCCGGCTGGGCCGCCGCGCTGCTGGTCAGCGAGCTGAGCGCCAACTGCACGCTGCACGCCCGCACCGACTTCACCGTGCGGATCGAGCTGCAGGAGGAGCAGGTCCGGCTGCAGGTGACCGACGGGTCGCTGCGCGCACCGGCGGTGCGGGACTACGGCACCACCGCCACGACAGGTCGGGGACTCCGCCTGGTGGCCGAGCTCTCCCACGACTGGGGCGTCGACCTGCACGACGACGGCAAGACCGTCTGGGCGCTGCTCCGTCAGCAGCAGGCGGCTCCCGGGGGCGCCGACGAGGAGGACCTCGACGTCGACGCGCTGCTCGCCGCCTTCGGCGACGACGAGCCGGACGACGACACCGTCATCCGGCTCGCCGCCTGACCTCAGCCCCTGACCGGGCAGCCGGTGAAGCGCAGGTCGCCGTCCGCCCCGCTGTCGGCCCGCGCCGCCGTACCGCCGCTCTCGCCGACGTAGTCGGGCACCGACACCGAGCAGAACGACCGGTAGTCGTGCGCGAAGCGGTCGGTGACGAACAGGCCCTCGTGCGCGTACGGCACGTTGCCGCCGTAGAGCGGGTCACCCGAGGAAGCGTGCTGCGCCGGGTCGTAGAAGCCCATGCTGATGTTGTGCCGGTCGACGCTGTCGTCGAAGCGGAGCGCGGTCAGCCGGTCGAAGGCGTCCTGCGCCCTGGCCTGGCGGTACTCCCGCTCCTGCCCGCGGTTGCGGTCACCGGTGGGGACGACCCGGCCCTTGTCGTCGAGGACCAGCCGGCCCTGCAGGTGCCGGTCCAGCCAGGCGAGGCTGTAGTAGTTGATGCTCAGCTCGGCGAACCGGTTGCCCGCGAGACTGCCTGTGCCGTAGCCGTTCCAGTCGATGTGGTTGGTCGCGCGGAACGTCACGTGGAAGACGTCGAGGCCGCGCCGCTTGTGCTCGAGGTAGGTCGCCAGCCCGCGATCGCGCTCGGCGGGGTAGTCGGCACGGGCGGTGTTCTGCTGCGCCGAGAAGGCGCCGTCCGTGCGCTGGTACATGATCGGCTGCGACGTGTTCGCGTCCGCGATGCCGTCGCCGCCGTCCCACGCCAGGATCGTGTGCACGCGCGGGTCGCCCTGGTAGCTCAGCGCGGCGGCCGACCCCTGCGAGTGCCCGGCGAAGGCGACCCGGTCGAGGTCGGCCGACTCGCCGATCTCCCCCGAGTCCCCCGACGCGAGCCAGTCGAGGACCAGCCCGCCGTTGACGTTGCGCTGAACGTTCGGCGCGCCGGTCACCGGATGGGTGCCGTTGACGACGATGGCGAGGTAGCCCGCCTCCGCGAAGACCTGCGCGTTGTAGCGGTGGTGGGTCATCTGCGCCACGAAGCCGTGGTGGATGACGACGACGGGGTACGGCCCCTCGATCTCGGCGAGCCCCTCCGGCAGGCCGGCGCATGTCCCGGGGGCGCACGGCCGGTAGACCTCCATCGCCGGCACGCCGCCGAGCCCGGTGCCGGTCGGGAAGTAGTCGTAGCGGAAGCGGACGTCGTCGAAGGTGAACGGCTGGCGGTACCAGTCCTCGCCGTAGCGCGCCGACGTGAGGTTGGCCGTCGGGTGCGGCCGGCGGTCGTGGTCGCGCTGCCGCGAGCAGGCCAGCCGCTCGCTGTCGCGGGCGACCCACTCGTCGGTGCCCGGCAGCGGGTCGCCGTCGGGGTCGCGGGTGCCGTCGGGCCGCACCGGGTTGAACCGGTCGCCGCCGCAGTCGACGTCGGAGGTCAGCGACCACGTGTCGATCGGCTCGGCGGTCGCCGGCAGGGCGTAGGCCCCCGCGACGAGGACCAGAGCAGCAGCGAGCACACGACGACGCACGGTTTCCCCCGATTGCATGCGGATTGCAACGATCTTCCACGCTAGGGCGGTGGGACACGCCCCGCAAGGGAGGTGGCGTTGTGCGGACGGCCAGAGATGAGGGGCCCCCTTCGTACGAACCTCCCTGGTGCGCGAGCGGGCAGATGCGGACAATGACGCCATGCGTCCCGTCACCCGCGCCCTGCTCGCGCTGACCCTGGCCGGCGGTGCCACGCTCGGTCCGGCCGTCGCCGCGCTCGCCGCGGGCAGCGGAACCGTCACGACGGGCCCGTCGGCCGAGGCGTGGTACCGCTTCTCCCCGCTGTGCGCGACGCCGCTCGGCTGCCCGTCGCAGGCCTCGCCGTACGCCGCGGACACCCTCCACGTCGGCGTGAACCTGGGCGCGGAGGAGGACCGGACGGTCCTGCAGCTGGACCTCAGCGCCCTGCCCGCAGGGACCAAGCCGGCCGGCGGCCAGCTCCGCCTCCCGATCGCGAGCGGCACGCAGGACGGCTCGCGCACGCCGGAGACCGCGAAGATCCGCGCCTGCCCGCTCTACGACGACGTCGAGGACGTCGACGGCTCGTTCGACGACGTGCCGGAGCCCGACTGCAAGGCGGCGTCCGTCGACGCGGTCTACGAGCCCGCCGAGGGCGAGGCGCCCGCCGCGTTCACCGTCGACCTCGCCGCGCTGGCGCTCGTCTGGCAGGAGTCGGTCTCTCCCGGCGCGCTGGCGCTGCTGCCCGCCGAGGCACCCGCCCCGACCGACACCTGGCACGTCGCCTTCTCCCGCCGGGACCGGGAGGGCGAGGGGGTCGCCCGCATCACGGCTGCCATCACGTTCGTCGGCGGAGCCGTCGACATCGAGGAGGAGCCGGTGCCGGCGGTCGAGGCGCCGCTCGACTCCGGCTTCGTGCCGCCGCCCGCGCTCACCACCGTCGACGCCCCGCCGCTGAGCGCTCCCGCTCCGGTGGACGTTCCGGTCGCCGCCCCTGAGGCGGCTCCCGCACCGGCGCCCCAGGCCGCGCCGGTCGTGCCGGTCGCGGCCGTGGTCGACACGAGCTTCCGCTACCCGGGCGTCTTCCTGCTGCCGATCGCGCTCGCCGTCGTCGTCGGCTGGCTGGGCCGCGCGATGACGCGGGACCTCACCGAGGTCGAGGTCTGACCCCCGGGAGCAGTGACCACGTGCGGGTGACCTTCGACAGCTGCCGGCACGTCGAGGGGCCGTTCTTCCACGGCACGAAGGTCGTGCTCGAGATCGGGCACGAGCTGGCGCCGGGCTACGGCTCCAACTTCCAGGCGGGGCGGACCTCCAACAACATCTACTTCAGCGCCGCGCTGGAGACAGCGGTCTGGGGCGCGGAGCTGGCCACGGCTCTGTCCGGCAGCCCGGACCGGGGCCGCATCTACGTGGTGGAGCCGCTGGGGCCGTTCGAGGACGACCCGAACGTCACGAACAAGCGGTTCCCCGGCAACCCCACCCGGTCCTACCGCTCCCGGCACGCGCTGCGCATCGTCGACGAGGTGGTCGACTGGCAGGGTCACGACCCCGAGGTGCTGGGCGCGATGCTGGAGTCCCTGCGGGTCCTGCGGGAGCAGGGGCGGGACCTCATCGAGGACTAGCCTTCGCCGCGTGAGCCGGATCTTCTCGACGAGCGTTGCCTCGGTCTATCCCCACTACGTCACCAAGGTCGGGAAGAAGGGGCGTACGACGGCCGAGCTGCACCAGGTCATCGAGTGGCTCACCGGCTTCGACGAGGCGGCCCTGCAGCACCACCTGTCGACCGGTACGACGTTCGCGGACTTCTTCGCCCAGGCGCAGCTGAACCCGCGGGCCGCCTCGATCACCGGCACGATCTGCGGCGTGCGCATCGAGGACATCGAGGACCCGCTGATGCAGCAGATCCGCTACCTGGACAAGCTGGTCGACGAGCTGGCCAAGGGCAGGCCGATGGAGAAGGTCCTTCGGGCCTAGCACCGATCAGACGGCCAGCGCCTCCACCGACTCGGTCAGCGACGCGAGCACGTCCGGGTCCGGCTCGACGCCCAGCCCGGGTCCGGTCGGCACCCGCACGTGCCCGTCCTCGAGCACGAACGGCGCGGTCGTGACGTCCTGCCGGTAGTAGCGGTCCGACGCCGACGTGTCGCCGGGGAGCGTGAACCCGGGCAGCGCGGCCAGTGCGACGTTGGCCGCGCGACCGAGGCCGGTCTCGAGCATGCCGCCGCACCACACCGGGATCCCGTTGGCCTGCGCGACGTCGTGCACGCGCACCGCCTCGAGGTACCCGCCGACGCGACCGGCCTTGATGTTGATGATCGAGCAGGCGCCGATCGCGATGGCGTCCGCCGCCGACCGCGCGCTGGTGATCGACTCGTCCAGGCAGACGGGGGTGCGGATCTGCTTGGCCAGCTCGGCGTGCCCGCGCACGTCGTCCTCGGGCAGCGGCTGCTCGATGAGCAGCAGCTCGAACGGGTCGAGCCTCGCGAGGTGCCGCGCGTCGCCGAGCGTGTAGGCGGTGTTCGCGTCGACCTGCAGGCCGATGTCGCCGAACCGCTCGCGGACGGCCCGCACCGGCTCGACGTCCCAGCCCGGCTCGATCTTCAGCTTGATGCGGACGTAGCCCTGCTCGAGGTAGCCGTCGACCGCGTCCAGCAGCTCCGGGATCGAGTCCATGATGCCGACGCTGACGCCCGCCGGCACGGTCTCCCTCACCGCGCCGATGGAGTCACCGAACGACCGGCCGGCCGCCCGCAGCTCCGCGTCGAGCACCGCCAGCTCCAGCGCGGCCTTGGCCATCGGGTGGCCCTTGACCTTCTCGAGCACGTGACCGACCCGGGCGGCGGTCAGCCGCTCACCGACCGCGAGCACGCGCGGCACGAGCTGGCTGCGCAGCACGTGCGCCGCCGTCTCCAGGTCCTCGTAGCTGTAGAGCGGCTCCTCCATCGCGACGCACTCGCCCCAGCCCTCGGCCTCCGGCGTCACGACGCGCACGAGCAGCACACGGCGCTCGGTCGCCGTGCCGAACGACGTGCGGAACGGCGACACCAGCGGCATCCGGATGCGGCGCAGCTCGATCGCAGTGACCTTCACGGGACTCCTCCGTCGTACGGGTGGTGCCTCGATCCTCGCCGATCCCACGCGGCTGCGGGTCGTGCAGTCGTACGAAGACCGCGCGCGGGCGTGCGCCGACCCGACGAGGCGAGCGCCTCGCCGGCGGCGTTGCATGAGGGCCGACACAGGAGGCACCTCATGCGCGCGTGCACGATCGACGACCTGCTCGGACTCGAGTCGCTGAGCGACCCGCGGTGCTCCCCCGACAGCCGCAGGGCAGCGGTCGTCGTGACGCGGGCGGACCGCGAGCAGGACAGGAACGTCACGACGATCGACGTCGTCGACCTGGCCTCCGGCGAGCGCACCGCTCTGACGCAGGGGCCGGCGGACCGCTCGCCGCGCTGGTCGCCGGACGGCCGCTGGCTGGCGTTCCTGCGCGGCGAGGACGGCCCGGCGCAGGTGTGGCTGCTCCCGATCGCCGGCGGGGAGCCGCACCGGCTGACCGAGCTGCCGCTCGGGGTCACCGAGCTGTCGTGGTCCCCCGACGGCACGAGGCTCGCCGTCGCGGCACCCGAGCTCCCCGAAGGCGCCCAGCCGCACGACCCGGTCGTCGTCACTCGGCTCGTGTCGAAGTCCGACGGCTCCGGCCGGCTCGGGCCGATGACCGTGCACGCGCACCTCGTCGACGTCGAGAGCGGCGGGACGACGCGGCTGACCGAGGGCGACCTCGTCGTACGCGACCTGTCGTGGGCGCCGGACGGCAGCCGCCTCGCCCTCGTCACCGCCACGCACGACCGGCGCGACCTCGACGCGGTCACCCACGTCTTCACGGTGCCGGCGGCCGGCGGCGCGCTCACGCAGGTGACGCAGTGGGAGGGCAGCGCGACCTCGCCGGTGTGGGCGCCGGACGGTCGCAGCCTGGTCCTCGTCGGTCGCTCCGAGCCGCTGGTCTCCGGGCACAGCAGCCTGTTCCGGGTCGACGCCGCGGGCGGCGTGCCACAGCGGATCGCACCGGACCTCGACCGCAACGTGATGGTGGGCGGACCGGGCTACCCCGGCGCCCGACCGCAGCCGACAGCCGACGGCGGGGTGCGCTTCTGCATCCGCGACGAGGGCGCGGTGCACCTGGTCGAGGTCGACGCGACCGGCAGCGTGCGAACGCTGGTCGGCGGTGAGGTCACGGTCAGCGGCGCGAGCGCCGAGCCGCTCGTCGTGCTGCTCGCCGACGCCTGCAGCACCGCGGACCTGCACGTCGTCGAGGCCGGAGGGCCGCGCCGAATCACGTCCACCAACGCGGGCTTCTTCGCCGAGGTCGAGATCGCCGTACCGCAGTCACGTCGCTTCACCGCTCCGGACGGCGTCGACGTGCACGGCTGGGTCACCGGCGTCCGCGGCGACGGGCCGCAGCCGCTGCTGCTCGACGTGCACGGCGGCCCGCACAACGCCTGGGGTCCGTCGTTCGACCCCGTGCACGCCTACTCCCAGGTGCTCGCGACGCAGGGCTGGGCGGTGCTCACCCTGAACATCCGCGGCAGCGACGGCTACGGCGAGAAGCACTGGACGGCGGCGCGCGGCGCCTGGGGCGTGGCGGACGCCGACGACCTGCTGTCAGCGATCGACGAGCTCGTCGAGGAGGGCGTCGCCGATCCCGCGCGGCTGGCCGTCACCGGCTACAGCTACGGCGGCTACATGACCTGCTGGCTGACCACCCGGACCGACCGCTTCGCCGCGGCGGTGCCGGGCGGCGTCGTCGTGGACCTGGTCAGCTTCAGCGGGACCGCCGACGTGGCAGGGCTTCTCGACCCGATGGAGTTCGGGGTCACGCCCTCCACGGGCGCGGAGCTGCTGCGCGAGATGTCACCGCTCACCCGCGTCATGGACGTCCGCACACCGACGCTGATCCTGCACGGCGCCGACGACGACCGCTGCCCGGTGGGGCAGGCGGAGCAGTGGTTCACCGCGCTGCGCACGCAGGAGTGCGAGGTGGAGCTTGCGCTCTACCCCGGCGGCAGCCACCTGTTCGTGCTGAGCGGCCGGCCGTCGCACCGCGCCGACTGGAACCGCCGCGTCGTCGACTGGGTGACGACGCACACCGGTCAGGGCGCGTAGGGCCTGGTGGTGTAGCGCATGCACGAGCAGCCGGTGTCGTAGCGCGCGTTGCGCGCGAGATGACCGCCGTCCCGTCGGCTGCCGTCGAGCAGGCTGCCGTAGACGAGCGGTGACCGGTAGGAGGTGCCGAGCGACGCCGCCGCCTGCAGAGCCCCCTGCAAGGTCGGCTGGGACGCCTTCTTCAGCAGGGTCTCGACGAACCAGACGCCGTCGCAGGCGCCGGCCGCCGTCGCGTAGGTGACCTGGTCGGACGGCGTGACGCCGGCCTTGCCCAGGACTGCGAAGCAGCGCTCACGGGCAGGGTTCGGGGGGATCCCCTCGTCCTGCGTCGGCATGTAGTCGCTGAAGTCGACGGCGAGCATGCCGCGCTGCTGGTCCGCCGGGTAGATCGAGAACCCAGGGACGTTGTTGGCGTTGAAGCCGTAGCGCGGGAAGTAGTTCTGCGACTTGGCGTTGTTGAGGAACAGCAACGTCAGGCCGCCGAGGCCGAAGACCCCCGCAGCGCCGTCCTGGATGAGCACGTGGTCGATCCCCGCCGTGCGGAAGGCGAGCACGGCGCTGCTCACCGCCGAGCTGGAGTCGGCCGCGGAGCCGACCTGCTGCGACACGACGACGTAGCGCTCCATGTCGCTCTTCAGCCCGAGCTTCTCCAGCGCGGGCAGGTAGCCCTGCTTCACGCCGTACTCGTAGCTGGGGTCCTGCCAGGTGATGACGCCGATCCTGCCGGTGGGCCAGTCAGAGGTCTTGTCGAAGTACTTCTCCCGGTGCAGCCCGGAGACCGTCGCCTGCCCGAGCCGCTCGAGCCGGACCGCGCCGGGGTCGACGAGGTTCGGCACCCGCTGGTAGGTGGGGCCGGCCTCCCCGTCGCCGCTGGTGATGAGAGCGCCGGCCTTCATGGCGCACTCCTGCAGGATGCGCCCGCGGAACAGGATGGCGAACACCTTGTTGTCCTTGGTCCAGCGCTGGCAGGCGGCCTCGTGCTGCGGATCGATCGGGTCGCCGGACCGGTACTCGTGGTAGATCGGCACCAGCTTGCGGCCGAGGACCCCGCCCCGGGCGTTCACGTCGTCGATCACCGCGTTGTAGTAGTCGCGCTGGTCGCCGGCGTTCGCACCCGCGGCGCCCAGCGCGGCGTTCCCGGCTGCCGCGTCGGGGAAGTAGGCGATGCCGAGGAAGATCTTGTCGGCGGTGATGCCCGGGCCGACGGCACCGGCCGCGGCGGGCCCCGCTGCGGACCCCGATCCGGTCGTCGCGCCCGCACCGGAGGAGCCACCCGCCGACCCGGGCGACGTGCCCGAGCCACCGCCGGTCGTGCCGCTGCCGACCGAGCCCGGGACGGTGCCGACGTCACCGGCCGTTCCCGGCGCGGAGACGCCGAGGCCGTCGGTGCCGGCGGCGCCGGGCACCGGTGCCCCGAGGGAGTCCGTGGCTCCCGGGGCACCGGCCACGCCGAGGCTCTGCGCACCCGGACCCGTCGTCGCGACCGTGGAGCCGCAGGCCGGCAGCGCAAGAGCGAGCAGGAGGGCGATCGGCAGTCGTCGCATCCTGACGACTTCGCGATCGGGCGGCGACCTCCTGCCCGCGCGGGCGTCGGGCTAGGCGTTGACGGCGACCCGGCTGGCCAGCCGGCCGCCCATGTGCACGCCGTCGACCCGGCCGGAGGCGTCCCGGGTGAAGAAGCCGCGCATGCCCTTGGCCGGGCCCTCGGTGACGACGTAGGTGTCCGCGCCCTCGACCAGCCCGATGTGCAGCGGCGGCTGCTCCGGAGCCTCCTCGCCGGACTCGCGCATCGCGCGCAGCATCTCCGGCTTCGGGGCGATCAGGCAGTCCAGGCCGCCACGCGCGGCGCTGATCTCGACGGTGACGGCGATGGTCTCGAAGCTGCCGGTGAACTCGGCCAGGTCGTCCTCGCTGCGCTCCGCCGTGACCAGCTCCGCCTCCTTCAGGCCGAGGTAGTGCTCCAGCGCCCACTGCGTGACGGCGTGGTTGAGCTGGCTTCCGTTCGGGCCGCAGTTCGACAGGCAGGTCACGGCGAAGCCGCGGCTCGGCACCAGGTTGAAGTCGGAGTACTGCCCGTGCGTCGTGCCGCCGTGGCCGACCACCGGCGTGCCGTCGACCGTCTTCAGCAGCCAGCTGATGCCGATGGCGTCACCGAGCGCGCTGCCCGGCGTCTCGCGGGTCGCCTGCTGCATGCGCGTGAGGTTCTCCTGGGACAGCAGGCGCGTGCCGTCGGGGGCGGTGCCGTCGCCGAGGTGGAAGCGGGCCCAGGCCAGCTGGTCCCCCACGGTCGCGCTCATGCCGCCGGCCGGGGCGCCGCTGCGCGGGAGGGCCCACGGGCGGGCGACGGAGACGGTGCCGTCCTCCTTCAGCTCGTGGCCGACCGCGAAGCGGCGGGTCATGATGTCGTTCGGCTTGAAGAAGGTCATGTCGAGGCCCAGCGGGTCGAGCAGCAGGTCCTTGATCGCCTGCTCGTACGTCGTGCCGGTGACGCGCGCGATGACGTGCCCGGCCAGGGAGAGCGAGGCGTTGTTGTACGACACCGTCTCGCCCAGCTTCGTGACCTGCTGCAGCGTCGCCATGTGCTCGACGAACCTCTCGAGGCAGTCGTCGCCGTCGCCGGTGTCGTGCAGCGAGTCGCCCTCCCAGCCGGCGACGTGGTTGAGCAGCTGCAGCACCGTGACGTCGCGGGCGGCGTCCTCGTCCTTCAGGCGCAGCTCGGGCACGTAGGTCCGCACGGGGGCGTCGAGGTCGACCTTGCCCTGCTCGACCAGCCGCATGATGGCCGTGGCGGTGAAGGTCTTGCCGGTCGAGCCGAACTGGAACAGCGTCTGCTCGTCGACGTCGAGCGGGTTCTCGACGCTCGTGACGCCGTGGAAGGCGGTGATCTCCTTGCCGTCGACGATCACGCCGGCGGTCGCGCCGGGCACGCCCAGCTCGGTGGCCTTGGCGGTGAGGAACTCCTGCAGGTCGTTCATCGGGTCTCCCCCGGTCGAGGTGTACCTACTATGTAGGCCTACTTTGTAGGTTAGTCTGCGCTCGACGTCAAGAGGTCGGCTGAGAGGAGTTCCCGTGAGCACCGCCGCGCGCCCCCGGCTGAACCGGGACCGCGTGCTCGCCGCGGCCGTCTCGCTCGCCGACAGGGAGGGCGCCGAGGCGCTGACCGTGCGTCGCCTCGCCGACGACCTGGGGGTCCACCCCACCTCGCTCTACAACCACGTCCCGAGCAAGGAGGCGATCCTCGACGGCGTCGTCGAGCGGCTGTTCGCCGACGTGCGCCTGCCCGAGGGGATCGCCACCTGGCAGGACTGGGTCCGCGCGGTCGCCACGTGCTTCCGTGACCTGGCCCGGGCCCATCCGGGCGCGTTCATGGTGCTCACCCGCCGTCCCGCCGAGACGCCGCTCGCCTACGGCATCACCGAGCTCGGCCTGGAGGTCTTCGACGCCGGCGGCTTCTCCCAGGTCGACGCCGTGCAGGCCGTACGAGCCGTGTCGCTCGCGGTGCTCGGCTGCGCCCTCAACGAGTGCCCCCCGATGGGCGACTGGGTCGAGCCGGAGCCCGACGACGCTGCCCTCGCGCCCTTCCCGCGGCTGGTCACCGCGGCGACCGCGCTGGAGGCGTCCGACCTGCCCGAGGACAGCCACTGGGACGTGCTCGTCGAGGCGCTGGTCGCCGGGCTCGGGGCGACCCGCGTCCGCTGAGATCGCTCAGCCCCGCAGCGCGTCGACGGCGATCCGAGCGGCCTCGCCGATCGCGCGGTCGAGCAGCGGCTGCCGGAGGTCGAACCGCTCCGAGCGCACGTAGACGGCGACGGCGTACGAGCGGCCGTCCGGGTAGGTCACGACGCCCACCTCGTTGTGCTGCGAGGGCAGCGTGCCGGTCTTGCCCGCGACGGCGACGTCGGCGGCGAAGCCCGCGGTCAGCCGGTGCGGCCACACCTGCTGCGCCATCACCTCGCGCACCTGCGCGCAGGCGGCGGCCGGCCCGGCGGCGTCGGTCCAGATGAGCTCCAGCAGCCGGGTCATCGCGTGCGGCGTGCCGCGGTCGGTCTGCCTCGGGTCGAGGGCGCGCACGCCCCGCAGCACCTCGGGATCGCTCGGGAAGGCATCGGTCGGCAGCCCGGCCCGGGCGGCGTCCTCGAAGACGGTGGCGAAGATCCCGCGGCAGTCGTAGGGGATGACGATGTCGTCCAGTCCCAGCGAACGGAGCCGAGCCCCCACCCGGTCCAGCCCGACCCGCTCGCACACGATGTCCGTCGCGGCGTTGTCGCTGACGGTGATCATCGAGCGCGCGAGGTCGTGCAGGGAGAGCTCCACCTCGTCCGAGAAGACCGACAGGCCGGTGGGTCCGGGCGCCCGACCCTCGAGGGGTACGCGAACCCGCTCCGCCAGGTCGAGCTCTCCCTCGGCGGCCTGGGCGAAGACCTCGAGCGCCACCGGCACCTTGAACGTGCTCGCGAGCACGACCGGCTCGTCCGCACCGAGGCCGACCTCGCGACCGGTGCCGATCTCGCGCGCGTGCAGCCGGCCGACCGCCCCGGCCCGGGTGAAGACGTCGGTGAGCTCGGCGCCCACGTCGGGAGCGACCTGGGTCGGGATCACGGCTCGACGACCAGGCATCCCTCACGGGTCAGGCCGGTCACGCGCGCCCCGGCGTCGACCAGCGGCGCGAGCACGTCGCGCACCGCGATCCGCCAGGAGCGCGCGACGTCGGGGGCCTCGACGCGAAGCGTCTCGATGTCGGCGGGCAGGCGGACCAGCGACGTCGTGCCGGGCACGGACGCCGCGACGACCAGCGGCAGGCCGCCCTGCTCGTCGAGCAGGAGACGACCGTCGGCGGATCCGGGAGCGCTCGGCGCCAGCAGGTCCCAGCGGGTGAACAGCCGGTCGGTCGGCTCGTTCGCGTTGAGACCGTCGGACATCGGTCCGTAGAAGTCGACGAGGTACTCGACTGCGACCGCCCCGAGCTTGGCCAGGTTGAACCACGCGTTGCGGCGCACCAGCGGGTCGAACGTCCACGTGATCGTCTCGATCCCGCGCTCGAGGCACCATGCGCGCTGGTGCAGCTTCAGCGCCCAGCCGACCCGGCGTCCCTGCGCGTCGGGCAGCACGCCGGAGATGTGGGAGTGCAGCACGACGCGACCGTCGGACGCGAGCGCGAGGAAGCCCGAGGAGGCCGCCAGCATGCGGTCCCCGTCGTAGGCCCCGGTGACGTAGCCGCCCGCGTGCTCCACGGCCCGCATGACCTCAGCGGAGAGCGGCGGCTTGCCCGGGCTGCGCCACACCTCGCTGAACAGCGCCTCGGCGGCGCGCACGCCGTCGAGCGTGTCCAGCCGGCGCACGACCACGCCGGCGGAGCGCAGCGCCTCCTCGGCAGCCGCAGCGGCCGACAGACCGGCGGCAGGGAGCGTCGTCGTCATGCGGCCAGCGTGCCGGGCTTCAGCGGCCTCGGCTTCGTCCTCGGGGGAGAAACGCGAGGGTGCCGGTTCGTCGGTCAGGACAGCAGCTCGCGGACCAGGCCGGCCACGAGCGCGGCCCGCTGGGGCATCGCCTCGACCAGCACGTGCTCCCCCTCGGCGTGCGCTCCCGCGCCGACGGCACCCAGGCCGTCGAGCGTCGGGACGCCGATCCCGGCCGTGAAGTTGCCGTCCGAGCCGCCGCCGACGGCGACATCGGTCAGCGGTGGCAGCCCGAGCTCGGCCGTGATCCGCCGGGCGCGTTGCAGCAGGTCGGCGGAGGACGACGCCGGCAGCGGGGGGCGGTTCGGACCGCCGCGCAGCTCGAGCGAGGTGCCCGGGACCCGGGCGACCAGCGAGCGGAGCGCGGCGTCGACCCGCAGCTGCTCGGCCGGCTCCGCGGCGCGCACGTCGACGGCCACCGACGCCCGTGCCGGGACGGTGTTCGTCGTCGTGCCGGCCGACGCGAGCGTGGGCGTGACGGTCGTGCCCAGACCGGCGTCCGCGAGCTCGAGCACGGCCAGCACCTGGTGCGCCAGCTCGACTGCGGCGTTGGCGCCCTTCTCCGGCTCCAGCCCGGCGTGCGCGGCCCGGCCGTGCACGACGAGGTCGTAGACCGAGACGCCCTTGCGGGTCGTCTTCAGCGCCCCGTCGGCCGACGGCTCGAGGACCAGGCAGGCCCGCGCGCCGCGCGCGGTGTCCTCGATCAGCGTTCGCGACGTCGGTGACCCGACCTCCTCGTCGGTCGTCACGAGGAAGCCGACGCCGGTGAGGTCGTCGAGCGACGCCAGCGCCCAGATCCCCTGCACCAGGCCGGCTTTCATGTCGAACGCGCCCGGACCGGTGGCCTTGCCGTCCCGGACCTCGAACGGCCAGCGCGCTGTCGTGCCGTGCGGCCAGACCGTGTCGACGTGCCCGAGCAGCAGCACCTCGAGCGGCCCGCCACCGCTCCAGAGCAGGTGCCCCCGGGGGCCGTCGGCGATCCAGGTGCCGCGACTGCCCAGGTGCTCGGCGAACAGGTCGTCGACGTGCCGGGCGGCAGCCGCCGTCGCCGCGTCGTCGTCGGAGGGCGACTCGACCGCGACCAGTGCCGCCAGCTCGTCGATCACCGGCTGCGCCGGCGCCGCGCCTCGGGAGCCTTGGCGAGCAGCCGCAGCACGTCGCGCTGCAGCGCTGCCACCTCACGACGCTCCTGCGCGGCCTCGGTCCGCTCGAGGTGGATGGACAGCAGCCCGAGCCCGGCACCGATCAGCGCCAGCCCGGCGACCGCACCGCTGACGAGGAACGGCACCTGGTAGGGGACGAACAGCGTCGCCGCGGCGCCGCGGTATCCCTGCCCGAGCAGCGCGAAGCCACCCACGACGACCGCCGCCAGCACGAGCGTGGTGGAGACACGCGGGTCACGCAGGATCCGCCAGATCTCGCTCACCGGTCGTCGTCGCGCTCGAGGGCCGCGCTCAGCTCGCGCAACGCGTCGGAGAGCAGCTGCATCTGCTGCTCGCGCAGCAGCGCGTCACGCCGCTTGGCGGCGACGTTGACGATGGTCAGGCCGACGAGGACGAAGCCCAGTCCGGTCAGGCCGGCCGAGATGAGGTACGGCACCTGCAGCGCGACGTTGGTCTCGCCTGCGGTCTGCCCCCACGCGATCATCACCAGGACGAAGCCCAGGACGGTGACGGCGATCCCGAGGTAGGTCGGCACCGGCGAGAGGGGCCGCAGCGCCGGCACCCGGTCGGTGAGGCCCGAGGACTGGTGCTGCTCCCCGTGGGGTCCTCCCGAGATCACCACGGGCGGCGCTTCGATGGTTGTCACGTCTTCCTCCAGGCGGGTGCGGCGGGTCTTGCGGAGCGGTCCGTTCATGGCGCGAGCAGGTGCAGCTGGAGCTGCGCGACCAGGCGCTGCTCGGGGTCGTCGAGGTCCAGGGCAGCCAGCTCGCTGAGCCGGCGCAGCCGGTACCGGAACGTGTTGGGATGCACACCGACGGCGTCGGCCGCGGCCCGCACGTCGCCGAAGGAGTCGAGGAACGCGCGCAGCGTCGCGACGTACGTCGTGGAGCGCTCCCGGTCGCTGTCCTCCAGGAGGCGGACCTTGCCCGACAGCAGCCCGGGCCGCTCGACGGCGAGGTCGGCGAGCTGGAGCAGCACGCTCGCCGGGCGCACGTCGTCGACGTGCACGCAGCCCGCGGTGCCACGGCTGCGCAGCACGCGCAGCGCGAGGTCGACCTCGGCCCGCAGGTCCGGCAGCCGGACCAGCCCGGCCACCTCGTCCACGACGGCCGCGCGCACCTCGACCCGCAGCCCGGCGGAGACCCGCGCCGCCAGGTCCTCGGCGAGCTGGCGAGCCTCGGCGGAACCGCCCGCACGGCCGGGCAGGACGGCGTACGCCGTGCGACCCACCGCCGCCGCGACCACCCGGCGGCGGAAGGCGGCGCAGCTGAAGACCAGGAAGTCAGCGACCCGGTCGGCCAGCACGCCGCACTCCGGGTCGTCGGCCTCGACCAGCTCGACGCCGAGCACGACGACGGGCGCGTCGGCGCGCACGTGCAGGCTCTCGGCCAGCAGGTTCGCGGGCAGGCGCGCCTCGAGCACGGCCCGCAGCTGGTCGCCGGAACGACGCCGCTCGAGGTCCTCACCGGAACGCGCGCGGAGCAGGTGCAGCGCGGCGAGCGAGGCCGCCTCGCGCAGCGACTTGTCGGCGTCGGGCCCGAAGGGGCGGTCGCCCTCCTGCACCCAGATCGAGCCGAGCGCCTCGCCGCCGGCACGCACGCCGATCACGAGTCGCGGGGCGTACGCGAGCTCGTCCAGCGGCGGGACGCGCACGACCTCGTCGCTCGAGACGAGGTGCCGGAAGATCCCCATCTCCTGCAGCCGGTCGAGCCACTCCTGCGGCACCCGGCGACCGAGGATGGCCGCGCGGCGCGCGTCGTCGGTCGGGTGCGGTCCGGTGGAGTAGGCCAGCACGGTGGAGCGCTCGTCCTCGATGCTCACCGCGCCGCCGACAGCGGATGCGAGCGCGTCGGCGAGTCCGAAGAGGTCACCCAGCGGGGCGGCCTGCGCGCCCCCGCCGCGAGGTGCGCTCACCGAGCGGGCGGTGCGCAGCAGCGTGTGCAGCTGTCCCCACGCCGCGTCGCGCGGGGCGATGAGCAGCGCGATGCCGTGCGCCTCCGCGGCGGCGACCAGCGATGCCGGCAGCTCCTCGTCGTCCTTGAGCAGCACGCCGACCGCGCCGCGAGCGGCGCACCCGGTGACCACGTCGATGGCGCTCGCCCGGGCGGCGTCGACCCCGACGGCGAGCAGCAGGTCGTCCCGCCCGGGGACGGGGTCGGTGAGCGGGTCGTGCACGACCAGCTCGCCGACCGGGACGTCGAGCCCGCGCGGCGCGACCACCAGGCGCACCAGGCCGGAGCCGAGCGCGTCGACGACCGCGCCGAGGGTGACCGGCGCCGCGGCGGTCTGCGCCGGCGGTGCGTGCACGGTCATCGCGGCCCCCTCGTCATCGCAGCGCCTCCAGCACCCGTCGCGCCGTGCCCGGCCCGAAGCCGCGGACAGCCGCGATCTCCTCGACCGTCGCCCGCCGGACGTTGTCGAGGCTGCCGAAGGCCTGGATCAGCCGGTCGGTGCGCGCCGCGCCGAGACCGGGGACGACGAGCTGCCCGGAGTACGACGCGCCCGCGCCGACCAGCTCGAGCTCCGGCTCGGGCTCGGGTGCCGCCGCGTTGCGCGTCCCGGGCACGTTGTCGGACCGCTCGATCGCCTTGATGTCGCCGCCGAGGTAGGCCTCGATCACGGCCGGGTCGTTGCGGATCTCGGCCGGCGTGCCGGAGGCGATGACCAGGCCGTCGGCCATCGCGACGACGCGGTCGCAGAGCCGCATCACCAGCGGGATGTCGTGCTCGATGATGAGCAGCGACAGCTGCAGCTGCTCCTTGAGGTCGACGAGCAGCTGGCCGAGCGCCTCGGTCTCGCGCTGGGCGATGCCGGAGCTGGGCTCGTCGAGCAGCAGCAGCGTCGGCTGGAGCGCGACCAGGCAGGCGATCTCGGTGATGCGCCGGGTGCCGGTCGAGAGCTGCTGGATCTGCGAGGTGCGGTAGCTCTCCAGGCCCATGAAGCCGAGCAGCTCGTCGACGAGCTTGTCCTTCTCGCGCTCCTTGCCGGGCAGCCCGGCGATGGAGGCGAAGAAGCGCGTGGGGTGCAGCCGCTCCAGCGACAGCCGGATCGTCTCCTCGACAGTGAGCGTCGGGAAGAGCCCGGCGTCCTGGAAGGACCGGATCATGCCGAGCCGGCCTCGGGCCTCGGGTCCGAAGCTCGTGACGTCCTGGCCCTCGAAGACGACCCGTCCGGCGTCGAGCTTGGTGAACCCGCCGAGCAGCTCGAAGGTCGTCGTCTTGCCGGCGCCGTTCGGCCCGATGAGGCCGACCGTCTCGCCGGCGCGCACGTCGAAGCTGACACCCCGGACGGCCTTGACGCCGCCGAAGCTCTTCGTCAGCCCCTGGCCCTGCAGCAGCACCGAGCCGGGCGGGCGCAGTCGCTCGGTGGGCCGGATCGGGGCGACCCGGTCGCGGACCCGCGCGCCGCCGGTCGAGCCGGCTGCCGTGGGCACGTCGTCGTACGCCGCCTCGACATCGATCCCGGCTCTTCGCCCGAGCGCTTTGACGATCTTGTCTCGCAGCGGTTCGGCGAGACCACCCAGACCGGCCGGGAGGTAGAGGATGATCAGCAGCTGGCCGAGCGCGCTGGCGGCCAGTCCCGCGGAGTCCAGCGGCAGGAACGCCGGGACGCCGATGATGAACAGCGCGCCGATGATCGGCCCGGACAGCAGCGAGATGCCGCCGATGACGGTCATGACGACGACCGCGATGCTCGCGCTGGTCGGGAACGTCGATGAGCCGATCCGCGACAGGGCGTGGCCGTAGAGGGCGCCGCCGACGCCGGCGAAGAAGCCGGCGAGCAGGAAGCCCTGCGTCTTGACCAGCGACGCCCGCACGGTGAAGGCGCGCGCCGCTTCCTCGTTGTCGCGCACCGCGGTGAGCAGCCGGCCGAAGCCGCCGCGGCGCACGTTGCGGGCCAGCCACACCGTGAGCACGAGGACCGGCAGGGCGAAGTAGTAGTAGAGCTTGCCGGTGTCGAGCGCGGTGTCGCCGATGATCGGCCGGCCCGGGTCGACGCCGTCACCGAGCACGAACTCCTGCTGGAGCAGGAAGGCCGGCATCACCAGGGCGAAGGACAGCGTCGTGACGGTGAGGAACAGACCGCGTATTCGCAGCGCGGGCAGGCCGATCACCAACGAGGCCAGGGCCCCGGCGAGTCCGGCGTAGAGGAACGACAGCTCGAAGTGGCCGATCCGGCTGGACACCTCGAACGACGCCCAGGCACCGACCGCGGCTATCGCGAACTGCCCGAGCGAGAGCTGTCCCCCGAGACCGGTGACGATGCCGACCGAGAGCCCGACTATCGCGAAGCCGATGATCGAGACCATCGTGATGGCGCTCGAGTTGCTGATGAAGACGGGCAAGACGATCGCGACCGCCAGCGAGGCGAGGCCGAGCAGCATGCCGAGGTTGCGGACCAGCCAGATGCTGCGCAGCGCGCGCGGGATCGGGCGGAGCGCCTGCACCGCGGCCCAGCTGCCCTTCTCCTCGTCGCGGCCGCCCTTCTGCTTCTGCACCAGCAGGGTGATGAGGATGATGGCGAACAGCACGACCTCGACCAGGCCGGACTGCGGCCGGTTCCACAGCAGCAGCTGCTCGATGACGCCGAGGGCGAGACCGCCGGCGAGGGCGAGCGGGAGGCTGTTCATCCGGGCGAGCACCGCCGCGGCGAGGGCTCGCAGCAGCAGTCCGGGGCCGAAGGTCTCACCGGAGGTGAAGCCGCGGGTCGGCGCGGTGAGGATCGCGGTGAAAGCCGACAGCGCACCGGCCAGCGCCCAGGCGAGAGCAGACATCCGGGCGGCGGGGATGCCGGCCATCCGCGCGGCCTCCGGGTTCGCCGCGGCGGAGCGGATGGCGAGGCCGAAGCGGCTGTACTTCAGGAAGACCGCGAGCAGCACGACGGCGATCGGGCCGAAGACGAGCATGCCCGTGTAGGCCTGCGTGACGCGCAGCGCGCCGAGCTCGAAGACGGGCAGGCCGGGCGGCTGCGGGAACAGCGATCCGGCACCGGCCTGGCTGTTGAGCACCAGGCCGAAGATGACGAGGAACTGCCCGACCCCGAGGGTCGCGACGATGCTCATCAGCTTCGGGGCGTTGCGCAGGCGACGGACGACACCGACCTCGGCAGCAGCGCCGGTCGCCGCGCCGATCAGCAGGCCCAGCGGCAGGACCACGTAGTACGGCAGGCCGTACTTCACCGTGAACAGGCCGAACAGCGCTGCCGCGAACGCGCCGACCTCGCCGTGCGCGAAGTTGATGATCCGGTTCGAGCGGTAGACGAGCACCAGGCCGACGGCGAGCAGGCCGTAGGTGATGCCGATGATCGAGCCGAGCGCGATGACCGGGAGCGGGGTCTCGAACTCCGTCATGCGGGCGGCGACGAGCCCGATGATCAGCCCGCCGAGCACCATCCCGGCCTGGCGCAGCCGCGGGTCGCGCACCAGCTGGCGCTGGCGCGAGGGCGGCTCCAGGACGTCGGGCTCCGGGGGTGTCAGCAGCGTCGTCACTTGGCCGCCTCCGAGCCCTCGAGGAAGACCGCGCGGAGCAGGTCGTCGCGTTCCAGCAGGTCGGCGGCGCGGCCGTCGAAGCGCATCTCGCCCTTCTCCATGAAGTAGGCGTGGTCCACGAGGTTGAGGGCGATGTTGACCGACTGCTCGACGAGCACGACGGCCGTCCCGGTCGCGTTGATGCGTCGGACCATCTCGAGCAGCTGACCGACGATGATCGGCGCGAGACCCAACGACAGCTCGTCGATGACGAGGACGCGGGGCTTCATGATGAGGGCCTTGGACAGGCCCAGCATCTGCTGCTCACCGCCCGACAGCTGCGACGCCAGGCTGTTGCGCCGCTCCGCCAGGCGCGGGAACGCGACCAGGCACTCGTCGACGAGGCTGTCGAGGTTCTTGCGCTCCCTGCCGAGCGAGTAGCCGTACGACCGGAGGTTCTCCATCACCGTCAGCGGGCCGAAGACCGCACGCCCGCCGGGGATCTGCGTGATGCCCAGGCGCGTGCGCCGCTCGGCGTCGAGGTAGGTGATGTCCTGGCCGCGGTAGCGGACGTTGCCGGACTGCGGCAGACCGATGCCGCTGATGACCTTGAGCAGGGTGGACTTTCCGGCGCCGTTGGTGCCGAGCAGCGCGACCATCTCGCCGTCGTCCACGGTGAAGTCCACGTCGAAGAGCACCTGCAGCTGGCCGTACGAGAAGTCGATCCCCTTGCAGGACAGCATCGGCAGGTGCCCGCCCGAGGCCTTCACCTGCCGGAGCTGCTCGGTCTCGAGGACCTCGTCGATCATGCGGTCCATGTCCCTCTGGACCGAGGGCGCTGCGCGGCGGAGCAGCAGCGCGCCGAGGACTCCCGGGATGAGCAGGCTGACGAGCGCGCCGGACGTGCCGTAGCGGTTGTTGATGCCGCCGAGCAGGAGCGCTCCGGCGATGCCGCCCACGCCGCCCAGGAAGATGCCGTAGAGCGCCGAGGCGTGCGGTCGCATCTGCGCCGGGACGATGGACAGCAGCGCGATCCCGAGCGCCGGGCCGAGGATCGCGATGATCCCCGTGGCGAGGGTGAACAGCGAGAGCGTCAGCCACGTCCAGGGCGACAGCACGGCGAGGCAGATGAGGGTCACGCCCACGGCCAGCTGGATGCCGGCCATGTCGACGACGCGGCCGGGGTTCTTGCGGAACATCGCCTCGCCGCGCCGGCCGTAGATCGCCAGCGCGACGATGGACGCGGTCGAGGTGAGGGCGAAGAACAGGCCTCGCTGGCCGGGGCCGAAGTTCAGCTGCTCGTCGAGGTAGAACGACAGGAAGGTGCTGAACGGGATGAGCAGCATGCCGAACACCGCGAACCCGACGAGCAGCTTCTTCACCGTGGGGATCAGCAGCAGCCGTCGCGTGATCTCGAAGAACCCGAGCGTGACGTCGTCCTCGGCGAGGTCGTCGCCCTCGTCGTGCACCGCCTCGCGCAGCCGCTCGGTGTCCCATCGGCCGAATCCCGGGTCCCTCAGCCGCATCGTCAGCGGCAGGACGGCGAAGCAGACGACGGCGAAGACCAGGAAGACGCCACGCCAGGTGAAGCCGAGGACCGCTGCGAGCAGCGCCACCAGCAGCGGCGCGATGACGTTGCCGAAGTTGTCCATCGCGCGGTAGATCGAGAAGACGCGCACGCGCGCGGCAGGCGGGTAGCTGTCCATGAGCAGCGGCTGGTGCAGCGCCGAGGTGGTGCCGGTGGAGAGCCCGTCCAGGACGAGGACCGCCGCGAGGATCCAGGTGGCGGTGGCGAAGCCGGTGTAGAGCGTCGCGATCGCCCAGAGGACAGCGCCGATCAGCACGATGAGGGCACGCCGTGGTCGCCGCTGCACGAGCGCGGCGATCGGAAGAGGAGCGAGGGACAGGGCGAGGGTCTTCAGGACCAGCAGGAGGGAGATCGTGCCCAGTCCGATGCCGAGGCTGCGACTGATCTCGGGGGTGAGGACGGTGAAGGCGTAGCCCTGGAACGTGTCGACGATGGACAGGGTCCCCAGGGCGAACAGCGGGTAGCCGCTGGCGCTGTTCTCCTTCAGCACCGTCCGCAGCTTGGGCGGCTTGCTGTCGTCGCCGGTGACGCCGAGCATCTCCCGGGCCTTGCCGCGCAGCGCCTCGCGCTTGGCGGCGATGTCCTCGACGAGCTCGTCGCCGGAGCGGGGTCGGTCGGGTGCAAGGGTCACGAGGACGTGCTCCGCTCCAGGTCGAAGGCGATCTCGAAGGCGCTCTCACCG
Source organism: Actinomycetales bacterium (assembly GCA_036675425.1). Taxonomy (GTDB): domain Bacteria; phylum Actinomycetota; class Actinomycetes; order Mycobacteriales; family SCTD01; genus SCTD01. Next base: position 25,004 of record JAKFFB010000172.1, on the reverse strand, counting down.
ATGCGCTTGCCCTCGGCGTCCAGCAGGACGACGATCGCGCGGTGCCGCTCCTTGCGGTCCTCGCGGTCGGTGGTGCGGGGCAGCTGCGGGAGCACCAGCTCGGTCTCGGTCGTCGTGTAGATGCCGCGGGCGTTGAGGTACTCCTCGTCCGGGCACCCGTCGGACCCGCGGCAGCTGTTGTCCTTGCGCGCGATCCAGCTCAGCGGCTTGTTCGGTGGCATCGGCGAGGCGTCGACGAAGACCGCGAAGTAGCCGGCGCCCTCCCGCACCTGGCCGCCCGGCTCGGTGATGTCGAAGTCGCGGATCTCCCAGTCGAGGCGCACCGGCAGCGTGACGGTCGAGCGGTCCTCGGGCGACTGGAAGGTCAGCCGCTCGTCGATCTTGAAGGCCAGCCCCTGCGGCACGCACCCGGTCAGGCCGGCGCAGAGCGCGGCCAGCGTCAACGCAGTGACCGCTCGACGTCTTGCTTCGGGCACGGGTTCGTCCTCGCGTTCGCTGGGAGGGCTCGATCTTCACTCAGGGGGACGCACCTCCGCGTTGGAGTTCTGCATCAAGGTCCGGAGTCCTGCTGGTACGACCGGACGAAGGCCACGCTCAGCGGCCCTCGGGCAGACTGCTGCCGTGCTCGTCGACGCCGCCGCCCCGACCGCCATCGAGCAGGCCGACGCCGTACGACGGGGCGAGCGGACGCCGGTGGACCTGGTGGAGCGGGCGCTCCAGCGACTGGCAGAGGTCGAGCCCTCGCTGGCGGCCTTCGTGGAGGTGGCGGCGGACCGGGCGCTGGCCGAGGCAGCGGTCCTGACGGCGGAGGCTGCTGCCGGGCGCTTCCGGGGGCCGCTGCACGGGGTGCCGGTCGCGGTGAAGGACCTCTTCGACGTGGCGGGCGAGGTCACGACGGCCGGGTCGCGCGTGCCGCCGACGGGTCGCCCCGCTGCCGCGGACGCAGCCGCGGTCGCCCGGCTCCGCAACGCCGGGGCCGTCGTCCTCGGCCGGACCCGGACGCACGAGTACGCCTGGGGGCTCACCACCCAGCACGAGGCGCTGGGCGGGACGCGCAACCCGTACGACACCGACCGCGTGCCAGGTGGCTCGAGCGGGGGGTCGGCCGCCGCCGTGGCCGCGGGGGTCGTACCGCTCGCTCTCGGCACCGACACCGCCGGCTCGATCCGGCTGCCCGCCGCGTGGTGCGGCCTGGTCGGGCACAAGCCCACGCACGGCAGCGTCGACCTGACCGGCTGCGTGCCGCTCGCGCCCGGGTTGGACTGCGGGGGGGCGCTGGTGCGGACCGTCGCGGACGCCCGGCTCGCGCTCTCCGTGCTGACCGGCCGCGAGGTCGATCGCCGGCTGTCGTCACTCACCGGGCTGCGCGTCGGTCTGCCTCACGACCCGACGGCAGCCGCTCCCGACCGCGGCGTCAGCGCCGTGTTCGACCGCGCCCTCGGCCGCGCCTCCGACCTCGGCGCCGCCCTGGCACCGGTCGACCTGCCGAGCTGGGGGCGCCTCGTCCGCGCGCTGGTCGCCGCACAGGGCGAGGACTCCGTCGCCTACCACCGGGCACTCGGCCACTGGCCGGACCGGGCGACCGACTACGGCTCCGACGTGCGCAGCCGGCTGGAGCACGCCGCCGGCCTGACCGCCGACGAGCTGACGTCGGGTGCCGCCGACCACGCCGAGGTGCGCCGAGCGATCGGCGCGCTGCTCGCGTCCGTCGACGTCCTGCTGCTGCCCGTCGCCGGGAGCGGGCCGTCGCGTGCCGACGCTCCCGACACGGTCGTCGTCGACGGCCGGCCCGCCGACCTGCGCCAGCAGGTTCTGCCGCACACGCTGCCGGCCAGCCTCTGCGGACTGCCCGCGTGCAGCGTCCCCGTCGGGCTCGACCCCGACGGGCTGCCGGTCGGGCTGCAGGTCGTCGGTGCGGCCGGCGCCGACCAGCTGGCGCTGGACGTCGCGGAGCAGCTGCAGACACGAGGGCTCTGACAGGCTGCGTTGCATGACCCCCGAGCTGCGCGGGCTGTTCGCCCAACGTCCCGGCTACCTCGACACCGCATCCCTCGGCGTCCCGCCGTCGACGACGGTGACCGCGATGCGCAAGGTCCTCGACGGCTGGCAGCACGGCCGGGTGGGTGCCCCCGACTTCGACGAGCACGTACGCCGGTCTCGCTCGGCCTGGGCCTCGATCACCGGTGTCGACCCGTCCACGGTGGCCATCGGCGCCAGCGCGTCGGCGCTCGTCGGGCTGGTCGCGGCCGCACTGCCCGACGGTGCGCGCGTGATCCTGCCGGCCGGCGAGTTCACCTCCGTCGTCTTCCCGTTCCTCGCGCACGCCGACCGCGGCGTCACGGTCGAGGAGCGTCCGCTCGAGGACCTCGCCGGCTTCGACGGCCCCGCCGACCTGGTCGCCGTGAGTGCCGTGCAGTCCGCCGACGGACGCGTCGTCGACCTGCCTGCCGTGCGTTCCGCTGCGCGCGCCGCGGGAGCGCGGCTGCTGCTCGACACGACGCAGTCCTGCGGCTGGCTCCCGCTCGACGTGACAGGGGTCGACTACGTCGTGTGCGCCACCTACAAGTGGCTGCTCTGCCCGCGGGGTGTCGCGTTCCTCGCCGTCGCGCCCGACGCGCTCGACGGCATCCGTCCGCTGGCCGCCGGGTGGTTCGCCGGCGAGGACCCGTGGTCGTCGGTCTACGGCTCACCGCTGCGGCTGGCCGCCGACGCGCGCCGGCTCGACACCTCGCCCGCCTGGTTCAGCTGGGCAGGCGCGGCGACGTCGCTGGAGCTGTTCGCGGGCCTCGACATCACCGACGTGCACGCGCACGACGTGCAGCTCGCCGACGCCCTGCTCGACCGGCTCGACCAGCCGCCGCGCGGCTCGGCGATCGTCACCCTGGACGCCGACCCGGCCACCGCGGACCGGATGCGCGCGGCAGGGATCCGCACCGCCGTACGCGCCGGCCGGATCCGCGCCTCGTTCCACCTCTACAACGACGCCTCCGACGTCGCGCTGGCGGCGAGAGCCCTGTTGGGCTAGGGCTCGTACGGCTTGGAGCTGTACTTCATGCACTTGCAGGCGTCGTCGAACCGGGAGTTGCGGAACAGCGCGACGCCGTCGTGCTGGCCCCTGCCCAGTCGGGTGCCGTAGACGTACGGCGAGAGGTACGACGTGCCGAGCGACTCACCGGCGGCGATGAGCTGACCCAGCGACGTCGCGCCGGCGGCCCTGTTCAGCAGGGCCTCCGTGAACCAGATCGTCTCGCAGGCGGCGATCGCCGCGAGGCCGGTCGGCTGGGCGTCGGTGGCCTTCAGCCCCTTGCTCTTGATGAGCTTCCAGCAGCGCTCCCGCTGCGGGTTCAGCTCGATCCCCTCGTCGTTGCTGCGCTCGGTGTCGAAGGAGTCGACGGCGAGCATCCCCGACTGCTGGGAGGCCGGGAGGTTGGACCAGCCCGGGGAGTTGTTGCTGTTGAAGCCGTAGCGCGGGTAGTAGCGCTGCGACTCCGCGTTCTGCAGGAACATCAGCGTCAGTCCCACACCCGTGAAGATCCCGGCCGGGCCGTCGGAGATGAAGACGTGGTCGATCCCCTGCTCACGGAACGCCAGCACGGCACTGCTGATCGCCGCACTCGCGTCGGCGAGCGACTTGTCGCTCTGCGGGACGGCGACGTAGCGGACGTCGGTCTCCTTGAGACCGGACTCCCGGAGCGCCGGCAGCCAGCCCTTCTCCATCGAGTAGCGGTAGTCGTTGTTGTCCCACGTGATCAGACCGATCTTCCCGGTGGGCCACTTCGGCTCCGGCTTGTGCCAGCCGGCCTTCACCATCGCCTTCACCGTGACGGCGCCGAGCCGCTCCAACCGGATCGTCGCCGGGGCGAACATGTTGGGGTAGCGCTCGAACACCGGTCCGCTGCCGCCGGAGCCGCCGACGATCGCGCCGGCCTTCTTCGCGCACTCGTAGATGATCTCGCCGCGCATGAAGATGACGAGGACCTTGTTGTCCTTCGTGAACGTCTCGCACATCGCCTGCGACGAGGTGTCGATGTTCTGACTGGCACTGATCTCGTGGTACACGGGGACGAGCTTTCGACCGAGCACACCACCACGGGCGTTCACGTCGTCGATCACGGCCTGGTAGTAGCGCCGCGTGTCACCCGGGTCCTCGCCTCCGGCACCGATCGCGGAGTTGGCGGCGGCGCAGTCACCGCAGTAGGGCAGACCGAGCTTGATCTCGGTGTCGCTCACACCCGGGCCCTGCAGGACGGGCTTCCCACCCGGGGACCCCGCGGCGGTGCCTGCCCCGCCGGTCGTGCCGCTGCTGGTGCCGGACCCGGTGGCGGCTCCGGTCGTGGTGCCGCCACTCGAGGCCGGCCCGGTGACGCTCCCCGTGGTCCCGCCACCGGAGGTGCCCAGCCCGTCGGTCGAGACACCAGGCTGCCCCGGCGCTCCCCCACCCGGTCCGGCCGGCGCCAGCCCCTGCTGCACGGCACCGGCCTGTCCACCGCCGAGCAGCGCGTCACCGCTGGGCTGGACGGTCGATCCGCAGGCGGCGGTCAGCACTAGCGCGGCGGCGGCGAGCAGGGCGGGCATGGGTCGACGGCGGGCGTGGGACGTCACCGGAGAGCCTCCTCGACGAGCTGGGTGTTCCTCGTCACCAGTCTCCTGCCGGTGTGCCCCGATACGGGTCGTCCGATCGCACCAAGCGGGCGACCCTGTGGTGTGACGGCTCGACGATGCGGCCGCTCGTACGCTCGTCGCATGACCCTCGACCGCGCCCGCACCCTGCTGGGACGGGCACCGCTCGTCGACGGCCACAACGACCTGCCCTGGGCGATGCGCGACCTGGTCGGCTACGACCTCCGGGCGCTGGACCTCTCCGTGCGCGGGACGCGGACGCACACCGACCTCGTACGGCTGCGCGAGGGCGGTGTCGGGGCGCAGTTCTGGTCGGTCTTCGTGCCGTCCGACCTGCCCGACGGCGAGGCGGTGCGAGCCACGCTCGAGCAGGTCGACTTCGTGCACGAGCTGGTCGCCGCCTTCCCTGGCGAGCTCGGCCTGGCCACGACGGCCGACGAGGTGGAGGCCGTCTTCGCGAGCGGCCGGATCGCCTCGCTGCTGGGTGCGGAGGGCGGGCAGTCGATCGGCTGCTCGCTGGCGACGCTGCGGGCGCTGCACGCGCTCGGCGTCCGCTACCTGACCCTGACCCACAACGACAACACCCCTTGGGCGGACTCCGCGACCGACGAGCCGGCGGTCGGCGGCCTGTCGGACTTCGGCCACGACGTGGTGCGGGAGATGAACCGGATCGGCATGCTCGTCGACCTGTCGCACGTCGCCGTGACGACGATGCACGCGGCGCTGGACACCACCGAGGCCCCGGTCATCGCGAGCCACTCCTCGTGCCGCGCGCTCAACGACCACGTGCGCAACGTCCCGGACGACGTGCTGCGTCGGCTGGCTGACAACGACGGCGTGCTGATGGTGACGTTCGTGCCCGACTTCGTGTCGAGGGACTGCCGCGAGTGGACCGAGGCGGCCCGTGCCGACATGCGCAGCGCCGGGCTCGACGACCGGGACTGGGCCGTCGTCGAGGCGTTCGCTGCCGACCGGGAACGAACCGACCCCAAGCCGCGCGCGTCCGTCGCACAGGTGGCCGATCACGTGGAGCACGCCCGCGAGGTCGCCGGTATCGCGCACGTCGGCATCGGCGGCGACTACGACGGCTGCTCGGACTTCCCCGTCGGGCTCGAGGACGTCAGCGGCTACCCGCGACTGGTCGCGGAGCTGCTCGACCGCGGCTGGAGCGACGACGACGTCACGGCCTTCATCGGCGGCAACGTGCTGCGGGTCATGCGCGAGGCGGAGTCGGTCTCGCGGCGGCTGACGGCGGAGCGGCCGCCGTCGCGCGCGGTCATCGCGGCTCGCCCCTGACCGGCCGGCCGGGGTAGGCGTCGAGCACCAGCTCGCCGTCGCGTACGACCGGTGTTCCCGACACCAGCAGGTGCCGCACGCCGTACGACGGTCGCGCCGCGTCGAGGTAGGTCGCGGTGTCGGTGACCGCATCGGGGTCGAGCACGACGATGTCGGCGTCCGCGCCGATGCCGAGGTGTCCCTTGGCGCGGACCGACGGCGCGACGTCGTCGAGGACGCGAGCCGGCAGCCAGGAGCAGCGGCGGAACGCCTCCAGCCACGTCCAGGTCCCGGTCTCGCGGACCATCGTGCGCAGCGATCGCGTGAAGGTGCCGGCGGTGCGCGGGTGGGTGGAACCGCCTGGGGGCAAAGGCCACTCGCGACTGTCGATGACCCCGTCACCCCACAGCACGGGCATCGCGTCGCTCGCCACGATCGCGTCGGGGTAGGCCAGCGAGGAGCGGAGCAGCTCGGCATCGGCCGGGTCGTTCTCGTCGAGGAACTCCACCACGCACGGCGTCCCGGGTGCCTGCTCGCGGACCTCGCGCAGCCGCGCCTCGTCGGCGATGCGCTCGCCGCTCGGGAGCAGCACCAGCGACGACGGCGTGAGGTCCCACGCCGCGAGCCGCTCGGGCGCGAGGAAGAACGCGCCGATGCCCGTGCTGCCGGCGCCGTACGGGTAGGCCTCGACCGTCACCCGCGAGCCGGCTTCGCGGGCCCGGGTGATCGAGCCCAGCACCCGGTCCACGTGCCGCCGCGAGGTGCTGTTCACATGGCAGTGGTGCATCGCCGCGCCGGTCTCCGCGGCTGCGTGCACCAGCTCCTCGGCGCCGTCGAACGGCGTCGTCGGGTCGGACTCGATGAGCTCGCGCACGTGCGTGAACGTCGGTGCGCCCGCCTCGGCGGCGAGCTTGGCGACCGCGAGGTACTCCGCCGGGTCGGTGCGCGGCGCGTAGCCCATCAGCACGCCGATGCCGAGGGCACCGACCTCGAGCTCGCGACGCAGCAGCTCCAGCCAGGCCGAGCGCTGGGACAGCGTGGACGTCGACTGCCAACGCGGCTCGCCCAGCACCTTGAGGCCGGTGACGATGCTCGCGTCCGGCTCGATGCCGGCGAGCACCTGCGCCCGCGCCGCCCCCCAGGACGCCGAGAACCCGTAATGCAGCGGCCGTCCCTGCTCCGCCGCCTCGCGGTAGGCGCGCTCCAGTGGCATCAGGCCGGACTCCAGGTCGAGCGCGGTCGTCACGCCGTCGAAGGCCTGCAGCCGCTGGCCCGCGATGGTGTGCACGTGGCTGTGCAGGTCGACGAAGCCGGGACCGACCACCATGCCGGTGACGTCCAGGACCTCGGCCCCGTCGGGCGCGACCAGGTCGGCTCCGAGGGCCACCACCCGCCCGTTCCGGACGAGGACGTCGCGCACCTCGTCGGTGCCGGTACCGGGGTCGAGCACGCGTCCACCGCGCAGCAGCAGGTCGGTCATGGGTGTGCACGCTAGGGCGGCGCGGGACGCCGCGGCACGTACGGAAGGACGAGCCGGGGAGCCGGGTTTCGTCCGTCAGCCCAGCGGGCTGGTGTCGGACCGGCCGAGGTCGAGCACGATCGGCCCGAGCCAGTTGCGGGCCAGCGCGTGGGAAGCCTCCGGGCTGAGGTGGAAGCCGTCGGGGCGGCCGTCGGGAACGCCCTCGACCTCGTCGGAGTAGCGCCCGCCGGGGCACAACCGCTGGAACAGGTCGGCGACCTGCGCGCCGGGCACCCGCGGGTAGACGCCGACGTTGAGGGCGGACAGGCGGACCTCGGGATCCTCGAGGTCGTCGAAGTGCTCGTAGCGCTGCCAGTCGCCGCACGGCGCGTTGGTGAGCAGCAGCTTCGCGCCCCACCTGTCGGCGGCCGCGCGGTACTCCTCGATGAGCCAGGTGTCGAGCTGCGGCTCGCCCGGCCGGCGCCACTGGTCCCACTCCGGCAGCCGCCGGTCGAACACCTCGTTGATGCCGTCCTGCAGCACCACGACGTCGGGGGCGAAGGAGTCGAGGGCCTGCCGGCGCTCGTCGTCGGGGTCGTCCCACCAGCCGCACACCGGGTCCACCGGGAACGGCCGGCCCGGGCTGAGCCGGCGCTCGCCGCCACGGCTGATCGGGCACGCCGGCACGGCGAGGTTGTAGACCGCGACGTCGCTGCGGCTCTCGGCCCACGACATCAGGCCCTGACCGAGGTTGTTGCCGATGGAGTCGCCGACCACGACCACGCGCAGCGCGCCCGGCGGGACCTCGGGCGGCGGCGGGACCTTGCTCTTGGCCGGGTCCTCGGTGAGCTCCTTGGGAGCCGTCCTGCTGCGCGGCTTGGGCGCCGGCTTCTGCACCGGGGCGGGACCCCCCTGCGACTGCGGCCGCACCTGGCCGGGCTGCTGCTGCCCGGTCGTGGTGCGCGGCTGCTGCTGGGTCGAAGAGCCGCCCGGTGCGGGCGCAGCGGTCGCGCCGGGCTGCTGCCCGGGGGCGGCAGCAGGTGGCACCGCGCCCGCGACGACGGTGGCCGGGACGCTCGGGGACGGCAGCGGGAGCACGATCTGCCCCGCCGCGACCGCCACGGCGGCGACCCCGGCGACGGCGCCGCCGGCCCACCCGCCCGCGCCGGCCCAGCTCAGCGGGGGACCGTGCCGCACCGGCCACTCGATGAGCTCGTACGACGCCCACGCCAGGCCGAGCGTCGCTCCGATGCGGACCAGGAACAGGGTGACCGGGTCGCTGCCGGTGAAGTCCTCGGTGAGCAGCAGGAACAGCGGCCAGTGGAAGAGGTAGACGCCGTACGACACGACGCCCAGCACCACGAGCGCCCGCAACGAGAGCAGCTGCGCCACCAGGGTCTCCGGCCGCAGCGCGGCCGCCACGACACCGGCGGTGCAGACGGCGACGGCGAGGTAGCCGCCGGTGTAGAGCAGCGGGTCGCCCTTCTCCAGCAGCGCCATCGCGGCGAGCAGGCCGCCGAGCCCGAGCAGGCCCGCGGGCTCGGCCCAGCGGCCGGGGGTGCGCACGCCGTCAGGCCCGACCAGCGCGATCGCCAGGAGGGCGCCGACGAGCAGCTCGGCCACCCGGGCGTCGGTGCCGTAGTAGGCGCGACCGAGGGCACCACCGGCCTCGCTCAGCCGGAACAGCTGCAGCGTCGAGAGCAGCGTCAGCGCGCCGAGCACCAGCGCCAGCCGGCGGGTCCGGAGCACCGCCGCGCCGCCGACCAGGGCCACGACCAGCAGCGGGTAGAGCAGGTAGAACTGCTCCTCCACCGCCAGCGACCAGAAGTGCTGGAACGGCGACGGCAGCGAGAACAGGTCGGCGTAGGTCTGCTCGTCGGCGACGAAGCGCCAGTTCGCGACCCAGAACGCCGCGGCGACGGCGTCCCACGTGACGTCGCTCGAGGCCGGCGTCGGCGACAGCGCCACGACCAGCGCCACGAGCGGCAGGCACACGAGCACCGCCGGCACCAGCCGGCGGGCACGCCGCGTCCAGAACGCCTTGAGGTCGATCCGGCCCGTGCTGCGCCGCTCGACGAGCAGCAGCGCCGTGATGAGGAAGCCCGACAGGGTGAAGAAGGCCGTCACGCCCAGGTGGCCGCCGGGGACCCCGGGGACCTCGCCGTGGAAGAGCAGCACCGCGGCGACGGCCAGTCCGCGCAAGCCGTCGAGGGCCGGCGTGTACGGAAGGCGTGCGCGCGACACCGGGACACCTTTCGACGGAGCGGGGTCGTACTCCTGTCCCTTTTCCGTGCGAGGGGGGCGCGAACCCCGTCAAACCCCTCCGAAGCGCCTCAGCCGGTGCGGCGGGTGGCGCGAGCCCCCATGTGGACGTAGCGCTCGCCGTCCAGGTCGAAGAAGACCGCCGCCGTGAACGCGTCGTCGTCGGCGCCCTTCGCGAGCAGCACGTCGTCCTCGAACGGCAGCAGCTGCACCTCCGGCGGGTCCGGCAGGGCGGCGTGCAGCGGCCCGGTGGCGCGGGTCTGCAGCCGCAGCACGCCGTCCTCGCCCTCGCGGATGGTCATCTCGATGCCCTCGCGCACGTAGCGCCCGACGAAGCGCGCCGGGTCGACCGGCGCCGCGGAGCTGGTCGGCTCCGGGCGGCGCGGCATCTCGAGACCTCCGAGCTCGCTGAACACCTCGCCGTACAGGTCCGCGAACAGGTCGCGGACGTGCTTCCCGCCGTTGGTGCACAGCGCGACGCTCAGGCCCGCCTCGGGGAGGATCCGCAGGAACGCGCCTTGCCCGAGGGTGCCGCCGTCGTGACCGAAGACCCGGTGGCCGTCCCAGGTCATGAGGATCCAGCCGAGACCCCAGTGCGACCCGAGGGTGTACGGGTCGGGCACCTCGACCTGCGGCTCCTGCATGGCGGCGACGGACGCGGCCGACAGCACCCGGGTGCCGTCGGGAGCGGTCCCGCCGTCCAGGTGCAGCTGCGCGAAGGCGAGCACGTCCCGGGCCGGGCAGTGGATGAGGCCCGCGGGTCCGGCGGAGCGGTAGATGCCCCACTGCGGCGTGACGATCGGCGCGTCCTGGCCGGGCAGCACCATGTGGCCGGTGGCGGCGCCGAAGAGCAGCGCCTCCTCCGGCAGGGTGCCCGCGCTCTCGAGGCCGAGCGGGACGAAGAGCTGCTCGCGCAGCACGGCGTCCCAGGTCTTCCCCCGCAGCACCTCGATGAGGCGGCCGAGCACGGTGAAGCCGGAGTTGCAGTACGACATCGTCGCGCCCTGCGGGTGCACCTGGGTGAGGTCCTTCATGGCCGCGACGTAGGCCTCGATGCAGTCGTCGCCCCGCCCGGTGTCGAGGAACAGGTCGCCGTCGATGCCGCTGGTGTGCGCCAGCAGCTGGCGCGTCGTGACGGTGCGCGAGACCTCCTCGTCCGCGACGCGGAAGTCGGGCAGGTGCGTGATGATCGGCTCGTCGAGGTCGAGCAGCCCCTCGTCGACGAGCTGCATCACCAGCGTCGCGGTCCAGACCTTCGAGATCGAGCCGATCTGGAACAGGCTGTCGGGCGTGGCCGGCTGGCCGGTGCGCAGGTTGAGGACGCCGGCGGCGGCCTCGACGGTCTGGTCGCCGAGCCGGATCGCCAGGCTCGCGCCGACGACGCCGTGCTTGTCGGCCAGTGCGGTGAGCCGGTCCTGCCAGTGCTGGGCGTCCAGTGCCACGATGCGCTCCTCAGATCGGTGAGGAGCGCATCGTCGCGCGCCGGAGCGCGGCCGCGCTTCGTCGCGGCGGCCGAGGTCCGGGGCCGCCGGTCGTGCTGGCGGACGAGGTCAGGCGGCGATCTCGTGCAGCTTGAGCACGACCGCACGGAGGTCCTCCCGCTCGTCCCGCAGCTCCTCGCGGATCCGTGGGGTGTCGGTGTGCCGGATCTCGCTCGACAGGTTGCTCAGCCGCTGCTCCAGCACCCTGCGCACCGCGGCCGCCTGCTCCGGGCTCAGCTCGATCGTCATCGTGGCCTCCCTCGTTGTCGCTTCCATCGTGCGACCCGGCGCCGCTTCCGTCCCGGGACGAAGGTCCCGGTGTCCGGCCCCGGCCGGACGTCGTACGGTCCTCGCCATGACGGACCTGAGCGACCTGCAGGACGACCTCGTGCGGCTGCGCCGCGAGCTGCACCGCGTCCCGGAGGTGGGGCTCGACGTCCCGCGCACGCAGGAGCGGGTGCTGGCCGCGCTCGACGGGCTCCCGCTCGAGATCAGCACCGGGAGCGCGACGACGTCGGTGACCGCGGTGCTCCGCGGCGGCGCGGCAGCCGACGGCCCGGTCGTGCTGCTGCGCGGGGACATGGACGCACTGCCTGTGGTCGAGCGGACCGGGCTCGACTACGCCGCGACCGGCGACGCGATGCACGCGTGCGGGCACGACCTGCACACCGCGATGCTCGTCGGCGCGGCGCACGCGCTGTCCGGCCGCAAGGAGTCCCTGGCCGGTGACGTCGTCTTCATGTTCCAGCCCGGCGAGGAGGGCTACGACGGCGCGGGCCGGATGATCGACGAGGGCGTGCTGGACGCGGCCGGCCGCCGGGCCGACGCGGCGTACGCCCTGCACGTCATCTCGTCGACCCTCCCGTCCGGGCTGTTCGCCACCCGCCCGGGACCGCTGATGGCGGCTGCCGGGATGCTCACCGTCACGGTGCGCGGCGCGGGCGGCCACGGGTCCTCACCGCACCGCGCCAAGGACCCGATCCCCGCGGCCTGCGAGATGGTCAGCGCGCTGCAGACCTTCGTCACGCGGCGCTTCGACGTGTTCGACCCGGTGGTCGTCACCGTCGGCACCTTCCACGCCGGTACGGCGCACAACGTGATCCCGGACGAAGCCCGCTTCGAGGCGACCCTGCGGTCGTTCTCGGTCGGTGCGTCCGCCCGCCTGCTCGAGGAGTCGGTCCGGGTCATCCAAGGCGTCGCCGCGGCCCATGGCGTCGACGTCGACGTGCGGGCCGAGGAGCTCTTCCCGCTCACCTCGACCGATCCGCTTCGGGCAGCGGCTGCGGCGGACGTCGTGCGGGAGCGCTTCGGTCCCGAGCGCTACCTCGAGCTGCCCCACCCGACGACCGGGTCCGAGGACTTCTCGCGGGTCCTCGACGCGGTGCCGGGCGCGATGGTGTTCCTGGGCGCGACGCCGGCGGGGTGCAACCCCGCCGACGCGCCCTACAACCACTCGCCGCTGGCGGCGTTCGACGACAGCGTGCTGGCGGACGGCGCAGCGCTCTACACCGAGCTCGCCCTCCAGCACCTGCGACCGTAGGTCGGGCTCAGCCCTCCGGGCGCAGCGTCACGTCGGGGAACTCGACGGTGACGCCCTCGGTGAGGATCAGGTCCTGCGCGCTGTCGCCGTGCCGGAGGAACGTCGGCGTGCCGAGGGTGGCGCGCAGCGTGTAGCTGCCCGCGTCCGGGATCGAGAAGTTGCTGGCGTAGTGGAAGAACTCGCCCGACAGCATGCTCAGGTCCTCGGCGTCGACGACGGCTCCGGAGCTGTCCAGGACCTCGAGCCGCACGGGCACGTCCGGCACGAGCCGACCCGATGCCTCCTCGAACGGCAGGATCTCGATGTGGTGCGTCTCGCCGGGCGCGGGGTCGCGGCGGACCTGCTTGCCCGCCGTCGTGACGTACCACGGCTCCGCCGGCTCGACGATGTAGGCGACGCGCCACGCCCCCTTGGTCACCTCACCGCCCTCGGCTGCCACCTCCTCGGCGATGGTCGCGTACTGGTGCGCGACGCCGGCCGGCACTGCGTCCTCGTGCTCGGCGTCGGCGGTGGACGCGTTGCCGGCGGAGCACGCCGTGAGAGCGAGGGCGACGCAGGCGGCCAGAGCGGTGGTGGAGGCAGTCTTGAGCATGCTGTTCCTGTCTGTCGGGTCGACGGCCCCGGAAGGGCCGAGTGCGGGGTGCACAGCTGTGGGACGCGGGGGCCGGGAGTCGGTCAGCGGGACTGATGGGTGAGGAAGCCGATGACGGTCGCGGTCCACCAGCCCGCCTGCGAGATGACCGCAGTCGCAGCGGCACGGCGCAGCAGACGCCCCGGCAGGGGGCCGCCTGCTGCCTGCAGCTGGGAGTGCAGCGCGAAGGCCTGGACGCCGTTGAGACCGAGCAGGAGGACCGCCGCGAGCTTGACCTGGGTGCGCAGTGCGGTCAGGTCCGGCGCGAGCAGCGCTCCGCTGAGGGTGAGGCCGACCAGGCCCAGCCAGATGACGGCGTGGCAGGTCTGGGCCAGCACGAGCACCTCGACCAACGGCCGTCGCCCGAGCGCCCAGAGCAGGCCGCACCAGTCCACGACCAGCACTGCGCCGAAGCCGACGACGAGTGCCGCGAGGTGCGCGAAGAGCGCCACGGAGTGCAGCGCCTCGTCCGTCCGCACGTGGGCGGACAGCCACACAGCGGCCGCCCACACCACCGCCACGGCGACCGCCGCAGCGAGCAGCAGCAGACCTCTGCCGATCAGGGGCGCGGCCACGTCGTGCTGCGCTGCGGGTCCCCCGGCGCGCGGCTGCCGCACGAGAGCGGTCGACGCGGAGGACGGTACGGGCCCGGACATGTCCGAGAAGTTAGGTGAGGTTGACCTTAGTAATCAAGACCGACGGCACATCCGTCGGTGTGACGCGCGTCCCGTCCGTCGGTGTCGCGGTGGCTCAGACCCCCAGCGCGGCCAGCGCCTCCCGGTACTTCGCGACGTTGCCGAGCTTGATGTCCTCGTAGCCGCGGACGATCTCGGCGGCACCGGCCGCCGCGACCGCGGTGGCGTACGTCTCCGCGGTCAGCGTGCCGGACAGCCGCTCGACGAGAGCCGCGTGGGAGGTGGCGATCTCGCGCTCGACGCGCCGCACCTCGGCCCGGCCGAACGGGTCGAGCGGCGTGCCGCGCAGCCCCTTCGCCTTGGCCAGCGCGACGAACGCCGGGCGGTACTTCGCCCCGAAGCGCAGCTTCTTGTCCACGCCCATCGCGCGCAGCACCGGCGGGTGCAGGTTGAGCTGCACCTTGCCCGCGTCAGGGACCTGCGCCCGGACCTCGTCCATCAGCTCGGGGCGGGTGAGCAGGCGCGCCACCTCGTACTCGTCCTTGTAGGCCTGCAGGTGCGCGACGCCGCGGGCGACGGCCTCGCTGTAGGCGGTGGCGTCGCCGAGGGCGCGCTCGGCGGCCCAGGCGCGCTCGACGACGGCGACGTAGGCGCGGGCGGCCTTCTCGCCGGAGTGGTCGGCGAGCAGCGCGGCGCGGACCTGCGTCAGGCGACGGGTCTCACCGGCCAGCGGGGAGTCGCCGAGCAGGTCGCGCGGCTCCTTCTTGGCGACCGGCTCCGGACCGACGGCCGCGGCGAACGCGGCCGGGTCGGCGACGGCGACGCGGCCCCAGCGGAAGGCGGCGGTGTTGGCGGCGACGGCGACGCCGTTCAGCTCGAGCGCCTCCTCGACGGCCGAGGCGGGCAGCGGGAGGGCGCCGAGCTGGTAGGCCGCGCCGACCAGCAGCAGGTTCGCCGGAGCGGTCGAGCCGAAGAGCGCCTCGGACGCGGCGAGGGCGTCCATGGTGAACACCTGCGCGACGGACCGCTCGACCTTGGCGAGCAGCTCGGCGGTGTCCGCCGCGGGGGCGGAGGCGTCCGAGACCTGCGTGCCGGTCGGGGTGGTGCTGGTCGACACCACGGCGACGGTCGAGGCCGGCGAGCAGACAGCGAGGTTCTTCTGGTCGGCCAGCACGAGCAGGTCGAAGCCGAGCACGACATCGGCAGCGGCCTTGGGGACGCGGTTGGCCGGGCCGCGGTCGCCGACCCGTAGGTGGCTGGTCACCGGACCCGCCTTCTGCGACAGGCCGACCTGGTCGAGCCCGGTCGTGTGGCTGCCGCTGCGCAGCGAGGCGGTCGCGAGCACCTGGTTGACGGTGACGATGCCGGTGCCGCCGATGCCGGCGAGGAAGACCTCGGCGGTCGTCGGGGTCGCGACGTCGGGCAGCACGGCAGGGGTCGCCGCCTTCTTCCGCTTCGGCTTCTCCCCCGTCACCTCGACGGTGAGGAAGGACGGGCAGTCGCCGAGCAGGCAGGAGTAGTCGGTGTTGCAGGAGGTCTGGTCGATCCGGGTCTTGCGGCCGAGCTCGGTGTCGACCGGCTGCACCGACAGGCAGTTGCTCTTGGCACCGCAGTCGCCGCAGCCCTCGCACACCGCCTCGTCGATGACGACGCGGGTGGTGCGCACCTCCTGCTTGCCGCGCTTGCGCAGCCGGCGAGCCTCGTTGGCGCACTGCTGGTCGTAGACGATGACCGTCACGCCGGGGACCTCGCGCAGCTCGCGCTGCACCTCGTCGAGCGCGTCGCGGTGGCGGACCGTGACGCCCTCGGCGAGGTCCTTGACCTTCCGGTACTTCTTCGGCTCGTCGGTGACGACGACCGTCTTCACGACGCCCTCGGCGGCGAGCTTGCGGGTCAGCGCCGGCACGGCCAGCGCGCCCTCGGCGTCCTGCGCACCGGTCATCGCGACAGCCGAGTTGTAGAGGATCTTGTAGGTGATGTTCACACCCGCGGCCATGCACGCCTGCACGGCGAGCTGGCCGGAGTGGAAGTAGGTGCCGTCACCGAGGTTCTGGAAGATGTGCGGCACGTCGGTGAACGGCGCCTGGCCGATCCACTGCGATCCCTCGCCGCCCATCTGGGTCAGGCCGAGCACCTGCGAGACCTCGCGGTCGTGCATGGTCACCATCGCGTGGCAGCCGATGCCGCCGCCCGCGAGCGAGCCCTCCGGCACCACCGTCGAGCGGTTGTGCGGACAGCCGGAGCAGAAGTAGGCGGTCCGCTTGACGCCGCCGACGGGCGTGAGCGACAGGGACGTACGAGGAGCCGGCCGCGGGTCGCGCAGCACCACGCGGTCGCGCAGCAGGCCGCGCAGCACCCGCTCGAGGCGGTCCGCGGTGAGCTGGCCGTCGGCGGGGACAAGGGTCCGGCCGTCGCGGTCGCGCTTGCCGAGAACCGCTGGGGCGTAGGCGGTCCCGTAGAGGACGTCCTTGACCTGCAGCTCGAGGAAGGGCTCCTTCTCCTCGACGACGAGCACGGTCTCGAGGCCGCGCGCGAAGCGCCGGACGAGCTCGCCGCCGAGCGGGTAGGGCATGCCGACGCGCAGCAGCCGGACGCCGACCCGGGCGAGCGCCTCCTCGTCGAGGCCGAGCTCGAGCAGCACCTGCCGGACGGCGTCGTAGGCCGTGCCGGTGGCGGCGATGCCGAGCCAGGCGTCGGCCGGGTCGACCTCGATGGCGTCGATCGGGTTCGCGGCGCCGAAGGCCTGCACGGCGGCCCAGCGGGGGCCGACCAGGTCGGTCTCGGAGATGAGGCAGTCGGGCGGCGAGGCGAAGACGCGCTGCTTGTAGGTCCACGGTCGCCCCTCCCACTCCAACGAGGGGACGACGAGCGGCAGGTTCGTGAAGTCCTCGTCGACGGTCCAGAGGCCGTCCGCGACGTCCGCCACGATGCTCATGCCGACCCAGCAGCCGCTCAGCCGCGAGAGCGCCGTGCCGTACATGCCGAAGGCGATGAGCTCGGTCGCGTTGCGCGGCGACAGCACCGGCATGCCGAAGGACGCGAGGGTGCGGATGCTGTGACACGGCACGGAGGAGGACTTCGCGGCCGGGTCGTCGCCGACGAGGGTGAGCACGCCGCCCTCGGGGTGGGCGCCGTAGAGGTTGCCGTGGCGGAGCACGTCGCCGGAGCGGTCGAGGCCGGGGCCCTTGCCGTACCAGACGCCGATCACGCCGTCGTTGGTCCGCTTGCCGGGGACCTGCTGGCTGCCCCAGACCGCGGTGGCGCCGAGCTCCTCGTTGACGCCGGGCACCAGGTGCACGCCCGCCTCTGCCTTGAGCTGGGGCAGGCCGTGCAGCAGCTTGTCCAGGCCGCCGAGCGGGGAGCCGGGGTAGCCGGAGACCAGCGAGGCGGTGTCACGGCCGGCGCGGGCGTCGAGGGCGTGCTGCTCGACGAGCATCCGGGCGATCGCCTGCACGCCGGTGAGCAGCACCGGACGGGCGCCGGGGCGGTAGCGGTCGGCCGGGTCGTAGCCGGGCGCGAGCGCGGGGGTGGCGGGGGCGGATGCGTTGGGACGGTCGTCGAGCGCGGTCACCGGGTCTCCTCGTGTCGACGGATCGAACGGCCAGCGTGCCGATCCGTCGTCAATGCGGTCAACTCATCGGTGTCAAGTTGAGCAATGTGCTCAGTTCGGCCGGGCTAGGGCCGGGATGGCTGCGCGGGTTGCTCAGCCAGCAGGGACTCCAGCAGCGGGGTCACGCGGTAGGGCACGCGCGAGGTCAGCACCACCGAGGTCGTGGTGCGCTCGACGCCGGGGATGGCCAGCAGGGAGTGCACGACCGCCTGCAGGTCGTCGGTGTCCTTGGCGGCCACCCGCACGAGCAGGTCGGCGGCCCCGACCGTCTCCTCGACCTGCAGCACGTTGCAGTTGTCGGCGAGCGCCTCGGTCACCTCGTCGAGCGAGCGGTGCTCGATCTGCACGGAGACCACCGCGGAGACGCTGAAGCCGAGCGGCCGCAGCGCCACCCCGCGCTCGTTGTCGCCGAGGACGCCCGCGGCGTGCAGCCGGTCCAGCCGCGCCTGCGCGGTGTTGCGCGCGACCCCCGCCCGCTCGGCCAGCTCGCTGACCGTCAGCCGCGGCTCGCGCACCAGCGCCTGCAGCAGGCGTACGTCGGTGCGGTCGGGGTTGAGCACGTCCCGGACGCTAGCGCGGTCGGAGCGGTCGCCGCCGCCGCTCAGTGCAGCGGCTTCAGGCCGCGATCGGCGCGGAAGCAGGTGCAGCCCTCGACCCACCGCAGGACGCGGTAGGCGCCGGCGCCGGCCGGCGCACGGTTGAGGTCGATCTCGTAGGTCGACGCTGGAGGCACCTCGGTCGAGATCGCCTTCAGCGCCTGGACGAACCCGGCGCCGGTGAGCTCGGCGGAGCGCGTCGCGGCTTCGCGGGTGAAGAAGAAGATCTCGCACTGCAGCTGCAGCACCGTCTCCTCGTTGCGGTCGCTCGGCGTGTAGCCCTGGGCAGCGAACAGGTCGGCGCAGCGCTTTGCCCCGGGCGCCAGGACGTCCTGGTTGGCGGCGTCGAGGTCGATCGCGGGGTACCACCCGAGCTCGACCGCCCCTTGCAGCGACCGCTTGTCCGAGATGAGGTTCGCGGCGGCCTGCCCGCCGTTCGGCGACAGCCAGCCGAAGCGCGGGTAGTAGCCCTGGCTCGCGGCGGACGTCGCGAACAGCACTGTCACCAGGGCGGAGACGTCCGTGATGAGGACGTGCGTGACGCCCTTCTGCCGGAAGCGCAGCACCGCGTTGCTGATCGCGGCCGCCATCGCGCCCTGGTCGGACGTCGACTGCGGGTAGGCCAGCCGGACCTCGTCGGTGAGCGACCGGCCGATCGCCTTGAGCGCCGGCTTGAGGTGTCCGTCGACGGCCCGGACGAAGTTCGGCTGCTCGAAGGTGAGCAGTCCGATCTTGGCGCCCGCGTCGTAGTAGCCGGTGTCGGCGAGCGGCCTGCCGAAGAGCGCTCCCTGCTTGCTCAGGCTCACCGCGTTGAGCTCGAGGTGCAGGGGATAGCGGCGGAAGACGTCGTCGTCGTTGATGGTCAGCCCGGGCGCGCTGATGTACGGCACCCCGACCTTGGTCAGGCACGACAGGAAGACCTCGGTGTGGTTGATCGCGGAGATGACCGCGAAGACCTCGTTGTCCTCCGCGAAGGTCGCGCACGCGGCCTGCTCGTTCTCGGTGCTGGTGTTGCCGGAGCTCGCCTCGTACACGTGGAAGACCGGGACCACCCGGCGACCGGCCATCCCGCCGGTCTTGTTGATGTGCTGCACGAGGATGTCGAGCTGCCGCTTCTGGTCGCCCGAGCTGACGCCCTCGAAGCCCATGCTCTTGCGGGCCTCGTCCGCGCCCTTGATGTACTCGAGCCCGATCCGGATCTCCGTCGCGGTGACACCGCGGGCGCTGCTCGCCGGCTTGGCGACCGCAGGTCCGGCGGCGGGTCCCCCTGCCGCCGTCGTCGTGGAGGACTGCGCGCCGGGTACGGCCGCCGGTCCGGCCGCGCTTCCGCCGGCCGCGACTGCCGGTCCGGCCGGGGCCGAGCCGTCGACCGTGCCGGCAGTCGGCTGCGTAGTCGTGCTGAGCCCGTCGCTTCCCCCCGCGATCGAGCCCGCCGCTCCTCCCGCCAGGGACTGCTGCGGCACCGTCGAACCGCAGGCGGTGAGCGCGCAGAGCGCCACGACTGCGGCCGTACGACGAGCGGTCCGGTGTCCTCGAGGCAGCATGCCCTCAGCCTCGGGGCTGCGCGCGGCCGCCGCCTCGTGGGAGGGGACGAACCTCGTCGGCGACTCCTGGTGCGGTGGCCCAACGGAGCCTCCACCGGCGGGGTAGGGGTGGGGGCATGGCCCTGCATCGGCTCGACGCCACCGTCGGCACCGTCGTCGACGTCTTCTCCCGGGACGCACTCCCCGCGCTGACCGTCGACCCGGGTGACACCGTGGTGCTGCGATCGCTCGACGCCTCCGGCTACGTCGAGCGGCAGCGGTCCCCCGGCGAGCAGGTGCCGCGGCTGCTTGCCGACGCCCGCGGCCACTGCCTGACCGGTCCGATCGAGGTACGGGGAGCGGAGCCCGGCATGACCCTGTCGGTGCACCTGCGCCGGCTGCAGCCGGACGACTGGGGCTGGACCGTCGCCGCCGCTGCGGACAACCCGCTCAACCGACGCCTCGGTGTCACGCCAGGACCGCCGTCCTGGCTGCTGTGGGAGATCGGCGAGGAGCGGGCCACGAACCAGCACGGGCTCTCGGTACCGGTGGCGCCCTTCCTCGGCGTCATCGGCGTCGCGCCCGCCGTGCCCGGCGACCACTCCACGATCCCGCCGCGTGCGGGGTCCGGCGGCAACGTGGACTGCCGCGCGCTCACCGCAGGGGCCACGCTCCACCTCCCGGTGAACGTCCCCGGCGCGCTGCTCAGCCTGGGGGACGGTCACGCCGCGCAGGGGGACGGCGAGGTGGGCGGCACGGCCCTGGAGTGCGCGATGACGACGGAGCTGGTCATCGACGTGGTCCCGGACCCACCCCTGCGCACGGTGCACGCGACGACTCCGACCAGCCGCATCACCTTCGGCTTCTCCGCTGATCTCAACACGGCCAGCGGCGACGCCCTCGACGCGATGCTGACGTGGCTGCAGGCCCTGCACGGCATGGACCGACCGACCGCCCTCGCGGTGGCCAGCAGCTGCGTGGACCTGCACGTCACCCAGGTCGCCAACTCGGTCTGGGGCGTCCACGCGATGCTGTCGTCCGAGCGACTGCTCGGCTGAGCCGGAGGAGACCCCTTGTTCACGACCCGTCCTGAGCTGCTGGGCGACGTCGGCATGGTCGCGTCCACGCACTGGCTGGCCAGCGCCGCCGGCATGTCGGTGCTGGAGCGCGGCGGGAACGCCGTCGACGCCGCGGTCACGGCCGGCTTCGTGCTGCAGGTCGTCGAGCCGCACCTGAACGGCCCGGGCGGCGACGTCCCGATCCTCGTCGGGTCGCCGGACCTCCCCGTGCAGGTCTTCTGCGGCCAGGGCCCGACGCCGGCCGGCGCGACCATCGAGCACTACCGCGGGCTCGGGCTGGACGTCGTGCCCGGGACCGGCCTGCTGGCCGCCGTGGTGCCGGGGGCGTTCGGGGCGTGGACGCTGCTGCTGGAGCAGCACGGGACGTGGCCACTGCGCGACGTGCTCGAGCCCGCGATCGCCTGTGCAGCTGGGGGTTTCCCCATCCTTCCCGCGATCGCCGCGACCATCGACCGGGTCGCCCAGCACTTCCGGGACGAGTGGCCGACGTCGGCCGCGACGTGGCTGGACGGCGGCACGGTCCCGGCGGCCGGCGCGCGCTGGCGCAACCCGGCGCTGGCCGCGACGTGGACCCGCCTGGTGTCAGAGGCGGAGGCCGCGTCCTCCGACCGCGACGGCCAGCTGGCCGCAGCGCGCGACGTCTTCTACCGCGGCTTCGTCGCCGAGGCGGTCGACCGCTGGTGTCGCACGCAGGAGGTGATGGACACCTCCGGCCGGCGGCACTCCGGAGTGCTCACCGGTGACGACCTGGGCCGCTGGCAGCCGACCGTCGAGGACCCGGTCTCGGTCGATCACGCCGGCCTGACCATCTGCAAGACCGGTCCGTGGGGGCAGGGCCCGGTGCTGCTGCAGTGGCTGCAGCTGCTCGACGGGATGGACCTGTCGGACCACCTCTCGGCCGAGTCGATCCACGCAGTGATCGAGACCGGGAAGCTGGCGTTCGCGGACCGCGAGGCGTGGTACGGGGATCCGTCCTTCGTCGACGTCCCGCTGACGACGCTTCTGTCGCCGGAGTACGCCGCGGACCGGCGGCGGCTCGTCGGGGAGTCGGCGTCGTACGACCTGCGTGCCGGCAGTCCGGACGGTCGTACGCCACGGCTGCCGACCTCGGTGCCGCCTCCACCCGCGGGGCTGACGGTGTCGGGCACCGGGGAGCCGACGGTGCAGCGCGACGGCGCGACCCGCGGCGACACCTGCCACGTCGACGTGGTCGACAGCAGCGGGCTGATGGTGTCCGCGACACCGAGCGGCGGCTGGCTGCAGAGCTCGCCCACGATCCCGGAGCTGGGCTTCTGCCTCGGCTCGCGCGCGCAGATGATGTGGCTGGAGCCGGGTCTGCCGGCGTCGCTCGCTCCGGGCAAGCGACCTCGTACGACCCTGACGCCGTCGATGGCCACGCGCGACGGCGTGCCGGTGCTGGCCTTCGGCACGCCCGGCGGCGACCAGCAGGACCAGTGGCAGCTGGTCTTCCTGCTCGCGCACCTGCACGCAGGACTCGACCTGCAGGCCGCCATCGACGCGCCGATGCTGCACAGCGAGCACTTCCCGAGCTCGTTCTGGCCGCGCGCGGCCGTGCCCGGTCGCGTCGTCGTCGAGGGACGGCTCGACCCGGCCGTCATCGGGGAGCTCCGCCGGCGCGGGCACGACGTCAAGGTGACCGGCGACTGGGAGCTCGGGCGCCTGTCCGCCGTCGGCCGTGACCCGTCGACCGGCTTCCTCAAGGCGGCGGCCAACGCGCGCGGGATGCAGGGCTACGCGGTCGGCCGATGACGCCCGAGACCGGGGCGCTGCTCGCCGGCGCCGGGCTGCTGGCCGGCGCCGTCAACGCGCTGGCGGGTGGCGGCTCGCTCATCTCGTTCCCCGCGCTGCTCGCCGCGGGCTACCCCCCGGTGACCGCGAACGTCACGAACACGGTGGCGCTCTTCCCGGGCTACGCCGGGAGCGTCGTCGGGGGACGCGCGCAGCTGGCCGGGCAGCGCGCCCGCATCGGGTCGCTCGCGGTCGTCAGCGTGGTCGGTGCCGTGCTGGGGTCGGTGCTGCTCCTCACCACACCGAGCGCCGTCTTCCGCGCGGTGGTGCCGTTCCTGATCCTGCTCGCGTGCGGGCTGCTGCTCCTGCAACCGCGGCTCGCCGCCCGGGTCCAGCAGGCCGACCGTCCGGCGCACGGCGGCCTGCTTCTGCAGGGCGGTGTGCTGCTGGCCGCGGTCTACGGGGCGTACTTCGGCGCCGGGCTGGGCGTCTTGCTGCTCGGGCTGCTCGGCATCTTCCTCGTCGAGCGGCTGCACGTCGTCAACGCGTTGAAGAACGTCGTGTCCGTCGTCGTGAACGCCGTGGCAGTCGCGGCTTTCGGGATCTTCGGTCCGGTCGCCTGGGAGGCCGTCCTGGTCGTCGCCCTCGCCTCGCTGACCGGTGGCTACCTGGGTGGCCGGCTTGCCGGAAGGGTACCGAGCCGGCTGCTGCGCGGGGCTGTTGTCGTCTACGGCGTTGTCGTCTCGGTGGTGCTGCTCCTCCGCGGCTGACGAGGTTGCGATGGCGACCCTCGAGGGTCGGACGGGCACCGCGCTGCTCGTGGTCGACGTGCAGAACGGCGTCGTCGGAGAGGCGTACGAACGCGACCGCGTCGCCGGGAGCATCAAGGACCTCGTCGAGAAGGCCCGGAGCGGGAGTACATCCACAGGACGTACGCCGACTCGTTCGAGGACACCGACCTCGAGAAGGTGCTCGCCGGCCTGCAGGTCGGTCGGCTGGTCGTGGCCGGGGCGCAGACGGACGAGTGCATCCGTTCGACGCTCCACGGGGCGATCGCCCGTGGCTACGACGCGATCCTCGTGGCCGACGCCCACACCACCGAGGACCTGAGCGGGTGGGGTGAGCCGCCGCCCGAGCTGGTCGTGTCCCACACGAACATGCACTGGTCCGGCCACCGAGCACCCGGGCGGACGGCCGGAACGGTCAGCACCGCAGAGCTGGACTTCACCGCGCTCGACTGATCAGGCGGGCCGCGCTGACGAACCTCCATAGCGCCGCCAGTCCCATCGGTGCGACAGTCCCGGGCGATCGGAGGGGGTTCGTGATGCGGTCGACGCTGTGCGCGTGGGTGGTGACGCTGGCCGTCAGCGGCTGCACGTCGTCCGATCCACCCGCGACTGCGAGCGCGCCGTCGTCGCCACCTGCGGTCGACTCACCTTCGGCATCGCCCAGCGCGTCCGCTTCTCCCTCACCGCGGATCGAGCGGGTCAGCGAGGATCGCTACTTCGACTCCCCGACCGGCAACATCCGCTGCGCTGTCACCGCCGACTACGCGACTTGTGACATCCACGACCGCGACTGGGAGCTGCCGCCTGCAGGCGACCAGTGCCAAGGCATGAGCGAGGGCGACTGGGGACTCCCCCTCAACCTTGGTCCCGATGACGTGGCCTCCTTCTCGTGCACCACCGACGAGCCGCTGTGGGGGTTGCTCGACGCACCAGCCGCACTTCCGTACGGCTTCGGCTTGCAGCACGGCGATTTCGTCTGCATCAGCGAGCGCTCAGGGGTGACGTGCCGTCACGAAGGATCGGGGCACGGTTTCGCGTTGAGCCGGACGTCCTACCGCGTCCACTGACTCAGCGTGGCGGCCGTCAGGCGGCTTGGGACACCAGGACGCTGACGGCGTAGCGGAGGTCGAGGCGGGGCTCGACGTGGTCGGGTGGGAGCGTTCCCGCGGAGACGTCCTTGTCGGTCAGCGCTGCGGGGTCGCCCCACGGCTGGGCGGGCAGGTGCAGCAGGCGGACGCCCTCGGCGGTCGTGACCTCGAGTCGCCGGTCGGGGTGCAGGACGAGGATGAACCCCTGGGTGTGGATCAGGGTGTGGTGCCGGGCGCAGACGAGCACGAGGTTCCCGAGGTCGGTCGGGCCGCCGTCGGACCAGAACCTCACGTGATGGGCGTGCAGCTTCCGGCGTCGGGTGCAGCCGGGCATCCGGCACCGCTCGCCGTCGAGCGGGCCGAGCAGCTCCCGCAGCGCGGGGCTGACCTCGCGGCTGCCCCGGCCCAGGTCGTGGACGCGCAGGTCGGCGTCGGTCAGCGGCCGTAGCCGCAGCAGCCCGCCGCGGCCGGGGAGGGTCCTCATCACCTGCTTCAAGCTCGTGGGTGGGAGCAGCTCGCCGTCGGGCAGCCGTCCCCAGCCCGACAGCGGGTCGACCTGCGCGGTGAGCTGCGCCCGACGCCGCCGGCCGGTCGAGGGATGCGCGGTCTGCTCGGCCGACAGGGCGTCCTGGGCGAGCGCGAGCAGCGCCTCGGCATCGGTCACCCGA
>JAKFFB010000259.1:0-50490 GCA_036675425.1 Actinomycetales bacterium | reverse complement strand
GGCGCTGGCTCGGCAGGCCCGCGCTCGCGCCCGCGCCGCCGTGCCGCCGGTCGACCGCGCGCTCAGCGCGCTCCCGCAGCAGCTCTCGGCCTACCGGGTCGCGCTCGCCGCCCTCACCCCGGCCGCCGAGCCGCTCGAGGCCGACCAGCAGGAGGCGCTGACCGCCGTACGCACCGCAGGCGAGGCGGAGGCGACCGCGCTGGAGGCGTTCGGGGCGGCGGCGGAGGGGCTCTGGCCGGCCTACGTCGCGCTGGACGAGGCGCAGTCGCTCTGGCTCGACCGGCGCTCGGCCGGGTGGTACCGCTCGCAGCGCGAGGCCGCCGACGCCTACGTCCTGCTGAGGAAGCCCGGGCTCGCCGCGCTGGAGCGGGCACGGGCGGCCCTGGCGAAGGCCGACGCGGCCCGCCGGCCGTCGACCGAGCAGATGCGCGGCGCGCTCACCGCGGCCGACGCCGCGCTCGAGGCGCTGCGCGCCCCGGTGGGCTGATTGCCCGGTTTGGCCCGCATCGGGAGGCCGCTGCGCCGTACGATCACCGCGTGCTGCGCCTGCCGGACCGGCTGACGCCGGAGGGCTCCACGGCTCCCCGGCTGATCGCGGCAGCGCTCACGGTGTCGCTGCTCGGGGCGTTCGGCGCGCTGGTCGTGATCGAGGCGCCGGTCCCGGTCGAGGCGCCCGGCGGCAGCGCGCGGGCCCGCGTGGCGCCGCCCGTCGCCCTGCCGCACCCGGAGAGCCTGCAGGCGCGCGCCGAGCGGGAGCAGCAGGTGCGCCAGCTGCTCGCCGACCGGGCGGGCGCGCTGCTCCGCCGGGACAAGGCGGCCTTCCTCGCCGTCGTCGACCCGGCCGCGGGGGCGCTGAGGGCGAGGCAGGCGGCGCTGTTCGACGCGCTGGAGGAGGTGCCGCTGGGCACCTGGCGCTACCGGCTGGACATCACGACCGAGCGGCCGAGCGACAGCGCGCTGGACCGCCGCTACGGGCGCTACCGCTGGTGGGCGCCGGACGTGACGCTGGAGCACTCCCTCGCCGGCTTCGACGACCGGCCGACCTCGGCGCTGCACCACCTGACCTTCGTCAAGCGCGACGGACGGTGGCTGCTCGGCGCCGACGACGACTTCGAGGACGTCGGCCTCGGCACGCCGCGTGCGCTGTGGGACCGCGGGCCGGTCGTGGCCGAGCGGGTCGCGGACGTGCTCGTGCTGGGTCGCCCGGACGCCCGGCGGCTGCTGCGCAACGTCGCGTCGGTGACCGCCGCGGCGGTGCCCCGGGTCGAGGCGGTGTGGGGGACCGACTGGCGGCGGGGAGCGGTCGTGCTGGTGCCGACCGACGGCGCGGAGATGGCCGACCTGCTCGGCTCGGACGGCGACCTGTCGCAGATCGCCGCGGTGGCGACCGCGGAGCTCGGCGGCGGCACGCAGGAGTTCGATCCCAGCGGCGACCGGATCCTCGTGAACGCCGACACCTTCACCAAGCTCGGCCAGCTCGGCCGCCGTGTCGTGCTCACCCACGAGCTGACCCACGTCGCAACCCGTCGAGCGACGGGACCGGCGGTGCCGGGCTGGCTGGCGGAGGGCTTCGCCGACTACGTGGGCTACGCCGACGTCGACCTGCCGCTGGCGCTGTCGGCCCGCGAGCTGCGCGCCGACATCCGGGCCGGCGACCTGCCCGAGCAGCTCCCGTCGGACAGCGACTTCGACGGCGGCAACGAGGACCTCGCGCAGGCGTACGAGCAGGCGTGGCTCGCGGTGCGCCTCATCGCCGAGCAGCACGGTCGGGACGGGCTGCTCCGCTTCTACCGCGCCGTCGGCGCCCGCCGCGGGGGAGTCGACTCCGCGGTCGCCGTCGAGGACGCGCTGCGCTCCGAGCTGGGCACCTCCACCGCGGAGCTCACCGAGGCGTGGCGCGCGGCGCTGCAGCGCGAGCTCGGGTGAGCCGACGCCTCCTCGGCGCGCTCGCGGTGCTGCTCGTGGCACTCGGCGTCGCCCTCGCGGTCGCGGTGCCGTGGAACCCGCTGCCCGGGGCCTCGCTCGCCGGGAACCCGGCGCGCGACTTCACGCCCGCCCAGATGGCGCGCGAGGTGGCGTTCCACAGCTCCGTCCGCCCCTGGTCGTACGCCGCTCTCGTCCTCGGGCTGGCCGTCGCCGTGGCGCTGGGCGTGACGCGGTGGGGCTCGCGGCTGGTGGGACGGCTGCCGGGCGGGTGGTTCGGGCGGGTGGTGCTCGGGACCCTGGCGCTCGGTGTGATCGGCCGGCTCGCGACGCTGCCGCTGTCGGCGCGCGGCGAGGTGGTGCGGCGCGACTACGGCCTGTCGACGCACACCTGGGCGAGCTGGCTGGGCGACGTCGGCAAGGGCGTGCTCGTCGGGTCCGGGCTCACCGCACTGGCGCTCATCGCGCTGGTCGGACTGGCCCGCCGCTTCCCGCGCACCTGGTGGGCGTGGGGGGCGGGGGCGACCGCTTCTCTCGTGGTGGCAGGCTCCTTCGCCTACCCGCTGGTCGTGGAGCCGGTGTTCAACGACTTCCGGCCGCTTCCGGCCGGGGAGCTGCGTGACGACCTGCTGTCGCTGGCGGCTGCAGACGGCGTCGCCGTGGACGAGGTGCTGGTCGCCGACGCCTCCCGCCGCACGACCGCGCTCAACGCCTACGTCAGCGGCTTCGGCAGCAGCCGCCGGATCGTCGTCTACGACACGCTGCTGTCGGGTGCGCCGCCGGCGGAGGTGCGGCTGGTCGTCGCGCACGAGCTCGCTCATGCGAAGTCGCGGGACGTGCTGGTGGGGACGCTGCTGGGAGCGCTGGGCGCGGCCGCGGCGGTGTGCGCGCTGGCGCTCGTGCTGTCGTGGACACCGCTGCTGCGCCGGGTCGGCGCGGACGGGATGGGTGACCCGCGCGTGATCCCGCTGGTGCTCGCGCTGCTCGCCGTGGGGTCGTTGCTGATCGCGCCGGCGACCAACCTGGTCTCGCGGCGTGTCGAGGCCCGCGCCGACGTGCACTCCCTGGACCTGACCCGCGACACCGCGACGTTCGCCGCTATCCAGAAGAGGCTGGCCATCACCAACATCTCGGACCTCGACCCGCACCCCGTCGCGTACTGGTTCTTCGCCACCCACCCCGGCGTGACCGAGCGACTGGCGCTGGCCCGCGAGTGGGAGCGGCTGCGCGGATGAGGACGCTCGTCGTCACCAACGACTTCCCGCCGCGTCCCGGCGGGATCCAGGCCTTCGTGCACAGCCTGGCGTCCCGGCAGCCGGACGGCGAGGTCGTCGTCTACGCGCCGGCCTGGAAGGGGGCTGCGGCGTTCGACGCTGCCCAGCCCTTCCCGGTGGTGCGGCACCCCACGTCGCTGATGCTGCCGACCCCGGACGTGCTGCGTCGGGCGCGGTCGATCGCCTCCGTCGAGGGCAGCGACCGGGTGTGGTTCGGAGCGGCTGCTCCGCTGGGGCTGCTGGCGCCGCGGCTCGGACTGGCGCGTGCGGTGGCGTCCACGCACGGCCACGAGGTCGGCTGGGCGATGCTTCCCGGTGCGCGCCAGGTCCTCTCGCGGATCGGCCGCGGGGTGGACGTCGTGACCTACCTGGGGGAGTACACGCGCTCGCGGCTCGCCGCCGCGGTGCCTCCGACGAAGCTCGAGCGGCTGCCGAGCGGGGTGGACACCGCGCTGTTCCGTCCCGGCTGCGGGGGAGCAGAGGTGCGGGCCCGGCACGGGCTGTCGGATCGCCCGGTCGTCGTCTGCGTCTCGCGGCTGGTGCCGCGCAAGGGCCAGGACGTGCTGATCCAGGCGCTGCCTGCCGTGCAGGCCGCAGTCCCGGGCGCGGCGCTGCTGCTGGTCGGCGGCGGTCCGGATGCGGCGCGGCTGCACCGGCTGGCAGCCGAGCACGGCGTGGCCGACGACGTCGTGCTGACCGGCTCGGTCCCGTGGGAGGAGCTGCCCGCGCACTACGACGCGGGTGATGTCTTCGCGATGCCGTGCCGCACGCGGCGGGCGGGGCTCGAGGTCGAGGGGCTGGGCATCGTCTTCCTCGAGGCGTCGGCGACGGGGTTGCCCGTGGTCGCCGGTCGCAGCGGCGGGTCGCCGGACGCGGTGCTCGACGGCTCGACGGGGGTCGTCGTCGACGGCACGTCGGTCGCGGCGGTCGCTGCGGAGGTCGGCGCGCTGCTGGCCGATCGCGACCGTGCAGCAGCGATGGGCGCGGCGGGTCGCGACTGGGTCGAGCGCGAGTGGCGCTGGGACGTGCTCGCCGGACGGCTGCGGGGCCTGCTCGCGGGCTGACCGGTGGCCAGGGCCGGGCGTGACCTGCGGGGGAGTGGTCTGCGAGCGAGGGACCTGCGCGTCATCCGGCCCGGCAGGTGTTGACCCGCCCGGCGCGGTGACTGTCCGGCGTGGCCGTCAGGTCCGACCGGGCAGGGGTCGGTCAGCCGCCGTCGCTCCTCCCGATGAACATCCCGATCGCCGCCGTCGACACGCTGACGCGCTTGGCGGCCTTGGCTGCCTCCGCCGGTGTCGGGCCGTGCTCCACCGGAGCTCGCCGCGTGCCCCAGGCCGGCTTGCCGCTGTGGGACTCGCGGATGCAGGCGAGCGTGAGCAGCAGACCCAGGCCGAGAAGGACGAGCAGCACCGTCACCCTGCGAGCATGAACCGACTCGGCGCCCGCGCCAAGACCTCACTCCGTGACCCGACGAGCACCACCGAGCTCGCCGGCTGCGCCAGGGCCTCACGCCGTCATCCAGCGAGCACGGACGAGACTCGGCTCCTGCGGGGCCTCACCCCGTCACCCAGCCGTTCTCGTTCAGGAGCCGGCCGTCCCTGAGCCGGATGGTCTCGCCCCTGTGCAGCCTGGCGTGGTCGGCCTCGCAGAGCAGGACCGTGTCCCAGAACGACGTCGTGCCGGTCTTCGCCCAGGCGTCGGGATGGTGCGGGTTCAGCACGGATCCGGGTCCGGACCTGCAGCCGGCGCACTGACATCGGCCGCCGGTCTCGATCCGCTTCGCTCTTCGCTCATGGGGTTTCAGCGTTCGTTCGGTGTGACTGGTCTCGATGACCTTGCGGCCGAGGCCCATCACGAAGCGTGTGACGGCGCTATCGCACCAGGTCTTGCGGATCAGCCAGCGCGGCAGCCGGGTGCCGGACCCGCCGACGGCCGGCGCGGCACCGGGCGCGTCGTGCAGCCCGTCGTCGTCGACCAGGACGCTGATGTGCGGGGCGACCTTGTCGCGCAGACCGAGGATCCCGCTGTCGAGCAGCAACCGCAGCGCTCGCTTGAGCGCGTCGTGCTGCCGCTGCCGGCGCGACCGGGGGGCAACCGCGTGCGGTCCGGCGAGCGCGTCGTCGCCGTCGGCGTCGGTCCAGCCGTCGGCGCGCGCCGCCCGGTAGGCCTCGGTGTCGGCGGAGTTCTCGGGATCGGTGGCCATCATCGCCATGAGCACGGTGTGCAGCAGCTCGCCCAGCTCGAGGTCGAGGTCGTTGTCGGTGACGTGCCAGCCGCTGCCGTCGAAGTCGGGCTTGATCCTGAAGCCGCGGTTGTCGTGCGCTTCCTTCGTGCGCCGCTCGAGCTCGTTGGGCAGCAGCGCGTCGACCAGCATCCCGAGCGCCCCTGCGAGCAGGCTGGGTTCGATGCGCTGGGCCAGCAGGACGAACGCGGCTTCCAGCCGGGCGATCTCCGACACCGGCCGGGACTCGATCTCGGCCAGCTCAGCCACCAGCGCAGCCAGCCGGGGGTCGTCATCGGCCAGCCCACCGAGCGCCTGGCACACCTCGTTGCGGACGCCGTTGCAGATCACCCCTTCGAGCACCTGCACCGCGGGCTGTCCGTCGATCAGCCCGTCGGAACGGTCGACCCATCGCCGCAGCTTGACCAGTGCAGCGGCGATGCGCTGCGCCGCCCCGGTGTCAAGTGTGCGCGCGGCGACCGCGTCGGCGATGGTCGGCAGGGTGGGCAGCCGTCGGGCGAGCGTGACGTCGGCGCTGGTCAGGCCGGACTCGCTCTGCCGCAGCCAGCTGTTGAGGGTCGGCGAGCCGTCGATCCGGTGCAGCTTGCGCTCCTCCACGTCGGCGACGCGGGTCATCGTCGCTACCTTCATCGACTGCATCAGCGCCAGCAGCCCGGAGGTGTCGGCCAGCGCCTGCGCGGGATCGAGCCCGCTCGGGTCGACCGCCGCCACCGCCGCGATCGCTGCCTCCAGCGCAGCGATCTCGGAAGACACCGGCACCGTCTTGTCGCCGACGGTGGCGCCCCACCCCGGCTCGGACAGGCCATCGCAGAAGTCCTCGGCGTACGACTCCGGCTGTCGCGGGCGCGGCATCGGCTCGGACAGCCCAGCGCAGGACTGCTCCTCGTACGACTCCCTCGCGGAAGTCGCGGAGCTCCCGCCGCCTCGGTCTTCGAACATACGGTCGAACCTATCCACCACCTCCGACAGAACCGGCCTATCCACAGAAATCCGAGTTATGAACAGATTCAGCCCACCCCGTTGACATCGAGGAGACGATCGCGGGCACGAGAAGCCCTCGCCCGCTGGCGATCGCGGTCTGCATCGCCCTCACCGGCGTCGCCGCGGTCGCCGGCATCACCTGGACGCCGATCGTGTTCCTGGCGATCCCGTTCCTGCTCGTAGCGGCCTACGCCATGTGGCTGGGGCTGGGCAACGACCAGCTGCTGGACGCGCTCGACGACGACCCCGGCACCGGGCCCGCGGGGCTGCACTGACCGATCAGGTCCAGACGTAGTGCCCGATGAGCAGGCCGAGCACGAACCACGCGAGCCCACCGAGGATCCCGTACAGCACCGGCTTCGACATGGCGCCATGATGCACCCGTGAACGACGACGTACGGGCCTATGTGGCCGCGATCCCCGACGAGATCCGGCCGCTCTTCGAGCACGTCCACGGACATCACCAGCGAGCACCCTGACGCCGAGATTGTCCTGTCGTACATGATGCCGACCTACGTCGTCGGCGCGCACCGCCTCCACGTCGCGGCGTGGAAGCACGGGCTGTCGCTCTACGGCTGGCAGGACGACGACGGCTTCGTCGAGCGGTACCCGGAGCTGCACAACGGCAAGGGCACGCTGAAGCTGCCGATCGGACATGAGATACCGGACGACGAGATCCGCGCGCTGGTCCGCTCCTCGCTCAGCTGAGGGACACCAGCTCGTCGAGGTCGTCCGCCGGCAGGTCGCCGTCGACGACCGCGGAGACCGACATCGCGTCCAGCCGCAGCTCACCACCCGACGACGACAGGAACGCCGTGTCCGCCGCGTCCCGACCGGTCGCGATCCGTACCAGCGTCGACCGCGGCGCCAGCAGCGTCGCGTCCACGACGCACCAGCGACCGTCGACGAGAGCCTCAGCCACGGCGTGGAAGTCCATCGGCTGCAGCCCGGGCGCGTAGACGGAGACCAACCGCGCCGGCACGTCCCGCGCGCGCAGCAGCGCGACCACGAGGTGCGCGTAGTCGCGGCACACGCCCGCACCCGCGAGCAGCGTGTCGACCGCGCCGTCGGTGCCGCGGCTGGATCCCGCGACGTAGCTCAGCCGGCTGCCCACCCACGCGCCCGCCGCACGCAGAAGCGAGGCCGGGTCGTCCAGCCCGCCGAGCTCCGCGGTCGCGAGAGCCGCGAGGCGATCCGACTCGGCGTAGCGGCTGGGACGCAGGTAGACCGACCGGTCCGTGGGCAGCGCCTCGACGGGCGGGAGGGAGCCGACGACCGTGCAGTCGTACGACACCTCCAGCCGCCCGGTCACCGCTTCCAGGAGGTGCAGCCGCCCGCCGGCCTCGGTCGCGACCTCGACGGGTTCCACGACGGACCCGTCGACGGTGACCGACAGGCGGTCCGACAGGGGAGCCGCGACGGCGACCTGCAGCTCGATGTCGGCGGGGGAGAGGAGCTCGGCGGAGAGCGAGCAGGAGACGGTGCGGCGCATCCGCCATTGTCAGGGCTGGGCGGTGACGGCCTTCTCCGGCTGGTCCATCAGCAGCGCGGCCTTCGCGATCCGCAGCACCGCGTGCACGTCGACCTTGTTGATCGGCAGCAGGTCCAGCCGGGCGATGTCGATGCGCAGCTCGGGGACGATGTGCGCCGAGCACAGCACGATCGGCCGGGTGAAGCTGCGCCCGCGCAGCTCCTCCGCGACCTGCATCCCCTGCATCCCCGGCATCTGCTGGTCGAGGATCACGACGTCCGGGTCGGCCCCGGCCTCGAAGGCCGCGAGGCACTCCTCGCCGGAGGCGACCACCTGGGTCTCCCAGCCCTCGAGCTCGAACATCGACCCGAAGTACTCGAGGACGGTCCGGTCGTCGTCGCAGATGAGCACGCGCATGGGGATCTCCTCCAGGACGTCGCGCGGACGGTAACCCACATGTGCCCACTGCGGGCGCACCTCAGCCCGCGAACTCCCAGTGCCACGGCTCGGGCTTGGACCCGCCCAGCTGCGCCCACGCCGGCAGGAACCAGCCGTAGGCCATCGAGTTCGCGACCATCCAGATGTGCTGCTTGCTCGTGAAGCTCTGGATCCCGCCGCAGAGGTCGAGGGCGACGCCCCAGCCGTGGTTGCTCCGCCCGGGCACAGCTGCCAGGTCCGGCTTCGCGATCGCGACCGCGACCTGCTCGGGATAGCTGCGGTAGGAGTCGGTCACGCAGATCGGCTCGCCGAACTCCGCGCCGAACTCCTTGCTCATCGCGTCGAAGGCCGCCGCGGCGTCCCAGCGCAGCAGCTGCCCGCTGGTGCCCCACAGCGGGCAGAGCGCGGGGAGGGGGAGCCGACCGTTCGGGTAGCCCTGCGTCGGCGCGCCCTTGCACTCGGGGATCGGCCGCTCGGCCAGCGCGCCCTCGATCGCGGCGACCGGGATCGCCTGCCGCTGCCGGGCGATCAGCGAGGCGGCGGCCATCATGGCCTCGCGCTTCTGCGCGACGGCGAGCGCCTGCTCGGTCTTGAGCAGCTCGGCGCTGACCGCGGCGACCTTCGCGACCGCCTCGGCGACGACCGCGTCCGCGGCCTCCTTCGCCTCGGCCGCCCGGGTCTCCGCAGCGCGGGCGTCAGCGGCGGCCCGCGCGGCTCGCGCGGCCGCCCGCTCCTGGAACGCCTCCGCGCGGGCCAGGCCGAGGAAGGCGTCGTTCTGGTTGCCGCCGACGCGCGACACCATGCCGAGCCCGCGGAAGAGCTGCTGCGGGTTCCGCGCGTCCATCAGGCTGGAGTAGAGAGCGATCTGCCGGTTGCCCATGCCGGTGCGGTAGAGCGACCCGACGTAGCGCGACAGCCGCTCCTTGGTCTCCTCCGTCTTGCGGATCGCCGCAGCGAGCAGCCGCGCCTGGCCCTCGGAGTGGCGTACGGCCGCGTCGGCCGCGCGTCGGGCTGCCTGGTAGTCCTCCAGCGCCTGGGTGGCCTTCAGCGCGGCCTCGTCCTGCGCCTCGAGGCCTGCCCGCAGCTCGGCGGCCTGCTGGTTCGCGCGCTTCTGCAGGTGCGCCGACAGGACCGCGTCGATCGACGGGGTCGGCGACGGTGTGGGGGACGGTGACGCGGCCAGCGCCGGGGTCGCGACGAGCGCCGTCAGCAGCGCCGCGGCGACGACGATCCGCCTTGCCCTGCCCACGTTGCGTCCACCTCCGGGTCGGCGTGCGTGTACCAGCCCCGAAGCGTGTCAGCGCGCAGCCGGGAAAGGGGCGGTTCCGACCCGAGATGGTCAGAAGTAGTCAGCCGGCCGCGACGGTCTGGACGATGCGGGCTCGGACGAACGGGTCGTCGTACCGCCGCAGGGTTCGCATCACGGACAGCACGCACAGCAGGATCACCGGCGACGCCAGCAGCGGCGGCCACCACCACAGGTCGGCCTGGCTGGCCGCGCCGAGCAGGATCCCCACGAACGCCGTCGGCAGCGCCAGACGCGCGCTGGCGAGCGCGAGTGCCCCGGGAGGGGCGACGGCGTCGCGCGGTCCGCGCAGGTCGGCGCGGTGCGGGTGGCGTACGGACATCTTCAGCGCGCCGGCCACCACCACGGCGGTGCAGGCCAGGCCGGCGGCGACGATCGCGGTGACCTCCGCTGCCGTCGGCGTGCCGGGGCTGCGGAGGGAGCCGGCGAACGCCGCCACCGTGACGGCGGCCAGGACGGTCTCGCCGAGCACGATCGCCTTCGCCCGCGCGACGAGCGCCGGGTCGTGGGGGAGAGAAGCGAGCCAGACGGCCCCGGAACCGTCGAGGCAGAAGGCGTTCACTCCGAACAGCAGCCCGGCGCCGGCGGCGACCAGGCCGGGCATCACGATCATCGACTGCCACGGCACGGCCGCTCCCGCGGCGATGACTCCGGGGAGGATCGCAAGCACCAGACCGCCGCGGCGCAGGGCAGGTGCGCGCCAGACCGAGGCGCGGTTGACGGCGACGAGCTCGCGCAGCGCGCTGGTCTTGGGGGAGCGGCGGCGGACCGGGTCGGTGTGCCGGTGCAGGCTGGCGTCGCCGGGGCGGCGCAGCGCCCACGCGCAGGTGCGCTCGCCGAGCAGCAGCAGGACGACGGTGCCGAGCAGCAGGACCCCGGTGGTCAGCGTCCAGCGAAGCAGGTGGCCGTCGCCGCCCGCGATGACGCCCGCTACGACGGTGTGCGTCGGGCTGGCGTCGATGAGGTCGTCGCCGCGGCCGGCGCGCACGACGACGACGGCGAGCAGGAAGAGGAGAACGCCTGTGGCGCCGACGATCCGACGGCCGAGCTGGGTCTGCCGCGCCCCCACGACGAGCCACGCGAGGGACTGGCCGAGAACCGTGAGCAGCGCGACGTACGCGATGGTCGTGAGCCCTCCGCGCAGCATGCTGCCGTCGAGGGTCAGGTAGGCCGTCAGCGCGGCCATGACGAGCAGCTGGACGACCCAGACGAGGTTGAGCGGCGCGAGCAGGAGCCCGCCGAGGAACTGCGTCTGCGGCCTGACGGGGAACTGCACGAGCTGGTCCGGGGGCACGACCTCGTTGCCGCCGCCGGCGGTGAGCGGGGCGATGACGGCGAGCGCGCCGAAGCCGAGGAAGGTCGCCGGCGCGAGCTCGATGGCGGTGGCCAGCTGGACGGAGTCGAGGTTCTTGCCGCTGTCGAGCACGAGCATGAGCAGCCAGCCGAGCAGCAGCGCGGCGAGCAGGATCCCCAGTCGCAGGCCGGGGGTGCGCGCCATCTGCCAGCGCAGCGCGAGCAGGGCGCGCAGCTGCGTCACCGGCCCGGGCATGGCGCTCACGGGCACCTCAGCTGATCAGCGCGCGGTAGCGGGCGTCGCCGTCGCGGCCGGCGAGCTCGGCGGCAGGGGCCGCGCCGACGACCCGGCCGCCCTTGAGCACGACGGCCTCCTCGCACGCCTGCACGGCCAGCTCGAGCAGGTGGGTGCTGACGAGGACGGCCGCGCCCGCGGACCGGGCTTGCCGTACGACCTCCAGGGTGGCGTCCACTCCCAGCGGGTCGACGCCGTCGAACGGCTCGTCGAGCAGCAGCAGCCGCGGCTCGTGGAACGCGGCAAGCAGGACCGAGAGCCGCCGGTTCATGCCGTGCGAGAACCCGGCGGTGACGCGGTCGGCGACGCCGATCAGGTCGAAGCGCTCGAGCAGCTCGGTGGCGCGCTGCTGCCAGGAGTGCATCCCGCGCAGCCGGGCGGCGAGCTGCAGGTGCTCCCACGGGGTGGCGCGGGGGATCAGCCCGCCGACGTCGGGGCAGTAGCCGACGGCGGCGCGTACGCCGGCGGGGTCCTGCGCGGCGTCCACGCCCATGACGTGGACTGTCCCGGCGCTCGGCGGCAGCACGCCGGCCAGCACCCGCATGGTCGTCGACTTGCCGGCGCCGTTGCGGCCCACGAGCGCGACCGAGGCGCCCTCGCCGACGGAGAGGTCGAAGCCGCCGACGGCACGAACCGGCCCGAAGTCGACGACCAGGCCGGAGGCGAGCAGGACAGGGTGCACACCGCTCCTTCGACCGTCGGGGACGACGACTTCAGAGCATGACCTACCCAGTCGGATCCTGCAGGACCGCTACTTGCGGCGGCTGAACCGCCCGGAGGCCTCGACGACCTGCGGCTGAGGGGCCGGCGGGGCCACCTCCTTGGGGTAGAGCGACACCAGCTTGGCCTGCTCGTAGTCGACCGTGCCGTCGGCGACGAGGTCGCTCAGAGCGCTCTCCAGCGTCTGCATCCCCTCGGACTGGTGGGTGCTGACGACGTTGCGCAGCTGGTTGGTCTTGCCCTCCTTGATGAGGTTGCGGACCGCCGAGTTGGCGACGAGCACCTCGAACGCCGCGACGAGCCCGCCCGCCGCCCGGGGGAGCAGGCGCTGGTAGACGATGCCGGTGAGGGCGTTCGCGAGCTGGACCCGGATCTGGGCCTGCCGGTCCGACGGGAAGACGTCGACGATGCGGTCGAGCGCCTGCGCGGTGTCATTGGTGTGCAGGGTGGCGAGCACGAGGTGGCCGGTCTCGGCCAGCGTGAGGGCGAAGGAGATGGACTCGAGGTCGCGCATCTCACCGACCAGCAGGACGTCGGGGTCCTCGCGGAGCGCTGAGCGCAGCGCCTTGGGGAAGCTGGCCGTGTCGTCGCCGACCTCGCGCTGGTGCACGACGGCCTTGCGGTTGGAGTAGACGTACTCGATCGGGTCCTCGACGGTGATGATGTGGCAGGCGCGCTCGGTGTTGATCCGGTCGATGACCGAGGCGAGCGTGGTGCTCTTCCCGGCGCCGGTCGGGCCGGTGACCAGGATGAGGCCCTGGCGCAGCGCGGCGAAGCGCTCGAAGACCTTCGGCAGGCTGAGGTCCTCGTAGGTCGGGATGTCGTGGGGGATGAGACGCAGCGCGATCGCGGTCTCGCCCTTGGTGCGGAAGGCGTTCCCGCGGAGACGCGCGCTCTTGCGCCAGGTGAAGGAGAAGTCGACCTCGTCGCCGTCGGCGAAGGCCGCCTTCTGCGTCGGGCTGAGCAACTGCTCGAGGACATCGCTCGTGTCGACCGCGGTCAGTGGACCGTAGCCGTCGAGCGGGCCGAGGTCGCCGTCGACGCGAACCATCGGGATCGCGCCGGGGGACACCAGCAGGTCGGTGCCCTTGCTGTCCCACAAGAGCTCGAGCAGGTCGTCGGCACGCAGGGTGGAGGGAGGCTTCGCCATGGATCGACGGTACGAACCAGGACGCGCTCGTACATCGTCCGAACGGTCAGGCTTGGCGGCGCGAACTGACTAACGTCAGGCCTGTGCCTCCTCCCACTCGCCGCCGCGGCGGCGGTCCCGAGCTCCCGTA
This sequence comes from Actinomycetales bacterium, assembly GCA_036675425.1. GTDB lineage: Bacteria > Actinomycetota > Actinomycetes > Mycobacteriales > SCTD01 > SCTD01. The sequence goes on along the minus strand of JAKFFB010000259.1, from coordinate 37,267 downwards.
CCGCCTGATCGCCGGCGTCGAGCCCTGCCCGAAGGGCTGGCTCGTCGTCGGCGCCCGGCTGCAGGGCATCACAGCGTTCCCGACCGAGCCGGAGGTCTTCGCGACCTTCGCAGAGATCCTGGACTACCGGCCGTCTTTCGACGTGATCGCGATCCACTGCCACCTGTCCTTCCCGGAGGTGGACACCCCAGGTGGACGGACCTGCGACAAGCTCGCCCGGCAGCTGCTCGGCTGGCCGCGGGCCGGTGCGATCCAGTCACCGCCGTCGCGGCACTACCTTCGGACGCAGGACCTCGACGCGCGGGCGCGCAAGGGCCTGAACCCGATCAGCGCCCGGATGATGCGGCGGTACGCCGAGGTCGCCGACGAGATGCAGCCCTACCGTCAGCGGCAGGTCTTCGAGGTGCACCCGGAGCTGAGCTTCTACCAGCTCAACGACGACAAGCCGATGCAGCACAGCAAGTACACGGAGGAGGGGGTGGATGAGCGCCGGCGGCTGGTCGAGGCGCGCATCCCCGGTGTCGATGTCGTCCTGGACGCGCAGCTGCCGGGCGGGGTCACCGCCCGGCACCTGCTGGATGCGACCGCAGACATGGTGACGGCCCGGCGCATCGCTGCCCGGGCCGTCGACCGTCTCCCTGAAGATCCCGAGTGGGATGAGCAGGGAGTCCGTATGGAGTTGTTGCGCTGACCGGCTCCAGTCTCAGGTAGCGGATCTAGAGCGCGACCGAACCACCCCTCGACCGCTCCTCAGGAGCAAGCCGTGTCGTCGTTCAGGTATCCGGCAGCCTTCAGCTGCGTTGCCGTCAGCGGCGTGCTGTTGTTGTACTTCGCCTTGTAGGCCTCGTTCGCTGTCTGCACGATCTTGGAATTGGCGTTGGTGCAGGCTGTGGTGCTGTCACTCCGGAACTGCGCGACACCGAAGGTCACGATTCCGGCGAGGATGCCCAGGATGACGATGACGATGAGTAGCTCGATGAGGGTGAAGCCTGCGTCGGCAGTTGTCTTGACGCGCGCGCGGAGCCGGTTGCTCATGGTGGTCCTTCCGAGGAGGTGGTGGTCTGGGTGAATCCTGCGCCTGGTGTCGTGTCGATGCATCAGACGTTGGTGTCGGACTGCCTGGCCTTTCGGTCAGGCAGTTCCACCCGGAAGGACTACTCGGACGTAGCCCATGATCATGCGGACTACGGACAGAAACTCATACTCACGGTCGACGGTGCCTCCCGCAACAGCGCCCACCGCCGGATCCGGACCCGGTCTCCGACAGCTGCTGCATCGTCGAACTCGACACATGCTCGGACCTTCTCCACGCCTTCGACGTATCCGCGCAGAAGCACCCGTCGGCCGGTGGGAGTGCCCGCCGGCAACTGGAACGGTTCTGCTGTCTGTGTGGACGAGGCCGACACGATGATGTCCACAGTACGGACCACGATGCCACGCTCGAAGACGGTGCCGCTGTCGTTCTGGACGCTGACGGCCAGCTTCGCTGAAGGCGCGTAGACGGTCCCGTGCAGGAACACGTTCAGGTTGACAGTGCTCGTGAACAATGCGGAGCAGGGTGACACGCATGCGTGTGGTTGCAGCGTCGGCGGCAGGTAGGTGACGACAAGTTCCAGCCCGTCGACGGTCGACACGCCCGTCGGCACCGAGTTGTTGTCGATCTCGGCGATGTAGTCCAGTTGCAGTGTGTTGACGTCCCGCCAGGCGGGAGTCCTGAAGGCAGTGGCCGCACCCGACGGATAGATGTCAACCAGGCACGTGGCAAGGCACGTCGCGGGTACCGCAACCGCCTTGTTGACGTTCGGGCTGGGCTCGGTGTCTGTCTTGATGAGCAGCGATGACTTCACGTTGACCGGTGGGAGCCCGTGGGCAACCCGGACCTTGACGCCTGTCACCCTGGCGCCCTTTGGCACGTGAGCGAACCCTGAGTAAGACAGTGTGGCAACGGACTGGTTCTTCGTGACCGTCGCACTCGCGCTGTTGCCGTCGATGCTTGTCGCATCAGCCGTCGGACTGAACTTCGGGTTGCCGGTGCTCTTGGGCTCGGCAGTTGCCGTGAGGGACGGCGTCGGCGTAGGCGCGGACGCGGTCGCCGTCTTGTTCTTGTTCCCATTGAGCGCGCTCAGGCCATACATCGAGATGCGCTGCGGAGTACCCGGGAAACCTTGAGACGCGGTCGGCGCGCAGATTTCGATCCCACCCTGGCCGGTGACGGTGAGCTGCGAGCTTCCGCCGAAGATGAACTGAACTCCCGGCGACGTTGGGTCGCAGGTCTGGCCGAGGACCGAGGAGCCACTCAGGGTTCCACCGACGACGGTCGTCTTTCCAGGAGCGCCCAGATCCCACACTCCTGGATAGTCGAAGTAGTACCGACCTGGCGTGAAGTGGTAGAGGGAGCCAGTGCAGGAGGTGCGCTCCTTCACAAGCGTGCCGGGGTGCTCGCTGTAGTAACCCTCGGTGAAAGTGACGGGACCGTTCCCGGAGCACGTCGGGATCGGGTCAGCACCCAAGTCTTTGCGTGCCGTTGTGTCGGCCCCGATGATGTCGAAGAGGTCGTTGGTATCGGTGGCATCGGGCCCGGTGGACGTGATCGCGGCCAGGTAGGCGGGGTCATCTCCAAAGGAAGTGCCGCTGGCGGGGGTCGGGCAGTGGATGCCTGTCTCGTCAGACGTGTCGATATTGCCGATGCAGGCGCCCTCTGCATCGACGCTTCCGTTGACGAAGATCCGGTTCTTCTCGTTGCCGACACCGGCAACTGATTCCACAACTCCCTTGGAGTAGATGCCCCCCTTGATGCTGAGCTGATGGTTGCCGCCGACCTGGCGGATCCCCTCGGTACCGGTGCCCAACGCGTGGATGGCGAACCGAGGCTGATCGGCGGCTGCCCCGAGAGGAGGCGTACGGGCCTCGCAGGTGACCGAGTAGGACTGGCCACCTGGTCCGGCGATCCCGGCTGCCGAAGGGAAGGCGGGACATGCGGGAGCCGGAGCCGGATGTCCAAATGTGGAGCTCCCGCGGATGTTGTTGATGGCCCCGTCGACGAGACCCTGCACGTAGTTGCTCTCGTTGCGTGCATCTCGGGCCTTGGGGGCGATCGACAGGCCCGCCCCCGCGAAGTCCACGACGACCGCGAGCAACACGCCGACCACCGTTACTACGAGCAGAGCCAGGATCATTGCGGAGCCCTCGTCACGGTGCTGCTGAGGGCGAAGACCGCTGATCATGGTGTCACCTTCCTCGTGGCGGTCAGTATGAAGGTGAACCGGTCGTCACTCGCCGTCCGCCCCAACTGGTCCAGCGGGAGCAAGACCTCGCGCGGGGTGGACGACGCAGGGCACGGAGAACCGTCGCAGAGCACCGCTGGGACCACGCTCAAACTGCGGGCAAGGAGGTGGGTGCTCACAACGTTGCCGGGCGCGGTGCAGAGGATGCGCTCAAGACGGTAGACACTCGCCGCGCCGAGCGCGGTCTCCGCCGCAGCGTCGCGGGTAGTTCTGTAGGCGGCCAGCTGGGATGAAGCCCCGTCGTTCCACTCGAACTGCACGACTGTGCCGCTGCCTCCGCAGGCAGTCGTAGTGGTCACCTTCTCGGAGCTGGCAACGTCGGAGTCGAAGTAGAGAGTCAGCAATTGCGCATCCGCGCTGTTCGTGACGTCCTGATCGGTCCGTTGCGTCGTCGTCAATCCGATGACGAAACTGGTGGCGAGTGGAGCGATCAGGATGGTCAAGATCATCATGGCGATCAGCAGTTCGATGATCGTCATCCCGTCTTGCGTTCGGGGACCTGGACGAGGACTCATGCTCCACCTCGTCGGACAAGGACCTGCGTCGTCGTCTCGATGGCCTTGAGCCGGCTGTCGCCCGGGGTCGTGATCAGTACGTCCAGTCTGTGAAGACCACGATCGCAGTTCGCGCGGATGTCGTCCGACGTGCCGTCGTACCTGCAGTGCGTGACGTAGTCAGCCTTGCAGTCCGAGGTGGAGACAAAGTCGCCAGCAGAGGGCAGCCAGTGGGTGACGCTGGTGACGGTTGCACTTGCTCCCGCCGGCAGCGTGTACTCGCTCGCGTCGAGCACCATCTCGCTGGCCGATGGACACCTGAGTACCCGAACGACAGGTGCGTCATCAAGGTGGCTGCTCTGAAGACCTGGATCACGCCTGAACTCGCTGGTCGGGGCTTCGTCGCTGGCCCGAACCACAGCGAGCGTGTTGCCGGCTCGAGTTGTCACACGCAGGACTTCGGCGTCCACCGCGATGAGGAAGTCCGCCGAGGGAAACCCTGAGCCATCTGAGACGGTGACGCTGTTCTGCGTCTTGGTGATGCTCCCGTCGAGAGTGGTGCTGAAGTTGGCTCGTCGCTGAATCGCCTGCGCGTAGTTCTTGGACGCAGCTTCGGCGACCGCGTATCCCCGGTGGTACTGGCTGGCCAGGATCATGTTGGAGAGGCCGGCCACGATAACGATCACAGCGGTGCTCAGGATGAGCATCGATATGAGGGTCTCGATCAACGTGAGGCCCTCGTCGCGGCGAGGGGTGGTCACGGTCGAACCTGGCGGAAAATTCCATACATCGCGCTGACCACGGCAATGGCCACGAAACCCACAATGAGACCGACGAAGAGAAGGACGGCGGGCTCGAATAGGGTCGTGAATCGCTTGATCTTGTAGTCGAGTTCGCGCTCGAAGTAGATGGCCGCAGTCTCGAGCTGCTGGTCCAGTGTCCCGGTGTTTTCACCAACCCGGAACATCTGTCGGGCCGAAGGGGGAAAGAGCCCGCTTTCGTTCAGCGGAGCCGCCAGCCCTTCACCGCGCATCATGGCTTCACGCACGCCGACCAAGCCACGCTGGTAGACGCGGTTGCTCGTCGCTTCCGTGGTCACTCGCATGGCGTCGGGCAGGGGAACTCCAGCCTGCATCATTGCGCTGAGGATGCGGCAGAAGCGCTCTAGGACGACGTGCTGCATGAGGTCGCCTAGTACAGGGAGCTTCAAGATGAAACTTTCCCGCAGGAGCTTGCCCTTGCCGGTTCGCAACACGATGACAAGAGCAAGCACGGTTACGCCGACAGTTCCGCCGATGACCAGCCCGTTGCTCGCCAAGAAATCAGAAGTGTTGAGGAGGATGCGAGTGGCCAATGGCAGCGTCGCATCGAGGTCTTCGAAGAAGGTGACGAACTTGGGGAGCACGTACGCGACGAGCACGATGACTACGACGACCGACATGGCCATGATGACACCGGGATAGGCGAGCGCAGAGCTGACCTTGCGGCGAGCCTCCAAGTCACGCTCGATGTACTCGGAGAGCTGGACGAGCACGGTGTCCAGCTTGCCGGTGAGCTCGGCTGAGCGCAGGATTCCCAGGTAGTACGGCGGAAAGGCCGCCTCGTGTGCCGCTGTCGCATCGGCGAAGGTGGCCCCCGAACGCAGGCGCTCCATGACGTCTTCGAGAACGGAACGGAAGTACTTGTGCCCCATCTCCTCGTGGATGGCCTCGAGTGCGTCCAGAATTGGAATGCCCGCCTTGATGAACACCGCCAGCTGACGGCTGAAGTGCATCAGCTCCTTACGCGGGATCTTCTTCGCAGTCAGCTCGAACTGCAGGATCGACTTCTTCTTCGCCTTGGCCGACGTTCCCGCGGGAACGTCGCCGGAGGCGGAGAGCTGGTCAACGACAGACATGGGAGCAGCCCCTACGTCGAGTAGATGTGGCGGATGACTTCGGGGATGGTCGTGAGGTTCTGCTCGACCAGAGCGATCGCCTCGTCGTTCAGCGTGCGCATGCCCTGCTTGACGGCCATGCGGCGGAGCTCGTCCTGCGTGGCCCAGCCGACGACCAGGCGCTTGATCTCGGGTGTGATCGTCAGCAGCTCGTAGACGCCGATGCGGTCGGAGAAGCCGGTGTTGCTGCAGAAGTTGCAGCCCATGCCCCGGTAGAACTTCGTCTTCGGGTTGCCGCCGGACTCCTCGTAGAAGGCGAGCTCCTCGATCGACGGCTTGTAGGCCTTCAGGCACTTCTCGCAGTTGCGGCGCAGCAGGCGCTGGCCGACGACGCCGAGCACCGAGGAGGCGATGAGGAAGCTCTCGATGCCCATGTCGAGGAAGCGGTGCAGCGCGGCCACGGCGTCGGTGGCGTGCAGCGACGAGAGCACGAAGTGACCCGTGAGCGCGGACTGCGTCGCGATGCGGGCGGTCTCCACGTCACGGATCTCGCCGACCAGGATGACGTCCGGGTCCTGCCGCAGGATCGACTTCAGGCCGGTGGCGAAGGTGAGGCCGGCCTGCTCGTTGGTCGAGATCTGGTTGATGGACGGGAAGACGTACTCGACCGGGTCCTCGATCGTCATGATGTTGCTCTGCGACTCGTTGATCTCGCTCATCGTCGCGTAGAGCGTCGTGGTCTTGCCTGACCCCGTCGGGCCGGCGCAGAGCACCATGCCGAACGGCGCGTGCACCAGCTTCGAGAACGTCGCGTGCGTGTCCTCGGGCATGCCGAGCTCGCCGAGCTTGAAGAGCGGGCGGCTCTTGTCGAGGATGCGGAGCACGACCTTCTCGCCCCAGATGACGCCGGTGCTCGCGACGCGGATGTCGACGGCGCGGCCGTCGACGTCCATCGCGATCTGGCCGTCCTGCGGGCGACGGCGCTCGACGATGTTCATGCCGGCCATGATCTTCAGGCGGCTGACCAGCGCCGGGCCCATCGCCTCGGGGAGGGCGAGCACGTCGTGCAGCGCGCCGTCGATGCGGAAGCGGATCCGGAGCCGGGAGTCCTGCGGCTCGATGTGCACGTCGGAGGCCCGGTCGCGCAGCGCCTGGCTGATGATCTTGTTGACCACCTGGACGACCGGGGCGTCGTCCTGCGCCGAGTCGGTGGTGAGCGCGACCGTCTTGCGGGTCGCCGTCGTCGCCTCGAACGCCTTGACGAACTGGTCGATGCCCTCGAGTGCGCGGTAGCTGCTGTCGATCGCGTGCTGGATCTCGCTGGCCGGCGCGATGACGAGCGTGACGTCGAGCTTGGTGATCTGGTGCAGCTGCTGGGCGAGGGAGTCCTGCGGGTCGGCGACCGCGACGATGATGGCGTCCTCGGTGTACATCATCGGGATGCACAGGTGCGCCCGCGCCATGCTCTCCGGCACGAGCGCCACGGCGGACGGGTCGGGAGTCTCGGTGCCGAGGTCGACCAGGGCCAGCGAGAGCTGCTCCGCGAGGGCCTCGGCGAGGTCGCGCTCACCGATCGCGCCGAGCTCGACGAGCAGCGTGCCGACCCGCTTGCCGGACGCGCCCTGCTGCAGCAGCGCCTCGCTCAGCTGCGTGCTGCTGACGGCCCTGCGCGCCATGAGCAGCTCGCCCAGCGGCTGCCAGCCGTCGGGCCGCACCGGGGGAGGAGCGGCGGCTGCTTCGATCGCAGCCGCCGCGGCGCCGCGGCGACCGCGGGCGTGCTTGGCCGGGGGCTCGGTCTGCGCCGGAACGCCGACGTAGCCCGCGTCGTCGCTCGGGTTCGACTTGCGCAGCCTCATGCGCTCTTCTCCAGCCAGGACAGCACCGCGAACCCTACGCCCAGAGCCAGGGCCAGCGCAGCAAGAACGATCGCAATGGTCTGCGCTCGTACGTTCATGCTCGTCACCTGCTGCCGGTCGGTTCCGCGCTCTGCCACTGGATGCTCAGCCTCCGTTCAGCGCGCAGCGGAGCGCTGCTCGGCCTCCACTCTGGCCCGTTGTGCGCCGATCTCGCATCGCACGGGGAGTCGGGAAAGCGGACCGTCCGATCGATTGACGGTCGGTCGTGCGAGTGCTACTTCACCTCGGTGCTGAGCAGGCCCAGCCGCACCGCGGCCATCACCGCCTGGGTCCGGTTCGCCGCGCCCAGCTTGTCGTAGAGCTTGGACATGTGGGTCTTCGCGGTCGACTGGCTGATGTAGAGCTGGCCGGCGATCTGCGCCACCGAGCTGCCCTGGCCGAGCAGCTGCAGGATCTCGGTCTCGCGCGGCGTCAGCGACACCTGCGGCGCCTGCATCCGGCGGCGCATCGCCCCGGCGAGGTCCTGCGCGGTGAAGGCCGTCGGCGCCGACGCCGCCTGCCGGGCAGCGGTCACGACGTCCTCCGACGGCGCGCCCTTGAGCACGAACGCGGACGCGCCCGCCTCCAGGGAGGCGAAGACGTGCTCGTCCCCGTCGTACATCGTCAGGACCACCAGGCCCATCTCGGGCCGGCGGGCGCGCATCGTCTTGACGAACTCGATGCCGCTGCCGTCACCGAGGTTGACGTCGACGACCGCCACGTCCGGAGTGTGCGCGCGCTCGAGAGCGAGCGCCTCGGCCAGGCTGCCGGCCTCCGCGACGACGACGAGGTCGTCGGTCTGCTCGAACGCGCGGCGCAGACCCTGTCGGATCAGTGCGTGGTCATCGACCAGCAGGACGCTGATCCCCACCGTGTCCCCCTTCGAGCACTGCCTCGACGCGGATGCCGCCGTCCTTGCGCAGCCTCACCCGCAGTGCGCCACCGAGCCTGGTCAGGTGCTCGGCGTAGTCGTCCAGGTGGAGCTGGTCGGCGTTCCCGTCCCCTCCGTCATGCTCGACGACGAGTCGCGCCGACGGCGGGTCCACGTCGAGTGTGACCCACAAGTTGCTCGCTTGTCCGGACCTTCGCACGTCCTGCGCCACCGCTTGGGCGATTTGGAACAGAAGGACCTCTTGGTCACCGGGCAGCCGGAAGGTCGACTCCTTCAGCGAGACGTGCACCGCGACCTTCTGCCCCGACCCGACGGCACGCAGGTAGCCGGTGATCGCGGCGCCCAGGCCGCGGTCGTTGCTGATGGACGTCTTGAGGTCGGTGATGGACAGCCGGATGTCGCTGATGAGGCTGGTCAGCCCCTTGCGCACCTCGCTCATCGCCTCGGCCAGGCCCGCGTCGACCTTCGAGGCGCGGATGCGCAGGTCGTCGAGCTGGTAGCCGACGAAGGCGAGCTCCTGCGCGACGCCGTCGTGCATCTCGCGGGCGAGCCGGTCGCGCTCCTCGACCGTCACGCTGCTGCGCACCTCCTCGAACAGCAGCGCCGTCTCGAGACGCAGTGCGCCCTCGACCGCCTCCTGGCGCAGCAGCGCGACGCAGCCCGCGTCGAAGGCGTGCTCGTCGTACGCCTCGAGGATCAGCAGGCCGAACGGCTCCTCACCGGTGATCAGGGGGAGCACCGCGAGCGCGCTGCCCTGCCGGCGACCGTGCATGTCGGCCTTGCGGCGGTCGACGACGGGCTCACGGCCGTCCCACGCCCGCTGCAGCGGACCGGGCTCGGTGAGCGGCGCCCGCCACGGCACGCGCTGGGTGCCGCGCACCGCGGCCGGCACGAGCGCACCGTCGCCGGGGCGTACGAGCACCGCGGCCCGGTTGTGCGGCGCCACCTCCGCGCACCGCTCCAGCAGCGCGTCCGCCGAGCTGCTCACGTCGAGCCCGCCCGGCAGCCGCCGGGTGACGCCGCGCAGCTGCTCCAGCAGCCGGCGCGCCTCGCCGTAGCGGTCGGCCACGTCCGGGCTCTCCTGCACGACCAGCCGCTGCGCCCAGCCGGCGATCAGCCCGAAGGCCAGGCCGAGCAGCACCCACTGCCCGGCGGTGACGGCGAAGTCGTCGCCGGCGAAGAACCGCGGCGTCTCGTGGCGCAGCTCCTGCACCCCCCGCGCGCCGAGCAGTCCGGTCGCCGCGGCAGCGGTGACCAGCACGACCTGCCGCCACGTCCCGGCCAGCCCCATGGCGAGGCCGGGCGCCAGGAGGTACGGCAGCATCGGGCTCTGCGCGCCGCCGGTGAACGCCACCGTCGCTCCGATGAACCCCGCCTCGGCGACGGCCGCGAAGACCGGGTGACGGCGTACGAGCGGCACGCGCTCCGTGGCGAACGCGAACGCCGCGAGCAGGGCGATCGGGAGCGCCACGAAGGTGCGCTCCGTCGACAGGACCGACAGGATGCTGCACAGGACGAGCAGGGTGACGCGGAAGGCCGTGGCGGGCGACCCCCCGCGTCGCGTCGGAACGGCTACTCCTTGCTGCCTGAGTAGAGGCCCTCGACGGCGCTCTCGTACTGCTTCATGACGACGGACCGCTTGAGCTTGAGCGACGGCGTGAGCTGGCCGCCCTCCTCGGTCCAGTCCTCGTCGAGGATGACGAACTTCCGGATCGCCTCGGCCTTCGAGACCGCCTTGTTGGCGTCGTCGACCGCCCGCTGGATCTCCTCGTTGACGTCCTTGTCGTCGACCAGCTGCTTGGCGGTGAGCGACTCGTCCTTGCCCTTGGACTTCAGCCAGCCCGGCAGCGCCTCGGGGTCGAGGGTGACCATGCAGGCGATGAACGGCTTCTGGTCGCCGACCACCATGCACTGGCTGACCAGCGGGTGGGCGCGGAGGCGGTCCTCGAGCACCGCGGGGGCGACGTTCTTGCCGCCGGCGGTGACGATGAGCTCCTTCTTGCGGCCGGTGATCTTGAGGTAGCCCTCGTTGTCCAGCTCGCCGATGTCGCCGGTGTGGAACCAGCCGTCGGCGACGACCTCGTCGGTGGCGTCCTTGTTGTGCCAGTAGCCCTGGTAGAGGTTCTCGCCGGCCATCAGGATCTCGCCGTCCTCGGCGATGCGGATCGTCACGCCGGGGGAGGGGCGCCCGACGGTCCCGATCTTGATGTTGGCCGGGGTGTTCACGCTGCCGGCGGCGGTCGTCTCGGTCAGGCCCCAGCCCTCGAGGATGGTGATGCCGATGCCGCGGTAGAAGTGGCCGAGCCGGGCGCCGAGCGGCGCCCCGCCGGATACCGCCCAGGCGACCTTGCCGCCCATGGCCGCGCGGAGCTTGGAGTAGACGAGCTTGTCGAACAGCTTGTGCTGCAGGCTCAGCGGCAGACCGGGCTTGCCCTTGTCGAGCGCCTCGGAGTAGCTGATCGCGACGGCCTCGGCCTTGTCGAAGATCTTGCCCTTGCCGTCGCCGTGCGCCTTCTGCTTGGCCGTGTTGTAGACCTTCTCGAAGACCCGCGGGACCGACAGGATGAAGGTCGGCTGGAAGGTGGCGAAGTCCGGCAGCAGCGCCTTGATGTCGGCGGTGTGGCCCATCCGGGCGCCGCTCTCGACGCAGGCGGTCTGGATCAGCCGGGCGAAGACGTGCGCCAGCGGCAGGAAGAGCAGCGTGGAGCCCTCGGGGTTGAACAGCTCCGGCAGCACCTTGGAGGCGCTGCGGCCGGTGCCGAGCAGGTTGCCGTGGGTGAGCTCGCAGCCCTTCGGGCGGCCGGTGGTGCCGGAGGTGTAGATGATCGTGGCGAGGCTGTCGGTGGTGAGCGTCTTGCGGCGCTCCTCCAGCTCCGTCGCGGGGACGTCCCGACCGGATGCGGCGAGCTCCTCGAGGCCGCCGGCGTCGATCTGCCAGGCGCCCTTGAGGTCCGGCAGCTGGTCCTTGACCTCGTCGAGGGTCGCCTCGTGCTCGGCCGACTCGACGATGACGCCGACCGCGCCCGAGTCTCCGAGGTTCCACTGCACCTGCTCGGCGGAGGAGGTCTCGTAGATCGGCACGGTGACGCCGCCTGCGGTCCAGATCGCGTAGTCGCAGAGCGTCCACTCGTACCGCGTCTTGCTCATCAGCCCGACGCGGTCACCCGCCTTCACCCCGGCGGCCGCGAGACCGGCGGCGATGGACGCGACCTCGGTGGCGAACTCCTTCGCCGTCACCGGCGCCCAGCGTCCGTCGACCTTGCGCGTGAACACCACGTGATCGGGGTCGCTGGCCGCCCGGTCAGCCAGGGTGTCGATCAGCGAGGCCGTCTCCTCGATCTCGACCGCTTGCGGGGTGGAGTACTCCTGCACCTGGGGCTCCTCGTGAGGTCGGCGGGCCGATCGCCCGGCGGATCGACCCTAGCGCGAGGGCTGCCTGCCCGAGGCCCGCTGGGCTGAGCGGGTCAAGCCCCGGCGCCCACCTGCCGACTCCCTGGGTGTGGAGGACCTCCTCGAGACCGCGTCGCGCTGCCCGCACTGCCGGGCCAGCGTGCGACCCGGCGCGCCCTGGTGCACGCTCTGCCACGCCGATCTGCGGCCGCCGCCCGAGCCGGTGGAGGCACCCGCTCCGGCCGTACGGCCGATCGACCCCCTGACCGCGCCCGCCCCTTCGCTCGGGCTGCCGGCGCAGGCGGGTTCCGAGCCGACCTGGCCGTGCACCACCTGCGGTGCGGCCAACCCCATCGCTGCGACCGCCTGCACCGCCTGCGGGGCCGGCTTCCTGGCGGGGCTGCGCGACGAGTCGCCGCTGCTCGAGATCCCCGGGGTGGGCGACCTGACCAAGATGAGCCGCGCCCAGCGCCTCGGGATCGCCTTCGGGGCGGTCGTGGCCTTCATCGTGCTCGTGACGCTGCTGAGCCTGCTGCTCGGCTGAGGGTTCCGTGGCGGACCGCCTCGGTCCAGGTGCCGCCGGTCGGGTCGCGGTGCCGCCGGTCGGACGTTCGTGGTGCCGGCTGCGCGGTGACTGTCCGATGTGGTCGTCGGGCGCTCGCCCCTGGCCGCCTGCCCTGGTCGGCTGCTGGAGGTGGCGATCGTGCACTCTCAGGGTCCCAAGATCGCCACATCCTGAGGGCGAGCTGTGACGGGTCCCGGTCAGCCCCCACAACCGATCATGGGCGCCCCCTTGATCGGTTGGGGAGGTTCACTGCCAACCTCACGCGTGGCCGGTTCCCCAACCGATCAAGCCCCGGCGGCTCCTTGATCGGCTGGGGAGGTTGACGGCCAACCTCACGCGTGGCGGGCGCCCCGACCGATCACCGGCCCGCTCTTGATCGGTTGTGGGGAGGCCGGTCCGGGGCCGCTGGCCGGAAGTGGCGATCATGCACGCTCATCCGGCCCCCAAGAGCGCCACATCCTGGACAGCAGCGCCCTGGCGACCACATCGGACAGTCACCGCGCAGCCGGCACCACGACCCGTGACCCCAGGGCCGGGACGCGCGGGAGGCAGCGCCGCTACGCCGTCGCTCCCCGGAGCGCTAGCCTGCCGAGCCATGGCTGACGTCGCGAGCTCCACGATCACGATCGCCGCACCGCCCGAGCGCGTGCTCGCGGTCATCGCCGACATCGACAGCTACCCCGAGTGGACCGGCCAGATCAAGAGCGCCGAGGTCACCGAGACCACGGCCGACGGCAAGCCCGCGCAGGCTCGCTTCGTGATGGACGCCGGGGTGCTCAAGGACGAGTACACGCTCGCCTACGACTGGAACGCCAGCGGCGTCTCCTGGGAGCTCGTCGGCAAGAGCACGGTGCAGAAGTCGCAGAAGGGGTCGTACGCCCTCACACCCAAGGATGACGGCACCGAGGTGACCTACCACCTCGCGGTGGACATCGCGATGCCGATGCTCGGCATGTTCAAGCGCAAGGCCGAGAAGATGATCATGGACTCGGCGCTGAAGGAGCTCAAGAAGCGCGTCGAGTCGCAGGGCTAGCCCGTGCGAGTCCTGCTCTTCACCGGCAAGGGCGGAGTCGGCAAGACCACGGCGTCGGCCGCCACCGCTGCGGCCGCTGCGGCCCGTGGCAGCAAGGTGCTCGTCCTCTCCACCGACCCCGCGCACTCCCTCGGTGACGCCCTCGGCGTGCGGCTCGGCCCGGAGCCGACCGAGGTCGACACCGGCCTCTACGCCATGCAGGTCGACGCCCAGCGCGCCTTCGAGCGCAGCTGGCGGGAGATCCAGAGCTACCTGACCGCGGTCCTCGAGCGGGTCGGCGTCGACGTGCTGCAGGCCGAGGAGCTGACCGTGCTGCCCGGCGCCGAGGAGGTCCTCGCGCTCATCGAGGTCACCCGGCAGGCGACCTCCGGCCCCTGGGACCTCGTCGTCGTCGACTGCGCCCCGACCGGCGAGACGCTGCGGCTGCTGGCCCTGCCGGAGGCCCTCACCTGGTACGTCGAGCGCGTCTTCCCCGCCCAGCGCCGGGCGCTGAGGGCCGTACGCCCCCTGCTCTCGCGCGTCTCCGGTCCCGCGGTGCCCCGCGACGACGTCTTCGAGGCCGTCGAGCGGCTGCACCGCGAGCTGCTGCAGGTCCGGGCGGTGCTCACCGCACCGACGACGTCCGTACGGCTGGTGCTCACGCCCGAGGCCGTCGTCGTCGCCGAGGCCCGGCGCACCCTGACCTCGCTCGCGCTCTACGGCTACCGGGTCGATGCGCTGCTCGCCAACCGGGTCTTCCCTGCCTCCGACGACCCGTTCCTGGCCGGCTGGGCCGCTGCGCAGGCCGCTCAGCTGGAGGCGGTGCGTGCCGACGCGGGCGGGCTGCCGGTGCTCGAGTCGCCCTACCGCGCGGTCGAGCCGGTCGGGCTGGCGATGCTGACGGCGCTGGGCCAGGAGCTCTACGGCGACGCCGACCCGGCCCCCGCTCCCGGTGAGCTGCCCGACCTCATGCAGGTCACGCCGTCCTCCGACGGCTTCGAGCTGTCGCTGGCGCTGCCGCTCGCCACCCGTGACGAGCTCGACCTGACGCGGACCGGTGACGAGCTGGCGGTCACCGTCGGCGGGCACCGCCGGGTGCTGGCGCTGCCGAGCGCGCTGCGTCGCTGCGTCGTCGCCGGGGCGTCGCTCACCGGCGGGCGGCTGGTCGTCCGGTTCGAGCCCGACCCCGACCTCTGGATGCGCCGATGACCAGCAGCCCGCCTCCGGTCGGTTCCGCCGCGGAGGAGGCCGCGCGGCTGTTCGCGGCCGCCGAGGAGTGGGTCCGCACCCGCGCCGGGGGCCACCTCGACGGGCTCGCCACCGGCGCCCCCGAGTGCACGGTCTGCCCGGTCTGCCAAGGGATCTCGGCGCTGCGACACGTACGCCCGGAGACCGTCGAGCACCTGCTCGACGCCGCCGCGTCGTTCGTCGCCGCGCTGCGCAGCACCGTCTCCGGGCACGCGGGCGCGCCGGAGAGCGGCCGCCGGCCGGACGTGCAGCACATCGACATCCGGGAGGAGTGAGCGTGCTGACCATCGGCGTCGACGTCGGCGGCACCAAGGTCGCTGCCGGCGTGGTCGACGAGACCGGCGTGATCCTCGCCCGCACCCGGCACGAGACCCCGTCGGCCAGCCCGTCGGACGTCGAGGACGTCATCGCCTCCTGCGTCGCGGAGCTGCGCGAGGAGCACGAGGTCGCCGCGGTCGGCATCGGCGCGGCCGGCTTCATCGACGCCGAGGGCTCCCGGGTGCTGTTCGCCCCCAACCTCTCCTGGCGCGACGAGCCGCTCCGCGACGCGGTCGCGTCCCGGACCGGGTTGCCCGTCGTCGTCGAGAACGACGCGAACGCCGCCGCCTGGGCCGAGCACCGTTTCGGCGCCGGAGCGGGGGAGTCGCACCTGGTCGCCGTGACCGTCGGGACGGGCATCGGCGGCGGCATCGTCGTCGAGGGCCGGCTGCAGCGGGGCCGCTTCGGCATCGCCGCGGAGTTCGGCCACATGGAGCTCGTGCCCGGCGGGCGCCGCTGCGGCTGCGGCCAGAGCGGGTGCTGGGAGCAGTACTGCTCCGGCCGGGCGCTGCTGCGCGAGGCGCGCGAGATCGCGGACGTACGACGCGGCTACGGCGACCGGCTGCTCGAGCTGGGCGGCGGGCGTCCCGAGGGGATCGAGGCGCGGGAGGTCACCGCCGCCGCGCAGGAGGGCGACCCGGCGGCGATCGAGTGCTTCGAGGAGATCGGCCGCTGGCTCGGCCAGGGGCTGGCCGATCTCGCGGCCGTGCTCGACCCCGGGGTCTTCGTGGTCGGCGGCGGGGTCGCCGACGCCGGCGAGCTGCTGCTCGGGCCGGCCCGGCGCACCTTCGCCGAGCGGCTCACCGGCACCGGCGCGCGGCCGCAGGCCGAGATCCGGCTCGCCGCGCTCGGCAACGACGCGGGCATGGTCGGCGCGGCGGACCTCGCCCGGCAGCGCTGACCCGTGCCCGAAATGGCCCAAAAGGGCCATGGCCCTTCAGGGGGACGTGCCGGACAGTCCTGCTATGACCTCAGCCGCCTCGTCCACGACCACCACGCGGGCGTGCTGCCGCCGAGCGATGTCGAGCATCGAGGTGACGACCCGGGGCGTGACCCTCGTGCTGCACAGCTGCACCGCCTGCGGCCGGCACCTGTGGGAGAAGGACGGCGAGACCGCCGACCGCGCGGATCTGCTCGACGGCGTGAAGACCTTCCTCGAGCAGCCGCGGATCCCGACCCCGCGCCGCCGCAAGACCCAGCAGTAGCCCCCCCACCACCCCGCGACGATCTTCGCCTCGTCGTGGGGCCGCCCCGCGTGACCTCCCACGACAAGACGAAGATCGTTGCGTGAGTGGGGCACCGCTGCGGGTCGTCAGCTGGAACGTCCGCTCGCTGCGGGACGACGCCGCCGGCGTGGCGGCCTTCCTGGCCTCGCTGGATCCCGACGTCGCGCTGCTGCAGGAGGCCCCGCGGCTGCTCGGGTCGCGGATCGCGAACCGCCGGCTCGCCCGTCGTACGACCCTCTCGCGCGCCGCGGGCGGCGCCACCGCTGCCGGGAACCTGCTCCTGGTGTCCTCGCGACTCCGGGTGGTCGAGGCGCACGCGGTGAAGCTGCCGCGGCGGCGCGGGCTGCACCGGCGCGGGGCGGTGCTCGGGGTGGTGGAGCGCGACGGGGCGCGGCTCGCGGTGACCGGCACGCACCTGGACCTGCTCCCGGAGGCGCGGCTGGCGAGCGCCGAGCGGATCCGGGGGGCGCTGCCGGACCGCTACCCCCTGGTGATCGGGGCCGACGTCAACGACGAGCCGGGGAGCCCGGCCTGGGAGGCGCTCGCGCGGGGGCTGGTCGACGCGGCGGCGTCCTGCGGGCCGACGTTCCCGCTGCGGGAGCCGCGGCGAAGGATCGACGCCCTGCTGGTGGACCCGCGGCTGACCGTCGCCGCCGTGTCGGTCCCGCGGCCGGGTCCGGTCACCGACCACCTGCCGGTCGTGGTCGACCTGGTGTGGCCGCCCGGCGGGGTGTGAGCGTCTCAGCCCGTCGTGAAGCCGGGGACGAGCTCGCGGGCCAGGCCCTCGAGGAACAGCCCGATGTCGGTGACGATCCCGATCGCCTGCGAGGACCCCCGGTCGGCCAGCTTGGTGACCGTCGCGGGGTTGATGTCGACCGACACGAGCGGTACCGACGCCGGCAGGATGTTCCCCGTCGCGATCGAGTGCAGCATCGTCGCGACCATGATCGCGAAGCCGACACCGGGCAGCTCGGCGCGCATCGCCCGCTGCCCCTCGATCACGTCGGTGTAGACGTCCGGCAGCGGGCCGTCGTCGCGGACCGAGCCGACCAGGACGAACCGCTTGTGCTGCTTGACCAGCGCGTGCATGACGCCGCCGGTGAGCACCCCGGCGTCGACCGCTGCCTTGATCGAGCCGGCCTTGCGGATCGCGTTGATCGCCCGGATGTGGTGCTCGTGGCCGTGCTCGACGCCCTTGCCGTGCGAGAGGTCGACGCCGAGCGAGGTGCCGAACAGCGACGCCTCGATGTCGTGGGTGGCCAGCGCGTTGCCGGCGAAGAGCACGTCGACGTAGCCGTGCTCGACGAGCGCGACCATGGCCGGCGCGGCGCCGGTGTGCACGATGGCCGGGCCGCCGACCCACAGCACCTTGCCGCCCTCGGCCTTCACCTCGCGCATCTGCTGGGCGATCTGCCGCAGCAGCAGCGACTGCGGCTTCTCGCTCGACACCGAGGACGACATGAACTCGAAGGTCTCGGTGCTGTGGTCGCGCTGCGGCAGGACGACCTTCACGCCGCTCGCCCCGCAGACGACCTTGTCGCCCTTCCTCACGTCGGACACCGGCACGGTGCGCACCCGGCTGGGGGAGTAGACGAGCAGCCCGCAGTCCATCTCCGGCTGCTCGACGGGGACCCAGGTCGAGCCGAGCCGGACGACCGTCTCGAGGTTGGTGGTCGAGTAGAAGTCGTCGGGGAAGACGCCGTCCTGCTCCACCTCGCGGACGACCGCCTCGCCGGGGTCGACCTGGTTCATGCCGTGGGTCTGCAGGCGCATCAGCAGCCGGGCGAGCGCCTCGTCGTCGTCCGCGCTGACGACGATGCGGGCGTACGACTCGTCGTCGTGCGCGCGGCCCACGTCGAGGCGGTCGATCCGGTAGTCACCGCCGTACGCCAGCACGTCGTCCAGCACGCGGGCGAGCACGCCCGTGTCCATCAGGTGGCCCGTGGTCTCGAGGACCTCGCTCGCGGTCACGACTCTCCTTCAGGTGGGGTCAGACGACGGCGCCGTCGTCCGGCCCGCTGTCGGTCGGGGGAGCATCGCGCATCAGCCAGATGAGCGCGCCCGCGCCCCCCGCGGTGAGCAGCATCCCCATTCCCAGCACGAAGTCGGTGCGGTCCTGCAGCAGCAGCTTCGGGGCGAACATCAGCAGCACCCCGGCGAGCACCGCCAGCGCGGCGAGCAGCTTCTGCGGAGCGGGGCGGGGGAGCGGCGGGGGCGGCGGTGGCTCGAAGTGCCCGTCGTCCTCGATGGCCTCGGGCTCGACCCACCCGGGCAGGGCGTCCTCGGGCTCGTCGGTGCGGCGGCGCGCTCGTGGCTCGCCGGACCGCTCCGGTCGGCTCGGGAAGACCCGGCGGGTCGGCGGCTCGACGTCCTCGACCACCGGCCAGGGCGGGACGGGGTCGTCGCCCTCCTTGCCGTACGCCTCGACGATCCGGCGGAACTCCTCGTCCGGGTCGACTCCGCTCGGGGTGGGGGTGGTCGGGCGCTCGGGCAGCGGAGGTGGCGACAGCACCCGCCGGGCCGCGGAGTGCGGGACCGGCTGCACCAGCCCGTGGGCGGTCGCCCCCGGCTCCTGCTCGGCGAGCAGCGCGGTCAGGTCGGCCACCTCGGCCCCGACGACCTCGCGGGCGGCGTCGGCCCGGTCGGGGTCGACCCAGAGCCGGTCGAGCGGGCGGTTCGGGTGGGCGGCGGCGCGGGTGAAGCGGTCGGCGTCAAGGGCCGGCTCCACGTACGCCGCGACGCCTGCATCGGCCAACCGGGCGAGCAGCGTCTCGGAGAGCCGCGGGTCGAGGTCGACGAGCGCGCCCCAGTCCGCGGCCTGCAGGCCGTTGCCGCGCCGGCCCTGGGCGGGGTCCTCCACGGCTCAGCCCGCGGCAGCCGTCGAGTGCGCGCGCACGAAGTCCAGGCTGCCCGCGAAGATCTCGGGGGCGTCGTTGTCGAGAGTGGCGACGTGGTAGCTGTTCTCGAGGATCCGCTCCTCGACCGTCCCGCCCGCGAGGCCCTTGAGCAGCGTCTCGCCGCTGATCGGCGGGACCACGTTGTCGACGCGGCTGCGGAAGACGAGCACCGGCGCGGTGATCTTGTGCAGGTCGGCGGTGACCACCGGCCAGGCCCTCTGCAGGGAGGCGACCGCCTTGAGCGGCACCCGGTCGTAGGCCAGCTCCTCGATCCCGTCCTTCTTGATGTCGCTGGCGATGCCCGGGAAGGACGGGATGACCTTGCTCATCACCGGGGCGAGCTTGGCGTCCTGGCGGTCGGTGCCCAGCGAGGCGTTGACGAGCACGAGCCCGGCGACCTCGGACGGCCGCAGCTCGGCGAGCCGGAGCGCGAGCGTCCCGCCCATCGACAGGCCCATCACGAAGACGCTCTCGCAGCGCGCGCGCAGGTCGTCGAAGGCCCGCTCCAGCTCGCCGTACCAGTCCTCCCAGCGCGTCCGGTTCATGTCCTGCCAGCGGGTTCCGTGCCCCGGCAGCCGGGGTGCGGTGACCGTCAGTCCGGCCGCGGCGAGGTGCTCGGCCCACGGCCGCATGCTCTGCGTGGTGCCGGTGAAGCCGTGGCAGAGCAACGCCCCGACGGGGCCGCCGGGCAGGTCCACGGGCTCGGCGCCGGGCAGGACGCCGCCGGTGTACGGAGGGGTGGGCACGTCGGCTCCTGCGAGGTCGAGAAGGGCGTACGGGGGTCTGCCCGCATGGTTGCACGGTCCCGACCGAGCCGGCGCAGCAGCAGGAGCCCGCGGGGTTGACGTCGAACAGACGTGACGCAGGGTGGCTCGTTGCCGCCGGGTTCCTCGCGCCCGTAGGGTGGTGAGGCCACAGCTGCTCGCGATCGGGACGGAGGACGCCATGGGCTACTGGCTCGTCAAGGCCGTCCTCGCCCCGATCCTGCGGCTGCTCTTCCGCCCGTTCGTGACCGGGGCGGAGAACCTCCCCGCGGAGGGCGCCGCCATCCTGGCCGGCAACCACACGACGTTCCTCGACAACTTCATGATCCCGCTGGTCGTGCCGCGCAAGGTGACCTTCCTCGCCAAGAGCGACTACTTCACCGGCAAGGGCCCCAAGGGCTGGCTGCAGCGGCAGTTCTTCTCCGGCGTCGGGATGATCCCGATCGACCGCTCCGGCGGGGCGGCCTCCGAGGCGGCGCTGCGCACCGGCCTGCGGGTGCTCGAGTCCGGCGAGCTGCTCGGCCTCTACCCCGAGGGCACGCGGTCGCCCGACGGCCGGCTCTACCGCGGCAAGACCGGCGTCGCCCGCATGGCGCTCGAGGCCGGCGTCCCGGTCATCCCGGTGGGGCTGATCGGCATGGCCGACATCCAGCCGGGCGGCGGTGGCATGCCGCGCATCGGCCGCCGCGTCGAGGTGCGGATCGGCAAGCCGCTGGACTTCACCCGCTACGCCGGGATGGAGGGCGACCGCTTCGTGCTCCGATCCATCACCGACGAGATCATGTACGAGCTGATGGTGCTGTCCGGCCAGGAGTACGTCGACACCTACGCCACCAAGGCCAAGGCCGAGATCGAGGACGCCCGGGCTGCGGCCCGCGAGGCGCTGGTCAGCGACGCGCCCGCCCCCGCCCGCCGCGCCAGCTAGCGCTCGGGCACGGGGGCCCTCGGCATCCTGCGCTGCCGGGCCGGCCCGGCACACGTGACGCCGGTTGCGCGGTGACTGTCCGGTCTCGTCGTCAGGGTCTCGGGGGTGACGACCACACCGGACAGTCACCGCGCGACGCCAGTGGTGCTGCCCGACGCGGGGCCGACACGCGGGTGGTGGCCCCGGAGATCGGGCCGGCACGGCCAGGCCTCAGCCTGACGCGGCCCAGCCCTTGGAGCGCTCGACGGCGCTGGACCAACGGGTGTGGGTCCCGTCCTCGCGGGCGCCGGCGACCGGCTCGAAGCGGCGGTCGAGCTGCCAGGTGTCGGCCAGCTCCTCGGGGGAGGACCACACGCCGGTGCCCAGCCCGGCGAGGAAGGCCGCGCCCAGAGCCGTCGTCTCCAGCACCCGCGGGCGCTGGACGGGGACGCCGAGCTGGTCGGCCTGCAGCTGGCAGAGCAGGTCGTTGGCCGACGCCCCGCCGTCCACCTGGAGCGACGGCACGGAGAGCCCCGCCTCGGACGTCATCGCGTCGACGACGTCGCGCACCTCGAAGGCGATCGCGTCGAGGGTGGCCCGGGCGAGGTGGGCGCGCGAGGTCCCGCGGGTGATGCCGAGGACGGTCCCGCGGGCGTCCGGGTCCCAGTGGGGGGCGCCGAGCCCCGTCAGCGCCGGCACGAAGACCACGCCGCCGCTGTCCGGCACGCTCCGCGCCAGCGACTCGATCTCGGCCGCGCTGCCGATGACCTGCAGCCCGTCGCGCAGCCACTGCACCGCCGAGCCGGTCACGAAGACCGCTCCCTCGAGCGCGTAGACCAGCGACCCGTCCGGCTTCATCCACGCGACGGTGGTGAGCAGCCGGTCGCTCAGGACCGGCTCGCTGCCGGTGTTGACCAGCACGAAGGAGCCCGTGCCGTACGTGCACTTGCTCCGTCCGGCGTCGTAGCAGCCCTGGCCGAACAGCGCCGCCTGCTGGTCCCCGGCGATGCCCGCGATCGGCACGTCCAGTCCGAGGAAGGCGCTGGGGTCGGTGCGGCCGATCTCGCCGTAGGACGGGACGACCTCCGGCAGCGCGCTCATCGGCACGCCGAACAGCTCGCACAGCTCCTCGCTCCACCCGCCGGCGCGCAGGTCGTAGAGCAGCGTGCGGCTCGCGTTGGACGCGTCCGTCACGAAGCGCATGCCGCCGGTCAGCCGCGCGACGACGTACGCGTCGACGGTCCCGACCGCGGTGCGCCCGGAGGTGACCCCCTCCCAGGTGGACGGGTCGTGCTCGGCCAGCCAGCAGAGCTTGGTGGCGGTGAAGTACGGGTCCAGCCGCAGGCCGGTCAGCTCCGCGACGCGGGCCTCCTGACCGGCGTCCTTGCGCGCCTCGCAGATCGCGGTGGAGCGGCGGTCCTGCCAGACGATCGCGCGACGAGGGGCGGCCAAGGTCTGCCGGTCCCAGAGGACGGCCGTCTCGCGCTGGTCCGTGATCCCGATGCAGGTGACACCCGCGCTCGGCGCACCGGCCAGGGCGGCGCGCGCCGCCGCCAGCACGGCCTGCCAGATCTCCTCCGGCTCGTGCTCCACCCACCCCGGCTGCGGGAAGTGCTGCGGGAACTCCTGGTAGCCGCGCCGCAGGACGCTCCCGCTCTCCGAGACGACCAGGGCGGTGACACCCGTGGTGCCGACATCCAGGGCAAGAACGCTCATGGGGCGCGACGCTAGTCGTCGGCGCGGCGTCGGTCCTCGAGCGGTGTGGGCTGCACGCTGCGGCTCGGGAACTCCTCCAGCGGCCCGCGCTCCGACAGGTCCCACTCCGGGAACGTCAGGTCGGTCTGCAGGTAGAGCGACAGCAGCTCCGCGACGTGCTTGATGCCGTCGAGGTGGGTGCGCTCGTGCCCGTGCGAGGAGTCGACGCCGAAGCCGACCAGCGCGGTGCGCATCTCCAGGCCGGCCTCCACCGCACTGGCCGCGTCGGAGCGGTAGAAGCGATAGGTGTCGCGGCGGTGCGGGACGCCGTGCTCCTCGCAGAGCGCGATCAGGCGGCGGCTGAAGTGGTAGTCGAAAGGCCCTGTGCTGTCGAGCATCGCGATGTTCGCGCACTCCTCGCGCGACTGCTGCCCGGCGGCCACGACGGCGTTGTCGACGGCGATCATCTCGGAGACGTCGGTGTCGAGGCCGTGCGTCGCGCCGTGGCCGACCTCCTCGGCGATCGTCACGAGCAGGTGCGCGCTGACCAGCGGCGTCACCTCGGCGTCGATGAGCGACTTGAAAGCGCCCAGCGCGGCGGCGATCCCGGCCTTGTCGTCGAGGTGGCGGCTCTTGACGAAGCCGGCGGAGGTGAGCATCGGGTTGGCGTCCAGCGCCACGAAGTCGCCGACCTGGAGGCCGATCGCGGCCAGCCCCTGCGCGTCGCAGACCGGCTCGTCGACCCGGACCTCGACCAGCGGCCAGCCGACGCCCTGCGTGTCGACCTCGTCGCCGTACTGGTGGCCGCTGCTCTTGAGCGGCAGCACCGTGCCGGTGTGGGTCACGTCGTTGTCGGTGAAGATCGTGACGTGGGCGCCCTCGGCGAAGCGCGCGCTGTGCGTGCCGAGCGGCGTCACCTCGAGCCGCCCGTTGTCCTTGAGGCGGGTCACCATGCAGCCGATCGTGTCGGCGTGCACGGCGATCGCGCGGTCAGGCCGGGTGCGACGCCCCGGCAGCGTGGCGTTGAGCAGCCCGCGCCGGGTGACCGTCAGCTCCATGCCGAGGTCCATGAGCAGCTCGCCGATGTACTGCACCACCTCGTCGGTGCGCCCGGTCGGGCTGGGCGTGCGGAGGAGGTGGATGAGGACCTCCTCGACGTACGCCATGTCGATGGGGAGCTTGCGGACGACGGCCTCGCTGACGCCGCCGGGGGGAGTGCTCACAGGGCGGTCTCCGGGAAGAGCAGGTCGATGAAGCGCTCGGCGGTGGGCTGGGGCGAGTGGTTGGCGAGCCCGGGTCGCTCGTTCGCCTCGATGAGCACGTGGTCGGGTCCTCCGACGTCGGGGACGATGAAGTCCAGTCCTGTCACGGGGATGTCGAGGGCGCGGCTGGCGCGCACGGAGGCGTTGACGAGAGCCGGGTGCAGCTGGGCGGTCACGTCGTGGATCGTGCCACCCGTGTGCAGGTTGGCCGTCCGGCGGACCTCCAGCTCCTGGCCGACCGGCAGCACGTCGTCCATCGCGAAGCCGTGCGCGCGGACCGTGTCGACCGTGCCGTCGTCCATCGGGATCGTCGACTCGCCGTCGGTCGCGGCTGCTCGCCGGCGGCTCTGCTGCTCGATCAGCTGCGACACCGCGTGCTCGCCGTCCCCGATGACCGAGGCGGGCTTGCGCACGGCCGCCGCGACGACCTCGTGGTTGATGACGACGACCCGCAGGTCCTGCCCGCTGACCAGCTCCTCGAGCAGCACGACCGGGCAGTGCTGCCGGGCGAGATCGACTGCGCGGGTGAGGGTCTCGGCGTCGCGCACGCCGACGGTGATGCCCTTGCCCTGCTCGCCCCGGGCGGGCTTCACGACGACCTCGCCGACCTCGGCGAGGAAGGCGGCATCCGCCTCGGCGTCTCCGGCCGTCCGCCCGCGCGGCACGGCGATGCCGGCCCGTTCGCAGATCCGCCGGGTCACGCGCTTGTCGTCGCAGCGCGACATCGCGACCGCCGTCGTGAGCTCCGACAGCGACTCGCGGGTGACGATGCTGTGCGCGCCGTGGGTCAGCCGCAGCTCGCCCCACTCGGGGTCGAGCACCTCGACGTTGATGCCGCGCCGGCGCGCCTCGTCCGCGACGATCCGGGCATAGGGGTTGAGCGCGCGGTACTGCTCCGAGGGCGGAGCGACGAACAGCCGCTCGTTGATGGTGTTCTTGCGCTTGAGCGACAGCACGGGGACGCGGACGAACCCGACCCGCTCGTAGAGCCCGATCGCCTTGCGGTTGTCGTGCAATACCGTGAGGTCGACGTACGCCCGTCCCTGCGCGCGGTAGTGCTCCGCCAGGGCGCGGGTCAGGTGCTCGCCGACGCCGGCCAGCCGGCTCTGCGGGTCGACGGCGAGGCACCACAGGCTGGTGCCGCCCTCGGGGTCGCCGAACGCCGCGACGTGGTCGACGCCGGTGACGGTCCCGACGACCCGACCGGTGCCCGGCTCCTCGGCCACCAGGTAGGTGAAGACCGGGTCCTGCGCGTTGTCGAGCACCAGCCGGGGGTCGGCGCGCAGCATGCCGGCGGTGCCGTAGACGGCGTTCATCGCGGCCACGTCGTCCTCGCCGGAGAGCGGCCGCACGATCGCCGCGCTGGTGCGCCCCGGGCGGTAGGAGGAGATGTCCAGCCGGTAGGTGTGCGAGGGGTCCAGGAACAGCTCGTACGGCGACTGCGCCACCAGCACGTGCGGCTCGCGGGGGTAGATGCAGATGTCGCGCTGGCCGCTCTCCTCGCCGCGCAGGGCGGCGCGCAGCCGCTCCGCGGAGGTGAACGTCTGGCCGAAGACGATCCGGCCCCAGCCGCACTCGAGCACCACGTCGGCCCGCACGCCCTCCGGGAGGTCGTCCGAGAGCCGGTGCCAGCGGGTGCTGAAGGCACCGGTGGCAGAGGTCGCGGGACGGTCGGTCACAGGTCCAGGCCCTGCAGCCACATCTCCAGCAGGGCGAGCTGCCACAGCGGGTTGCCGCCCAGGGGCGTGAGGTTCGCGTTCGGGTCGGCGAGCATCCGGTCGACGACCTCCGGCCGGAACAGCCCGCGCTCCTTGGCGGCGGGGGCCGTGAGCGCCTCCCGTACGCGCTCGAGGAACCCGCCCTCCAGGTGGGTGAGCGCGGGCACCGGGAAGTAGCCCTTGGGCCGGTCGATGACCTCGCTCGGGATCACCCTGCGGGCCGCCTGCTTGAGCACGCCCTTGCCGCCGTGCGCGGTCTTCAGCTCGGGCGGGCACTGCGCGGCCAGCTCGACCAGCTCGTGGTCGAGGAACGGCACGCGTGCCTCCAGGCCGAAGGACATCGTGGTGTTGTCGACGCGCTTGACGGGGTCGTCGACGAGCATGATCTCGGTGTCGAGGCGGAGCGCCTTGTCGAGGGGCGTGTCGGCGCCCTCGCGGGCGAAGTGCTCCTCGACGAAGCGCAGGCTCTCGTCGCGCTCGGCGTGCCACTCCGCCTGCAGCAGCGCCTTGACGCCCGCGCTGTCGCGGTCGAAGAACGCCTGCCGGTAGGTGGAGACCGGGTCGTCGGTGCCGAGCATCGGGGGGTACCAGTGGTAGCCCGCGAAGACCTCGTCGGCGCCCTGCCCGGACTGCACGACCTTGACGTGCCTCGAGACCTCCTCCGAGAGGAGGTAGAAGGCCACGACGTCGTGGCTGACCATCGGCTCGCTCATCGCGGCCACCGCGCGGTCGAGCGCGGGGAGCACCCGGTCGGGGGTCACGAGCATCTTCATGTGGTTGGTGCCGAAGCGCTCGGCCACCAGGTCGGAGTAGACGAACTCGTCGCCGCTGCGACCGCCGACCGCCTCGAAGCCGATGCTGAAGGTGCGCAGCCCGTGCTGGCCCTGCTCGGCGAGAAGGCCCACCACCAGGGAGGAGTCGACGCCCCCCGACAGCAGGACACCCACCTCCACGTCGGAGACCATCCGCCGCTTCACCGCGAGACGGAGCGCGTCGAGGACCGCCTCCTCCCACTCCTCGGCGGACCAGGCGGCCTTGGCCGGGCCGCGGGTGTAGGGCGGCGACCAGTAGCGGCGCTCCCGGTCGGCGCCGTCCGGCTCGATCACCCGAATCGTCGCCGGAGGCAGCTTGCGGACGCCCTGCAGGATCGTGTGCGGGGCCGGCACCACGGAGTGGAACGACAGGTAGTGGTGCAGCGCGACCCGGTCGATCGTCGTGTCGATCCCGCCGCCGGCGAGCAGCGCCGGCAGGGTGCTGGCGAAGCGCAGCGCGCCGTCGACCTCGGCGAGGTAGAGCGGCTTGATGCCGAGCCGGTCACGGGCCATCACGACCCTGCCGGTGTCGCGCTCGACGATCACGACGGCGAACATCCCGAGCAGCCGGTCGACGAAGCCCTCGCCCCACTGCGCGTAGGCCTTGAGGATGACCTCGGTGTCGCCGTGCGAGAAGAAGACGTGTCCCAGTGACTCGAGCTCGTGCCGCAGCTGGGGGTAGTTGTAGATCATCCCGTTGAAGACGCCGGTGAGCCCGAGCTGGGCGTCGACCATCGGCTGGGCGGCGTGCTCGGACAGGTCGATGACCTTCAGCCGCCGGTGGCCGAGCGCGACGGGACCGGCGGACCAGACACCGGAGCCGTCGGGCCCGCGGTCGCCCATCGTCGCGGTCATCCGCGCCACGGCAGCGACGTCGGCGGTCCGTCCGTCACGGCGGATCTCACCGCTGAGCCCGCACACGATGGAGCCCCCTCGTCCTCGACTGCCAGTGATCGTTCTCGCTCAGCCCGGCCCTAAACGCGAGCCAGGGCACACTCGCTCCCCATGAGGGTCTGGTACGACGCCGAGTTCTCCACCACCGCGCCCGACATCGGGCTGGTGTCGCTGGGGGCGGTCGCCGAGGACGGCCGCGAGTTCTACGCCGTCTCGACGGAGTTCGACCCCGACGCGGCGCACCCGTGGGTGAAGGCGAACGTCCTCCCGCAGCTGCCACCGCCGGGGGACCCGGCGTGGATGCCGCGGGAGGCGCTGCGGGAGGCCCTGCTCGAGTTCCTCGGGCCGGATCCCGTCCTCTGGGCCTGGTACGGCGCGTACGACCACGTCGCCCTCTGCCAGCTCTGGGGGTCGATGCCGGACCTGCCGCGGACCATCCCGCGCTTCACGCTGGACGTGCGCCAGCTGTGGGAGCACCTCGGCCGGCCGCCGCTGCCGGTGCAGGCCGAGGGGCTGCACCACGCGCTCGACGACGCCCGCCACTGCAGGCTGCGCTGGGAGGCGCTGGCGGAGAAGGCCTACCGGCTCGGGCTCGACGTCTGAGCGAGCCACTCGCTGCGCAGCACCGACATCAGGACCATGTCCTCGTACGCCCCCTCGACCCACGCGTGCTCGCGCTGCCGGCCCTCCTCGACGAACCCGACCGCGCGGTAGCAGCGCAGACCGGCCTCGTTGGACGACAGCGTCTGCAGGTGGATCCGGTGCAGGTTGCGGGACCGGAAGCCGTAGGCCAGCAGCACCCGCAGCACGTCCTTGCCGTAGCCCTTGCCCTGGTGCTCGGGCAGCAGCGCGAGGCCGACCTCGGCGTTGCGCGCCAGGTCGTCGACGTGGAACAGCAGCGCCCGGCCGATGAGCGCCCCGTCGACGTCCACCGCGAACTGCGCGCTGGAGTCCTTCGACGGCTCGGCGTAGCGCGCCTTGTGCTCCTCGAGCGTGACCGGCCGCAGCGGGTCGGCGCTGGTCTGCGCCCACTTCCGCGGGTCGAGCTTGGCCCGCCACAGCGGCTCGACGTCGTCGGCCGTGAAGGGCCGCAGGACCACCCGCTCACCGGTCAGCACGGCCGGACCCTACTGCGGAGCGAGCACCTCGATCACCACGTTCGCCAGGCCGTCGAAGCCGAGCATGCGCGAGCCGGCGCGAGACATGTCGAGGACCCGCGGCTCGATGTAGGGCCCGCGGTCGTTCACCAGGCAGGACACCGCGCGGCCGTTCGCGGAGACGCGGACGACGGTGCCGAGCGGCAGGGACTTGTGCGCGCAGGTGAGCCGCTCCGGGTCGTACGGCGAGCCGCTGGCGGTCGGGCTGCCCACGAAGCCGGGGCCGTACCAGGAGGCGACGCCCGCGAGCACCTGCCCGGTCGGGGCGTAGCCGCGGGGGTAGCCCGAGCCGGCCGCCTCGACCAGGGCCACGACGGGGGCCTCGGCGGCCTGCGCCCGCAGGCTGCGCCGGGTCTGGGCGGGCGTGAGGGCGCGGGTGACGGTGGCGGAGGCGCTGTCGAGGGTGGCCCGGACGGCGGCGAGGGCGGCAGCGGCAGCCGCCTTCTCGGCCTCGGCGGCGGCCTGCTCGGCGAGAGCCCTCTCCGCGCGGGCCAGCAGCCGGCGGGCCTCGTCCTGGGCCTCGAGGGCCTCGAGCGCCTGGGCCCGGAGCTTCTCCCGGTGCGCCTCGGCCTGCCGGCGCAGCGCCCGGGCGGTGTCGCTCTGCGCGGAGACCGCGTCGATCAGCTCGCGGTCGACCCGGACCGAGGCCTCCGCGCCGCGGGCCGCGATGCGCCGCAGCGCCGGGCTGCCCAGCCCGTCGACCCAGCTCATCGGGTCGGGCTTGCGCGAGATCCAGACCTGCCGGACGCGGGCGTCCAGGACGGCCTGCGCCTCGTCGCGCGCGTCCGCGAGCCGCTCCATCGCCACGCGGAGCCCGCCGTCGGCGGCGGCGGCTCGCTCCAGAGCGAGCCCGAGGGCGTCGGCGCGGGCCGTGGCCTCGGCCAGCTGCGCCTGCAGCGTGGCCAGGTCCGGAGCCGGCTCGGCGGAGGTGCCGACCGCGGGGACGCCGAGCAGCGCCGCCACGAGGGCAGCGGTCACCGCGAGACGGCCGGAGGGACGCACCTCGGGGAGATCGGCGCGCGGGCGGCCCGACTGGAGCGCGCCGCTAGGGTCGCCGCACGACGATTCCCTGGAGGCGGCTGTGCGGATCGGTGTCCTGACCGGCGGGGGCGACTGCCCCGGGCTCAACGCGGTGATCCGGGCGGTCGTCCGGCGCGGCGTGGAGGTGCACGGGCACGAGTTCGTGGGCTTCCGCGACGGCTGGCGCGGGCCGCTCGAGAAGGTCACCATGCCGCTCGACGTGCAGGCGACCCGCGGCATCCTGCCGCGCGGCGGGACGATCCTCGGCAGCAGCCGCACCAACGTCATGAAGGTCGAGGACGGCGTCGAGAAGGTCCGCCGCAACCTCGAGGAGCTCGGCGTCGACGCGCTCATCGCGATCGGTGGGGAGGACACCCTCGGCGTCGCGACCCAGCTGGCCGCCGCCGGGCTGAACGTCGTCGGCGTGCCGAAGACGATCGACAACGACCTCGGCGCCACTGACTACACCTTCGGCTTCGACACCGCGGTGCAGATCGCCGTCGACGCCATCGACCGGCTGCACACCACCGCCGAGTCGCACCACCGGGCGCTCATCGTCGAGGTGATGGGCCGGCACGCGGGCTGGATCGCGCTGCACTCCGGCATGGCCGGCGGCGCCAACGTCATCCTCATCCCCGAGCGGCCGTTCGACATCGACAAGGTCTGCGCCTACGTCGAGGCCCGCTTCGCGCGGCAGTTCGCGCCGATCATCGTGGTGGCGGAGGGGGCGCAGCCGGCCGAGGGCACCATCGAGCTGCAGACGGGGGAGCTCGACTCCTTCGGCCACGTGCGGCTCGGCGGGATCGGCCAGGTGCTCGAGCGCGAGATCCAGGCCCGCACCGGCTACGAGTCCCGGCAGACCGTGCTCGGGCACGTCCAGCGCGGCGGGACGCCCACGGCGTACGACCGCGTGCTCGCCACCCGCTTCGGCCTCGCTGCGGCGGACGCGGTCCACGAGGGCGACAGCGGGGTGATGGTCGCCCTGCGCGGCACCGACATCGTCCGGGTGCCGCTCGAGGACGCGACCCGCGAGCTCAAGACGGTCCCGGTGGAGCGCTACGAGGAGGCCGAGGTCTTCTTCGGCTGACCCCTTGCGTCATGCTGCGCCCCGCGTGCGGTGCTCCTCTGAGCATGACGCAACGGGCACCGCGGCTAGCCTTGATCGGGTGACCTCGACGCTCGACCCCGGCCTTGACCGCTGGCGCGACCTGCCGGCGCTGCAGCAGCCCTCCTGGCCGGACAAGGCCGCGCTCGCGACCGTCTACGACACGCTCACCCAGGTCCCGCCGCTGGTGCAGCCGGGGGAGTGCGACCTGCTCCGCGAGCGGCTCGCGGCGGTCGCGCGCGGCGAGGCGTTCCTGCTGCAGGGCGGCGACTGCGCCGAGACCTTCGACGCCAACACCGCCGAGGGCATCCGCGGCAAGGTGCGCACGCTGCTGCAGATGGCCGTCGTCCTGACGTACGGCGCGAGCGTCCCCGTGGTGAAGGTCGGCCGGCTGGCGGGGCAGTACGCGAAGCCGCGCAGCTCCGACATCGAGGCCGCGACGGGCCTGCCGTCCTACCGCGGCGACGCCGTCAACGACCTGCACGGCGACCGGGTGCCGGACCCCACCCGGATGATCCGCGCCTACGCCAACAGCGCGGCGACGATGAACTTCATGCGGGCGATGGCCACCGACGGCAGCGCCGACCTCGCGGCAGTGCACGACTGGAACACCGCGTTCGTGCGCAACAGCCCGGCGGGCGACCGGTACGAGGAGCTGGCCAAGGACATCGAGCGCGCGCTGGCCTTCATGCGCGCCTGCGGCCTCGACATCGAGGGCACCCCCCAGACGCACGGCGTCGAGCTCTACGCGAGCCACGAGGCGCTGCTGCTGGAGTACGAGCGGGCGCTGACGCGGCCCGACGCGCACGGCGTGCCGTACGACCTCTCCGCGCACATGGTCTGGATCGGCGAGCGCACCCGTGATCTCGACGGGGCGCACGTCGACTTCCTCTCGCGCCTCGCGAACCCGATCGGGGTGAAGCTCGGGCCGTCGGTCGACCCGAGCACCGCGGTCGCGCTGTGCGAGCGGCTCGACCCCGACGCGCTGCCCGGCCGGCTCACCCTCATCACGCGGATGGGTGCGGGCAAGGTGCGCGACGTGCTGCCGCCGATCGTCGAGGCGGTCGAGCGGGCGCGCGGCCCGCGGTCGGTCGTCTGGGAGTGCGACCCGATGCACGGCAACACCACCGAGACCCCGAGCGGCTACAAGACGCGCCACTTCGACGACGTCATGGACGAGGTGCGCGGCTTCTTCGAGGTGCACGCCGAGCTCGGCTCGTGGGCCGGCGGCGTCCACGTCGAGCTCTCCGGCGACGACGTGACCGAGTGCCTGGGCGGCGCGCAGCAGCTCACCGACGCCGACCTGGCCGGTCGCTACGAGACTGCCTGCGACCCGCGCCTCAACACCAGCCAGGCGCTCGAGCTGGCCTTCCTCGTCGCCGAGATGCTCCAGGCCCGCCGGGACCGCTAGACCCCGTTGATCATCCGCAGGATCCCCGTCGTCAGGGGCGCGTAGACGCGCTGAGGACGGCGATGCTGCGGATGATCAGCGAAAGTGGGGGCGCTGAGCGTCAGGCGGTCGCGTCGTACGACGCCTCGGCGGTCTGGGCGCCGTCGGTCGCGCGGACCGTGTGCCGTCCGGGCAGGTTGTTCGGGTCCTGGGCGGTGATCTCGCCGGTGAAGCGCCCGCGGGCGTCGGCCACGACGACCGACCGGGAGCCGGTGGGCGTGCCGGTCGGGTCGAGGTACTCGAGGAGCACCTCGCCGCCGGGCGTCCAGCCGGTGCCGTTGACGGTGAGCGTCGCGCCGTTCGGGCCCGAGCTGGGGTCGACGGTGAGCGTGAGCGGGTCGACGGCGGGAGCCGGCGAGGGCGATGCCGTGGGCGACGGGGACGGCGAGGGCTGGATCACGAAGACCGAGGTCTGCGGAGCGGGCGCCTGCACCACCGGCGGGCTGATGAGGACCTGCGGTGCCCGGGACGGCGGCTGCAGCAGCTGCACGTCCTCCGCGGCCCGGCCGGTGTCGCCGAGCAGCGCGCCGACACCGCCGGTGCGGCTGAGCAGGATGCCGAGACCCAGGCCGAGCATCCCGGCGACGACCAGCGCGAGCATCACCAGCAGCGGCGAGAGCAGCCGCGGCTCCTCGTCGTCGTCCCAGTACTCCTCCTCCTCGTCGTAGGCGACGAGCGCCGCGGCGGAGGGCAGCGCGGCGTAGGCCGAGTCCTCGACCCGGCTGAGCACGCCGACGCGGTCGGCCTCGGGCAGCGCGATGACAGTCAGGCCGCTGAGCAGCTGGTGCGCCCGCTGCTGGCCGTCGGTGAGCTCGCGGCAGGCCTCGCAGGACAGGGCGTGCCGGCGGACCGTCGCGTCGCGGGCGGCCACCGGACCGCCCTCGCCGATCCGGGCCAGCGCGCCGAGGTCGGCCTGATGGGCGGGCACGGGCGGCGCCGGCTCGTCGTCGACCAGCGGCAGGAAGGCCAGCCGGGCCCGGCCGACGAGCTCCATCGCGCCCTGCTCGTCGGTGCCGAGCGCCGCGCCGACCGAGGTGGCGGGCAGGTCGTAGGAGTCGCGCAGCAGCAGGGCGACCCGCTCGCGCTCGGGCAGCTCGTCGAGCGCCTCGGCCAGCACCTGCTGGTCCTCGTCGGCCGACAGCACGCCACCGCCCAGCGGGAGGTCGGCGCTGCGGGTCGCGACGCGACGGCCGAGCGCTCGGGCCCGCGCGAACCACCAGCCGACCGCGTCGTCGACGGTCTCCGGGCGCGCGGCGACCACCTCGACCAGGTCGACGGCGCTCTCCTCGACGACCTGCACCGCGGCGTCGGCGTCGCAGCCGATCCGGCGGACCGCGTCGTGGACGCGGTCGGCGTGGACGCGGATGGCGGCGACGAGGTCCTCGGCGGCGACCCCGGTCGGGACACCGGCCGCCCGGGTCAGCTCTGCCACGGCTCCTAGCCTAGAGGTCGTGACCCTGGTCGATCTGCGCAGCGACACGCTCACCCGCCCCACCGAGGCGATGCGGGCCGCGATGGCCGCTGCCGAGGTCGGCGACGACGTCTACGGCGAGGACCCGTCGGTCAACCGGCTCGAGGAGCAGGTCGCCGACCTCTTCGGCCACGACGCCGCCGTCTTCGTGCCGAGCGGGACCATGGGCAACCAGATCTGCCTGCGGCTGGTGGTGCCGCCTGCGGAGGAGCTGGTCTGCGACGCCGACTCCCACGTCGTGACCTACGAGCACGGGGCCGCGGCCCAGCACGGCGGCATCCAGACCCGCACGCTGGCCGGCGGACTGCTCGACCCCGACGCGGTCGAGGCGTTCCTGCGACCGCCCGGCTGGGGCACGGTGGCGACCTCCGCGGTGAGCGTCGAGCAGACCCACAACCGGGGCGGGGGAGCGGTGCACCCGCTGGCGGTGCTGCGGCGGCTGCGCGAGGTCACCGCTGCTGTCGGGGTGGCGATGCACTGCGACGGCGCGCGGATCTGGAACGCCGCGGTCGCGTCGGGCACGGCCCTCGAGGAGTACGGCCGGCTCTTCGACACGCTGAGCGTCTGCCTGAGCAAGGGCCTCGGGGCGCCGGTCGGGTCGCTGGTCGTCACCGACGCGACCCGGGCCGCGCAGGCGCGGGTGCTGCGCAAGCGCCTCGGCGGCGGGATGCGGCAGGCAGGGGTGCTGGCGGCAGCGGGGTCGTACGCCCTGGAGCACCACGTCGCGCGACTGGCCGACGACCACCGGCGGGCACAGCTCATCGCCGACGCGCTCGGCGTCGGCCCGGTCGAGACGAACATCGTCCCGGTGCAGGTCGACGACGCGCTCGCGCTCGCCGCTGCCGCCCGCGAGCAGGGCGTGCTGGTGTCGGTGGTCGGCCCGCGCACGATCCGGCTCGTGACCCACCTGGACGTCGACGACGCCGGCGCCTCGAGGGCGGCCGGCGTCGTCGGGGGACTGCTGGAGCGCTAGCTCAGGTGGTGGCCCTCGAGCAGGCCGAGGGCGCCGCTCGGGTCCGCGCACCAGGCGCCGTCCATGAAGGTGGTCGCGCCGACCCGGGTGATGCCGTACTGGATCTGCTTGGGCGTGCGGGTGTCGACCGCGCCCTTGCCCTCGACGTACTCGTAGACGTCGAAGCCGCGGGCCAGGTCGTTGGCGTAGAGGTACTTCGGGTTCTTGTACTGCTTGGCGCTCCACGTGTCGGCGTCGACCGGCGTGAAGGACGCGACGTCGGCCGGGATGCCGACACGGCTGGTGATGTCGACGATCCGGACGCCGGCGGCGTAGCCGGCGTTCGAGAAGGTCTTGCCGGTGGGGCCGTAGTCGAGGACGTGCGCGGTGCAGGTGACGTTGCCGCTGTTGGTCGTGGAGGTCAGCGAGTCGACCGGCGAGAAGGCGTAGTAGCCGGTCTTGACCGGGACGGTCTCGTTGGTGACGTCGTAGACGTGCACGCCGCCGACGTTGCAGACGCCGTTCGCGGCCGCACCGGCCTGCTCGTCCGTGACGTAGAGGTGCGTCTCGTCCGGGCTGAGGTCCGCGCCGTGGCTGATGTTGATGGCCGGGTCGAGGATCGTGGTGAGGATCGACGGCTCGGCGGGCGTGCTGGTGTCGAGGATCAGCGTCTGGGTGATCGCGGCGCTGTAGGCGCGGTCGCCCTTGGCGTTGAAGTCGATGTCGTGGCTGGACAGGCCGGTCGGCAGCGGGAGGGTGAAGACCGCCTTGATGGCCTTGAGGTTGCGCACGTCGAGGACGTTGATGCGGCCGAGCTGCGAGCCGGGAGCGTCGCTCGGCTTCGGGGTGAGCTCGGAGTCGGAGACGTAGAGGTAGTCGCCGCTCGGGTGCAGCGTCGTGTTGTGAGCGCCGTAGGCGATCGGCGCGAAGCCCTTGGGGGTCGGCTTGGCCGGGTTGCTGATGTCGACGGCGAGCACGCCGAGCGCCGGCTCGATGCCGAGGCGGGCGAAGCAGTCGGCGTCGCCGGAGGTGCCGCCGTCGACGCCCATGAAGACCGTCGTGCCGTCGATCTGCACGTCGTTCTGCGTCACGTCGCAGGGCAGGAAGCCGACCAGCTTCGGCTTGGCCGGGTTGGCGGTGAGGTCGAAGATGCGCAGCGCGCCGATCCCGCCGGTGACCGTCTCGGACGGGGCGACCGCGTAGTCGCGCTTCTTGATCGTGACGAACTCGAGGTCGGTCCCGCCCTTGTAGGACCAGTTGGAGACCGGGGTGAGGTCGACACCGGTGCCCGCGGCGGGCGTGCCCTGCGTGCCGGCTTCTTCGGGGAAGGCGACAGGCGCGGGCGCGGCGGTCGCTCCGAGCGGGGCGATCAGCAGGGCGGAGACGGCGAGGGGCAGCAGGGTCCGGAGGCGCATGCGGGCTTCTTCGCCACGCGCGCTCCGGATCCTGCTGCGTGCAGGAGGTGGAGCGCCGGCGGCGAAGGTTGTCCCTAGATGCCTGCTTCCCGACCTGGAGGTCGACCCGTGCGACTGCGCACCCTGACCGTTCCCTGTGCCGCGCTGGCGCTGGCGCTGGCCGCCCCCGCTGCTCCTGCGCTCGCGCACGGCGGCGGTGACCTCGACAAGGTCGTGATGAAGGACGTCCTCGTCCCCGAGGCCGAGGGCGTCGGTGAGAAGATGACGGCGATCGCGAACCTCGAGCACGTCGAGGGCGGCGGCTCCTCCGGCTCCGACATCGAGTTCGGCCGGATCGGCGGGCGCGACTACGCCTTCGCCGGCACGCTGCGCAAGGGCATGCACATCATCGACATCACGACGCCGACCGCGCCCAAGAAGGTCGCCGTCTTCGACTGCGCCATCACCCAGGGCGACATCCAGGTCTTCCGGCAGGGCGACCGCGTGCTGGCGACCTACACCGCCGACAGCACCTACGGCACGGTGGGCGTCGAGTCGCAGTGCGCCAAGGACCTGGGGCTGACCGCCACGGACGCCGGCACCGTCATCGTCGACGTCACCGACCCGGCCAAGCCCACCTCGCTCGGCTTCGCCAAGGTCGCCCGCGGGTCGCACAACATGACGGTGCACCCGTCCGGCCGCTACCTCTACAACAGCAACTCCGACCTCATCACCAGCACCGACCCGACGATCGTCATCTACGACATCGCCGACCCGACCAAGCCGAGGCTGGTGCAGGAGTACGGCATCCCGTTCGTGCCGGCCTCGCTGGGCTCGGAGAGCCACGACATCACCTTCAGCGCCGACGGCACGCGCGCCTACAGCGCCGCCCTGTCACAGACGCTGATCCTGGACACCAGCGACCCCGAGAACCCCGAGCAGATCAGCCAGATCATCGACCCCACCGTGCAGGTCAGCCACGGCGCGGACCCGATCACGCTGACGCGCGCCGACGGCAGCAAGCGGACCTTCCTCGTCATCTCCGACGAGCAGGCCGGCGCGGCCACCGGCACCAACTGCCCCGGTGGTGGTCTGCACTTCTACGACATCACCGGTGACCTGGAGAGCTCGCCCGAGAAGGTCGCGACCTGGTTCATCGCCGAGGCCAAGCCCTCCACGGCCACCTGCACCGCCCACGTCTTCCGGATGCACTCCGAGCAGGGCCTGATCACCGTGGCCTGGTACGACCAGGGCGTGCGGGTGCTGGACGTCGCCGGGCTGGCCGAGGCCGACGGCAACCCGTTGACCGTGCTGCGCGGGACGCAGGGCGGCATCAAGGAGATCGGGAAGTACGTCTTCACCGACTCCAACACCTGGTCGTTCAAGACCAACGCGATCGCCGCGGACGGCTCCTTCTTCGGCTACGGCAACGACCTGGGGCGCGGCTTCGACGTCTACCGCTTCGAGGGCCTCGGCCGGACCGTCCCGGCGCTCGTGCCGACCGAGCTGCGCGGCAGCGGCGCCGCGCCGGCGGCCGCCCTGGCCCCGCAGCGCGCCGCTGCCCAGCCGGCC
>JAKFFB010000216.1:0-2066 GCA_036675425.1 Actinomycetales bacterium | reverse complement strand
TCCGCCTCGCTCGAGTTGCTGCACGCGAGCGCCCTCGTGCACGACGACCTGATGGACGCCTCCGACACCCGGCGGGGACGTCCCGCGACGCACCGCGGCTTCGAGGCCGAGCACCGCGCGGACGGATGGCGTGGTGACGCGGAGCAGTACGGCGCTGCGGCAGCCATCCTGCTGGGCGACCTGTTGCTCTCGTGGGCCGACGAACTGCTGCGTCGCTGCGGCCTGGACCGGGACCGCGTCGGTCCGGCGCTCGACGTGTTCGACCTGTGCCGCTCCGAAGTGATCGCCGGCCAGTTCCTCGACGTGTCCGTCCAGGCGCGTGGCCACGCCAGCGTCGAGCAGGCGATGACGGTGCTGCGCTACAAGTCCGCGAAGTACTCCATCGAACGCCCGCTGCACGTCGGTGCCGCGCTCGCCGGGGCCGACGCCGCGACC
The DNA here is from genome assembly GCA_036675425.1 of Actinomycetales bacterium. Lineage (GTDB taxonomy): Bacteria > Actinomycetota > Actinomycetes > Mycobacteriales > SCTD01 > SCTD01. The sequence goes on along the minus strand of JAKFFB010000216.1, from coordinate 1,631 downwards.
CTCGACCTGCTGACCGCGTTCGGCCTGCCGCTCGGCGAGGCGTTCCAGTTGCGCGACGACCTGCTCGGCGTCTTCGGTGACCCGGCCACCACGGGCAAGCCGGCGGGCGACGACCTGGTCGAGGGCAAGCGGACGGTACTGGTCGCGCTGGCGCTCGACGCTGCTTCGCCTGCCGACGCTGCTCGTCTGGATGCAGCGCTCGGCACGGCCCTGACCGAGGCCGAGGTCGCCGAACTGCGCACCGTCATCGACGGGTGCGGGGCGCGCGAGCAGGTCGAGTCGATGATCGAGGACCTCACCACCCGGGCCGTGGCAGCGCTCGACGCCGGCCAGGCCACGGGCGGCTGGAACGCCGACGCCTGCGTGGTGCTGCGGCAACTGGCCGCTGCGGCGACCAGTCGCGCGCACTGACCCGGGTCTCGAGACGGTCGCTGAGCGACCTCCTCGCCCAACGGGCTACTCGAGGAGCGGTACGACGTCCTCCGGGCCGGGTCCACGCAACAGGACCTGCAGCACGGGGTCGTTCTCGTCCCGCCCGCCCAGCACCCGGGTCACCCGGGCGAAGTCGGCCGGCACGCCGCGGGCGAAACCGGACCACGCGTCCCACAGGAGGACCGTCGAGCCGGGCAGGTCGCGCAGGCAGTCGTTGAGGGCGTCGAGGTTCGTGCCGTAGTGCGGCGGGAACGCGAGGGCCTCCCCGATCGCACGCAGCACATCGGCGCGCCTCTCCAGGCCCGCGCCGTCGACGTACCCGAAGGTCCAGCCGGCGTGCTCCACTGCGTGCCGCACATCGGCGACGTCGAGGCCGGATTCCCAGCGATGCACGCCCGGGGCGTGCCGACCGGCGAGGACGGCTGCCAGTCCGCTCATCTCGACCTCATCTCCAGATCCTCTCGAAGGATTCGTAGTGGTCCTCGGTCCAGTAGAACTCTCCCCCGTCGCCGGCGATGATCCGCCGCGCGCCCCGGTGCGAGAGCCCGGGCGTCTCCACGGTGTACTCCGCGTAGTAACCCCGCTGCCGGTCCGGGAGGACGCCCTCGAAGTTGCCGAAGGTCGACCCGTCCTTGCCCGGATGGGGGTACGGGCCACCGTCGTCGATCAGTTCGAGCGTCTCGGCCGCCTCGGGCGGCAACTGGTCGACCGCGACGTACCGGAAGCCGTCGCGGTCCTGGGCCGGCATCGACGCCGAACTGGACGCGTCATCCCGGCCCTGCGACCTCGTGTCGTCGTCCGCGCCGCGGTTCTGCAGCCACCAGACCGCCAGCAGCAGGGCGACGGTGGCGACCGTGGAGACGACCTGCCGGGTCCGCCGGCTCATCTGCGGCATCTGCACCATCGGGTCAGAGCAGCAGTGCCTGCGCGCGGCGCTTGACCTCGGCGCCGCGGTTCTCCCGCAGGGCGTCGATCGGCCGGCCGGGCAGGTCGGCGTCCAGGAAGATCCACGCGATGCACTCACGGTCGTCGAAACCGTTGTCATGCAGCACCGTGAGCAGCCCCGGAAGGCCCTTGACCGGCTCGCCGTCAACGATGAACAGCGACGGAATCCCCTGCTTCACACCGGTCGTCGGCACCAGGGCGGGGACGGCTGCGGCGAGCTGGTGGTCGCGGACCATCGTGCGCGCCTTGGCGGG
>JAKFFB010000201.1:0-2073 GCA_036675425.1 Actinomycetales bacterium | reverse complement strand
GCTTGACCTGCGACTCTTGTTCGCGGACGTCCGCCGAGATCCGCCTTGAACGCCCTTACAAGGAAGATGTCGGGGGTTCGAGTCCCTCCGCGCCCACGTCACTGACTGTTCGAGCACGTCAACGGTCAGAAGCGCGGGTGCGCGAGGTACGCCCGGTGGAGGTGGCCGCCTGCGGTGGCGTCGCCGGTCACGATGCGGTTCGCCAGGCGCTTGACCTGGCCGCGGACCCCCTGGAAGCTCGCACCCGGCGCGCCGACTGGACCCGGGCGAAGCAGGAAGTACGGGGAGGCCTCGTCGATCTCGAAGCCGCCGACGCGCAGCAGCTGGCGCAGTCCGGCGTCGCTGGCGAGCCACCACTGGAAGTCGCTCCCCTCGCCGCGCAGCTCGAAGAGCGGCCGGCCCCGCCGCGCGAGCAGGTTGACCGGCGGGTGCAGGTAGTCGGTCGAGAGGAGCACGCCGCGGGTCACCCGCCGTACCGCGTCGAGCGCCCGCACCGGGTCGCGCAGGTGGACGAGGAGGCTGCCCACGACCACCACGTCGAAGGTGCCGAGCTCCTCGGGATCGAGGTCGTAGATGTTCCCGGCCCGCCACTCGACCTTCGAGTCGAGGATCTCGTGCAGCAACTGGAAGCCGGCGGGGCGGGGCTGCGTGTCGGACCAGCTCGGGTCGAAGTCTTCACGCGCCCGGATCTCGGGCGGGTAGTCGACGTCGGCCAGGTCGGGGACGTCGATCGCCACCACCGCGGCCGCGCCACGCCGCTCCATCTCGTAGGCGTAGAAGCCGTCCCACGTCCCCACGTCGAGGCAGCGCTTGCCGCGCACGTCGGGGAACGGCATGACCCCGAGTGCGTGCCGGAGATCGAACCAGCCCTTGGTGGTCGCCCCCGGCACGACGTCGATGGTGTGGTACCAGCCCAGCGAGTCCAGCCGCTCCTGGATGTCCGCGACCGCCGACTCGCCGCTGATGACCATGCGGCAACGTTCTACCGGAACCAGCGATGAGGCCGGTTGCTCCGGTCAGGGGACGATGGCGTCGGCCTCGATCTCGACGAGCAGCGCCGGATCGATGAGCCGGCTGACCTCGACCATGGAGGTGGCGGGTCGGATGTCGCCGAACACCTCGCCGTGCGCTCGACCGACCTCCTCCCAGCGGCTGATGTCGGTGACGAACATCCGGGTGCGCACGACGTCACGGAGGCTGGCGCCGGCTTCGTCCAGCGCGATGGCGATCCTGCGCAGCGCCTCGCGGGCCTGGGACCCGATGTCGTCTCCGCCGACGGCGCCACCTCCGGGGAGCGCCGCGGTCGTCCCGGCGACGCACACGTGGCACCCGACCCGTACTGCTCGGGAGTAGCCCACGATCGGCTCCCATGCTGCACCCGAGGAGACCAGCTGTCGTCGTGTCATGACGTCATTCTCGCCAGAGGTCCACGGGAGCTGGTCACCGCCCGTTGACCGACCAGTGCCACGGCTCGCTCGGGAGGTTGTACAGGCCGTAGCGGGAGGCGTTGGCGATGAGCCATTGGAACGCGACCGACGACCGGGAGCTGATGATCCGGCCGCCGTGGGTGAAGTCGATGGCCAGGCCCTGCTCGTGCATCGACGTGCCCGGCCGCGCTGTCGGGGGGCTGCAGCTGCTGGCCGGCATCTGGTAGATGGCGTAGTCGCTGGTGCCGCAGTTGCTCCGCCGCACCGCGATCTGCCCGGCGGGGTCGCGGTAGCCGCCGCCGGCCAGCGAGATGCCGGCGGCATCGGCGGCCGCCAGGAGGTCGCCGAGGCGGCCGGCGATGCTGTTGTGCACCCGGATCCCGCCGACGGAGACGATGCTGCCGGACCCGGTGATGGCGATCGTGCGGGGCGGGCGCGGTGCCGGGCCCGTCGGCCTGGCCGGCGCCGCGGTCCGGGGAGCGCCAGCCGCGGGTGCCGGCGCCTTCGTGGCGGCGCGGGCGGCCCGAGCGGCTGCGGCGGCGTCGGCCTCGTCGCGGGCTCGCCGCTGGCGGTCGAGCTCGGCCGCCAGGCGGGCCTGCTCGGCTTGGATCTCGCCGGCGAGCTGCTCGTCGAGCTCGGCGAGGCT
>JAKFFB010000241.1:0-12097 GCA_036675425.1 Actinomycetales bacterium | reverse complement strand
GCGCAGCGGGGGCCTCCGGCGTCGGCACGCGCTTCACCGGCGCTGCGCTCACGACCTTCGCCGGGCGCTTGGCCGGCGCGACGGGGGTCGCCAGCGAGCCCCGGGTCTTCGTCGGCGGCTCGACCGGACGCGACGCCTCGGCCTTGCGGGCGCGCGCCTCACGGGCCGCCGCTGCCGCTGCCGCGGCGTCGTCCGGCACGAGCTTGAGCAGCTCCTCCGGGACGTCTGTCACCGGCGAGGTCGGCGTGCCGACCGCCGACCGGAACCGCTCCGCGTCCCGGGCGTCCCGCCGGCGCGCGACGGCGTCGCCGACCCGACCGGCCAGCGCGGTGCGCTCCTTCGAGGACAGCCCGGCAGCGAAGCTGTCGAGCACGTCGTGCAGCACCTTGTCGCGCTCGGCCTCCAGCAGCCGGTCGCGCTGCTCGAGGTAGGCGACCAGAACCTTCGCCGCACGGGACAGCCGGTCGGTCCCGGAGTGCAGCCCGTCGCGGGCGACCCCGACCTCCTCCGTGGCGCGGTCGAGCTCGGACCGCACCAGCTCCAGCTGCCGCTCGACCTCGGCGCGCACGTCGGCGACGACGGCCTCGGCGACCGCCTTGGCGCCCTGCACGACCTCGAAGGTCCGCGTCGGCCACTCCGACCGGAAGCCCTCCACGACCTCGACCAGCGAGTCCGCGGCGTCCCCGGTCTGCGCCACGCCGGCGGTCGCCCGCTCGACGGCCTTGGTGGACCCCGCCACGGTCGCGCCGAGCGCCTCGAGCCGCTCGACGACGTCGGCCGAGCTCTCGTCGACCGTGGTGTCGAGCACCGTCAGGCGCTCGGTCAGCGCCGCGATCTGCTCCTTCGTACGGTCCAGGAGCTCCTTCCGCAGGTCGCGCGTCGCCTCGACGACGTCGTCGCGCACGACGTCCAGGCGCTCGTCGAGCTCCTCGCGCTGGAGCCGGACCAGGTCCATCAGGCCGAGCAGCCGCTCCCCCGCCTCGCGGGTGCTGTCCTTGCTCGCCGACACCACGCCGCCGAGCGAGGTGACGTCGTCGGCCAGCCGGGTCGTCCGGTCGCCGACCAGCTCCGCCAGCTCGGCGACGCGCGCGGCGACGTCCTGCGCGAGCGTGGTCGTCTTGTCGCCGACCGTCGCCTCCAGGGCGGCGTTCCGGGAGCGCACGGTCGTCTCGAGCGCACCCACCCGCTCGTCGAGCGTCGCGCGCAGCCCGGCGAACCGCTCGATGAGCTCGGAGAGCTGCTCGTCGGACCGGGTCACCAGGTCGTCGCGGAGGGCGTCGGTGGTGGTCCGGACGGTCTCGGTCAGCGTGTCGAGCGTGCGGCGCACCTCGGCGCTGGCCTCGGCCAGCGCCGCGACCCGCTCGGTGCTCTCGCGCGTGGCCGCCGTGCTCCCGGTGACGTCGGCGGCCAGCGCGGCCAGTCGCTCGGCCACCCCGGAGTACCGCTCGGCGACCTGCGCCAGCACCTCGTCGCGCAGGGCCGTGGTCGCCTCGACGACCCCGGAACGCGTCTCGGCCATGGCCGTGCGGAGCGTCGCGACGCTCTCCTCGTTCACCGCGACCACGCGGTCGCGCAGCTCGGAGACCGTGGCCAGCACGTCGGCTCGCAGCTCGCGCAGCGACTCCCCGGTCGCGGTACCGGCGACCGCCATCTCCTCGAGCCGCGGCGACAGGCTGCCGATCTCGGTCGCGACGTCGCCGCGCAGCGTGCTCATCGCGGCGGTGACCTGCGAGCGCACCGCCTCGATCCGCGACTCGACGGCGGTCTGCATCCCGGCGAGCTGGCCGGCGGCGATGTCGTCGCGGGCGACGAGGTCGCTGCGCAGCGCCCCCACCGACGTCGAGAAGCGCTGCGACAGCTCGTCGAGCTCGGTGCGGGTCTGCTCGCGGCCCTCGCCGAGAGCACCGGTGACCGACTCGCCGAGCCCGGACAGCGACCGGTCCAGCACGGCTCCGAAGCCGTCGAGCGCGCTGCGGACGGTCGCGGCCAGCTCGGTGACGGCCGTACGGCTCTCCTCGGCCTCGGCGCGCGCCTCCTGCAGCGCGGCCAGCACGTCGCGGCGCAGCTCGTCGTTGCGGATCCGCAGCGCGTCGGAGAGCCGGTCGAAGACCGTCGTCTCCATCTCGGTCAGCCGGCTGTCGGTGACGTCGCGCAGGCGGCCGACGAGCAGCTCGGCGGAGTCCCGGCCCTCGTCGGCGATGCGCCGGTCGAGGTCCCGCACGCTGGTGTTCAGCGTCTCCAGCCGCTCGGTCGTGGTGCTGGCCCCGTCGCGGGCGAGCGCCTCGAGCCGCTCGCTCAGCCCGTCGAGGACGTCCTCGAGCATCGCGATCCGGGACTCGAGCGCCCCGCGGGCGTCGTCGAGGGCGCTCTGCGTCGCCGCGGCGGTCTCCGCCTCGCGGGCGAGCGCGGCGTCGACGGTGCCGCGGATGTCCTGCGCGACCCCGTCGACCTTCTCGGAGACGGTCGAGGTGAGGCGCTCGGCCATCTCGTCGAGCCGCTCCCCCGTGCGCACGGGGACGGTCTCCAGCCCCTCGCGCAGCTCGCGGGTGAGGCTGGGCAGCCCGTTGCGGACGTCGTCGACACGACCGCCGACCCCGTCGACCCGGGCGGAGAGCTCCGCGACGCGGCGGACCAGGGTGCCGGTCTCGCTGCGGCTGGCCGCGACCGATCCGGTGAGCCTCCCGCCGAGGCCGTCGAGGTCGCTGCGGACCGCTCCGGTCTCGGAGCGCAGCGAGCCGAGCTCCGCTCGTACGGCGCCGATCTCGGCTCGCAGGGCGCCGACGAGCGCGGCGACGGCAGCGCCCTCGCCCTCCGGGTCGTCGCTCGAGGCCGCGGCCAGCTGCTCGATGCGACGTGTCAGCGCATCGGGGTGTTCAGCGGTGCTCACGGACGACTCCCAGGCTCGAGGTGGGCGCAGCGTATCGGCGCGAGCGTGCCTCGTCGGTCAGGCGAGCGGGAGCGAGACCCTCTCGGTCCGTGCGGCCGCGTGCCGCTCGGGGTCCACGACGCCGTAGGTGGTGGTCCGCTGACGGGGGGTGCGGCCTGCCTCGAGCACCATCGCCTCGAGCTCCTCGACCGAGCGCCGGGAGCCGTACGACGAGCCGGCCATGCGGCTGATCGTCTCCTCCATGAGCGTCCCGCCGAGGTCGTCGACCCCGCCGGCGAGCACGTCGGCGCACTGCTCCGGACCGAGCTTCACCCACGAGCACTGCACGTGGTCGATCCGCCCGTGCAGCAGCAGCCGGGCAACGGCGTGCACCGCCCGGTTGTCGCGCGCGGTCGGGCCCGGGCGGGCGACGCCGGCGAGGTAGATCGGCGCGCTCGTGTGGACGAAGGGCAGCGGGACGAACTCGGTGAAACCGCCTGTCTCCGACTGGATCTGCGCCAGCAGCTGCAGGTGCGCCACCCAGTGCTGCGGCTGGTCGACGTGGCCGTACATCATCGTGCTGGTCGTCGGGATCCCCAGCGCGTGCGCGGTCGTGACCACCTCGATCCACTGCGACGTCGGCAGCTTGCCCTTGGTCAGCACCCAGCGGACGTCGTCGTCCAGGATCTCCGCGGCCGTCCCGGGCAGGCTGTCGACGCCGGCCTCGCGGGCGGCGACCAGGAAGTCGCGGATCGACAGCGACATCCGGGCCGCGCCGTTGACCACCTCCATCGGGCTGTAGGCGTGCAGGTGCAGCCCCGGCGCGGCGGTCTTCACCGCGCGGGCGAGGTCGAGGTACGCCGATCCCGGCAGCTGCGGGTCGATCCCGCCCTGCATGCAGATCTCGGTGGCGCCCACGTCCCAGGCCTCGACCGCCCGCGCGCCGACCTCCTCGAGCGACAGGGAGTAGGCGTCGGCGTCGGTCCGTCGCTGCGCGAAGGCGCAGAAGCGGCAGCCGGTGTAGCAGACGTTGGTGAAGTTGACGTTCCGGTTCACCACGAAGGTGACCTCGTCGCCGACGGTGTCGCGCCGGACGTCGTCGGCGAGGGAGCAGACCGCCTCCAGGTCGACGCCGTCGGCGGTGATGAGCGCGAGCGCCTGCTCTGCCGTCAGCGACGCGGGCCGGTCCCGGGCGACCCGCAGGGCGGCGGCCACGTCGTGGTCGAGGCGCGGCAGCTGCGCAGGCACCTGCAGCGCGCCCCAGTCGCCGTAGACGTCGTCGAAGTCCGAGCGGCGGTCGGCGCTGCGGCCGGTGGTGTCCACGCTGGCGTGCAGGTCGGTGCGGCCGGTCGAGACGAGGCCGCCGTCCGGCTCCTGCCAGGGCAGGCCCTTCGGCAGCACGTCGTTCGCCAGCCCGTCGTCGGCCGCCAGGGCGGCGACGTGCGGGGCGAGCCGGGGGTCGAGCCAGGGCTCGCCCAGGTAGGGCGGGTGGGCGGTGAGCCGCTCGCGCAGCGCGAAGCCGGAGGCCGACGTCATCCGGGCCAGCGCGTCGATCTGCGGCCACGGCCGCTCGGGGTTCACGTGGTCGGGGGTGAGCGGGCTGACCCCGCCCCAGTCGTCGATGCCGGCCCGCAGCAGCAGCGCCGTCTCGGCCAGGTCGACCAGGTTCGGCGGCGCCTGCACCCGCATCCGCGGCCCCATCACCAGGCGGGTGACGGCGATCGCGGCGACGTACTCCTCCAGCGAGGCGTCCGGCGCCGACCGCATGGCGGTGTCGTCCTTGGCCCGGAAGTTCTGGACGATGACCTCCTGCACGTGGCCGTGCCGGCGGTGCGCCGCGCGGATCGCGAAGACCGTCTCGGCCCGGTCCTGCAGGGTCTCGCCGATCCCCACGAGAAGGCCTGTGGTGAAGGGGATCGCGTGCCGTCCGGCGTCCTCCAGCACCTGCAGGCGAACGGCCGGCTCCTTGTCGGGGCTGCCCTCGTGCGCCGGCACGGAAGCCGTCGTCTCGAGCATCATCCCCATCGACGGGGCGACCGGCTTGAGCCGCTGCAGCTCCGCCCAGCTCATGACGCCCGGGTTCAGGTGGGGAAGCAGGCCGGTCTCCTCCAGCACCGCGATCGCGCACGCGCGGACGTAGGCCAGGGTGCTGTCGTAGCCCGCCTCGTCGAGCCACTCGCGCGCGGCGCTCCACCGTTCCTCCGGCCGGTCGCCGAGGGTGAAGAGCGCCTCCTTGCAGCCGAGAGCGGCGCCGGCGCGGGCGATGTCGAGCACCTCGTCGATCGACAGGAACGGCGCGGGCAGCCGGCCCGGGACGGTCGCGAAGGTGCAGTAGTGGCAGCGGTCGCGGCACAGCCGGGTGAGCGGGACGAAGACCTTGCGGGAGTACGTCACGACCCCGGGCCGGCCGGCGTCGACCAGCCCGGCGTCGCGGACCCGGCCGGCGACCTCGAGCAGCTCCTCGAGCGCCCCGCCCCGGGCGGCCATCAGCTGCGTGGCCTCGGCGAGGTCGAGGGCCTTCCCCGCGCGGGCGCGGGCGAGCGCTCGCCGCAGCCCGGATTCCATGGATCGACCCTACGTGCGGGTCCTGCGCAGCGGCCGCACGGCTGCGGCCACGGCGGCCTCCAGCGGGCCGCGCCCGGCGTACCTGCGCCACAGGGTCGCCGCGACCAGCGCGACGACGACCTGGGTCAGGTAGTAGCGGGTCGGGTCACCGGGGTCGGTCTGCGAGACGTAGGCGACGTGCGCCGTGTAGAGCGTGAGCGGCATGCTCCCGGCGGCCGCGAGCGGCGCGAGCAGGCGGGAGCTCAGCAGCAGCGCCAGGCCGAGGACGAGCAGCGACGACCCGGTCGTCGCGAGCATGTCGAGCGGGGTGCTGCTGTGCGCCGCGTCCGTCGCGAGCCACCAGGCCGAGTCCGTCGGCACGTTGCCGAAGCGGCTGGCCTGCACCACCTCCTCCAGCACCTCGCCCTCGGGGACGCGGGCGACGTCGCGCAGCCGGTCCAGGCCGCCGAGCGGTCCGAGCAGCAGCGCGCTCGCCGCCATCGAGCCCACGGCGAGAGCCGTGCCGATCATCGCCAGTCCGAGCGCCGTCCGGCGCGATCCCAGCGCGAGCCGCCCCACCGCCAGCCCGGCGAGCAGGTATGCCGCCCAGACCGCCGCCGGGTAGTAGCCGGTGAGCAGCAGCTCGCTGATCAGCTGCCCCGGCTCGAGCAGGTCGCCGGGGTCGGGGCTGGCGGTGTCGCGGTCCGGCAGGTCGTCGCGCACGGCGAGGCTGACGAACGGCATCGCGACCGCGACGGCGAGCGCGCTGGCGACGAGCGTGCGCAGACCGGCCCGCAGCCAAGGGATCACGAGCACGAAGAAGAGCGCGTAGTAGGCCAGGATCACCGCCAGCCCGCTGTCGAGCACCCCGAGGAGCAGCCCGACGGCGCCGATCAGAGCGGCGCGTACGACCACCGCCGTCCCGGCGCGCGGCAGGCTCGGCCGGCGCCCGTACGCCAGCGCGAGCCCGACGCCGGCGAGGACGGCGAACAGCGCCGCGGACCGGCCGCTCGCGACGCGCTCGACCCAGGTCGGGTCGCCGTCGGCGTCCTCCAGCGGCAGCACGTGGACGGCCGCCATGCCGAGCAGGGCGATCCCGCGCGCCACGTCGACCCCGGCGATGCGGGAGGGGGGCGACGGCACCCGAACAGTGTGCGGGCGGCCCAGGCAGACTGGCGCGCATGTCCTCCCACTCCGACGTCGACATCGCCTGCGCGATGGCGCACGGGCAGGTGCCCGCGCCGACCGGCGACCGGCGGCTGGTCGCCGTCTTCGCGTCGCCGGTCGCGATGCAGCTCGTCCACCTCGCCGCGCACGTCGGCTTCGACTGCGTCGTCCTGGACCCGGTGGAGGAGCTCGACGGCGCGACCACCGTGCGCACCGCCGCCGACGCCCTGATCGACGACGGCACCGACGTCGTCGTCACCGACCACGACCGGCCGGAGCTCGGCGACGTGCTGGCCGAGGTGCTGGGGACACCGGCTCGGTGGGTGGGCGTGATGGGCAGCCTTCGGCACACCGCGCCGCACGTCGCTGCACTCAGGGAGCGGGGCGTCGACGAGGAGCAGATCCGCCGCGTGCACCGCCCGATCGGCCTGGACATCGGCTCCCGCTCCCCCGCCGAGATCGCCGTCGCGACGGTCGCCGGGCTGCTCGCCGACCGCGCCGGTCGCAGCGGCGGTTCCTACGCGGTGCCGTCGTGAGGATCGTCGCGCTGGCCGGTGGCATCGGCGGCGCGCGCTTCCTGCGCGGCCTGCAGGCCGCGGTGCCGGATGCCGAGCTGACCGTCGTCGTGAACACCGGCGACGACATCTCGCTGTTCGGGCTGCGCATCTGCCCCGATCTCGACACCGTGATGTACACCCTCGGCGGCGGCATCGACGAGGAGCGCGGCTGGGGGCGGCAGGGCGAGAGCTTCGTCGTGAAGGACGAGCTCGAGCAGTACGGCTCCCCGCTCGCGTGGTTCGGGCTCGGCGCGCGCGACCTCGCGACCCACCTGCACCGGACGCAGCTGCTGCTCGGCGACGCCACCCTCACCGAGGTCACGCGGATCCTCTGCGAGCGCTGGCAGCCGGGGGCGACGCTGCTGCCGATGAGCGACGTGCAGGCCGAGACCCACGTGACCGTCGCCGATCCCGAGACCGGGCGCCGGCGGGCGATCCACTTCCAGGAGTGGTGGATCAAGCACCGCGCCGCGCTGCCGGCGGAGGCCATCACCCTTGTCCACCGCAGCGACCTGCTGCCCGCACCGGGAGTGCTCGAGTCGATCGCCGCTGCCGACGTCGTCCTGCTGCCGCCGAGCAACCCGGTGGTGAGCATCGGGACGATCCTGCAGGTGCAGGGCGTACGAGATGCCCTGCGGGACAAGCGGGTCGTCGGGCTGTCGCCGATCGTCGGGGGCGCCCCGGTGCGCGGGATGGCCGACGCCTGCCTGACCGCCATCGGCGTCGAGACGACGGCGGAGGCCGTCGGCCGGCACTACGGGGCCGACCTCCTCGACGGCTGGCTCGTCGACACGTCCGACGCCGGCGCGGAGGTGCCGGGGGTCGAGGTGCGCGCCGTACCGCTGCTCATGACCGACCTCGACGCGACCGCAGCGATGGCGCGGGCGGCGCTGGACCTGGCCGGTGCCTAGCTACGAGGTCGTCGGCGTCGAGGGACTGCCGGAGGTCCGGCCGGGCGACGACGTGGCAGCACTCATCGCGGCTGCGACGACGCTGCAGGACGGCGACGTCGTCGTCGTGACGAGCAAGCTGCTGAGCAAGGCGGAGGGCCGGCTGGTGCCGGTGCCGAACGGCGCCGACCGGGAGGCGGTGCGGCTGCGCGCGGTCGCCGACGAGACCGTCCGCGAGGTCGCGCGGCGAGGCACGACCGTCATCGCCGAGAACCGCAACGGCCTGGTGCTCGCCGCGGCCGGCGTGGACGCCAGCAACGTGCGGGGTGACGAGATCGCCCTGCTGCCAGTCGATCCCGACGGCAGCGCTTCGGCTCTGCGGTCACGCCTGCACGAGCTGACCGGACGGACCGTCGCCGTCGTCGTCTCCGACACGATGGGCCGGCCGTGGCGGGTCGGCCAGGTCGACCAGGCCATCGGCGTCGCGGGGCTCGCGCCGGTGCGCGACGCCCGCGGGACTGCGGACTCCTTCGGCGCGGTGCTCGAGGTGACCGAGATCGCCGTCGCGGACGAGCTCGCGGCAGCCGCGGAGCTGGTGAAGGGCAAGGCCGACGGCGTGCCGGTGGCGATCGTCCGCGGGCTCGCGCTGCCCGACGACGGACGGGACGCCTCAGCGCTGGTGCGACCGTCCGCGCAGGACTGGTTCCGGCTCGGCACTCAGGAGGCGCACCGGGAGACGCTCGGCCTGCGGCGGACGGTGCGCGCGTTCACCGACGACCCGGTCGACGGGACGGCGGTGCGGCGCGCGATCGCCGCGGCGCTCATCGCTCCCGCTCCGCACCACACGACGCCGTGGCGCTTCGTGCTGGTCGAGCAGCGCCGGAAGGAGCTGCTCGACGCCATGGCCGAGCAGTGGGCGAAGGACCTCCGCGCGGACGGCTTCTCCGAGGAGAGCGTCGGGAAGCGGCTGCGGCGCGGCGACGTGCTGCGGGCCGCGCCGCGCCTGGTCGTGCCGTGCCTGGTGCGCGACGGGGCGCACGACTACCCGGACGAGCGCCGCAGCACCGCCGAGGAGCGGATGTTCCTGGTGGCCATGGGCGCCGGCGTGGAGAACCTGCTGGTGCAGCTCGCGGCCGAGGGCCTCGGGAGCGCCTGGGTGAGCAGCACCCTCTTCTGCCCCGACCTGGTGCGCGAGGTGCTCGGCCTCGAGCCGACGTGGGAGCCGATGGGCGCGGTCGCGATCGGGCACGCGGCGACCGATCCCGCGCCGCGACCGCCGCGGGACCCGGCGGACTACGTCGTCGAGCGCTGAGCAGCCGGAGCCGTCCAGCCGAGAGCGATGAGCCGCTTGCGCAGCTCGAGGCCGGCGACGGCCTTCGCCTCGGCGAGGTCGAGCAGCGCGCGCGGCTCACCGCCGATCTCGGCGGCGGCGTCGAGGGCGTCCGCCGCCGTCACGAAGGCGGACATGGCGGACCGCAGAGCGGCGTCGTCGAAGGACACGTCAGTTCTCCAGGCTGGTCGGACGGCGACGGGTGAGGGCGAGGGCGGCCAGGACGAGCAGACCGCCGAGCGCGAGCGCAGGACTCGCACCGGTGGCGGGCAGCCCGCCACGGACCGGGGCGGCGTCGACGACGACGGGACCGGAGGGCGTGGCGCCCTCGGGGGTGGTCGGTGCCGCGGGGACGCCGCCCGTCGCGCGGGCGCAGGTGAGCGCCGGCCCCTCGGGGGCGTCGTCGAGCTCCTCCAGCAGGCCGAGACCGCAGGACTGGCGGGTGATCACGCCGATGTCCTCCTGGCTGTAGAGCTCGTCGAACTCCTGCTGGGTCAGGTCGGCGTCCTGCTCCTCGCGAGCGGCGAAGGACAGGTTGCTGTTGCGGGTGTGCCCCTCGGTCACGCAGCGCTTCACGCAGCCGTCGGCCCAGCCGACCAGGACCCGGCCCTGCGCGTCGATCGCGATGTCGATGAAGTCGAGCAGGTTGCGCTTGTTGCTGCCGCACGCCGGGCCGTCGGACGCGATCGCGCTGCCCCACCAGACGCAGCCGCGCTGCACCGGGTCGGTCGGCGTCAGGTCGGTCGTGGTCCAGCTCGCGCCGCCGTCGTACGTCGTCGACAGGTAGAGGTGCCAGCCGGCCTCCGGGTCGTCGCCGTCGGGGTCGAAGGACAGCTGCTGGTTCTCCGGCTCACCCTCGGTGTTGTCCGGGGCCTCGGCCTCGGTGCCGAGGAAGGCGACGGCCGCGCGGCCGTCGCTGCCCGCGATGACGGTCGGCATGGTGGCGTTGTCGAGGCCGTACGGCGCGCCGAGGTCGACCGAGGGCGTCCAGGTCGCGCCACGGTCCGTCGTCGTGGCGACCATCAGGTTGCTGGTCGCGCTCTCGTACGCGAGGTAGGCGCGGTTGCCGCCGTCGACGTCGACCGCGGGGTCGGCGTCGAAGTTCGGGGACGTGCCGTCGGGCACCTGGCGGATCGTCCAGGTGAGCCCCTCGTCGGGAGAGACCACCACGGCGGGCCGGTTGGTCGCGAGGTCCTCGGCGTTGTTGCAGGCGAAGTTCGGCAGGTAGGCCGTGCCGTCGACCGGCGAGGTGTTGAGGTGGCCGTGCAGCCCCTCGCAGCCCACGACCACAGGGTCGCTGAACAGGTCGCCCTTGAAGGTGTAGACCGGCCGGCTCTGCTCGAAGGCGACGCCGCCGCTGCGGCTGACCGAGCAGGTGGACTGCACGACGACCTGCGAGCAGTACCAGGCGATCCGGTCCGGACCGTAGAGCGGGTTGGGGTTGACGCTCTTGCCGTAGTGCACGGTCTGGTGGTCGAAGTTCGAGCCGACCCCGCAGGCCGCCGCCGGCAGGTAGCCGTTGGGCTTGGTCGCCGTGGGCTCGCCGTCGGAGTCGGTGAAGGCCGCGATGCTGCACGGCGGCGCGAGCTGGGTGACCATCGTCCGCCCGGTGACCTCGTCGGTGTGCAGCAGCGGGTCGAGGCTCACGACGTCCGTCGGCGGCCGGCTGACGTCCTTCCAGGTCGCGGTCGCGGGGAACGCGCTGTCGTCGAAGGTGACCTGGTCGGTCTCCAGGTAGGCCTGGAAGAGGACCTTCCCGGTGTTCCAGTTGACGCCGATGGTGGGCTCGGCGGCCGACCGGGCGAGCTCGTCGGGGGCGACGTAGCTGACGAACGTCGGCGAGCCGGTCGTCGGCGCGGTGACCTCGGCGGCGACGGGGGTGGCGGCGACGACCAGCGCGAGGACGGCGCCCGCGGCAGCGACACGTCGGGCGGGGGTGCGGAAGCGCATGGAGGTCCTCTCGGGGGCGGACTGCCCGGCAGCAGTCTGCGCCGTCCCCTTTCGTCGCCGTCGGGCGACCTCCTGCCCGCGTCAGCCCGTGGCGCGCCGCACAGCCACGGTGAAGCCCGTGCTGCCCCGGGGGCAGATCAGCTCGGCGACCGTCAGGGTGCCCTCGGCGGTGGCGCCGAAGAAGCCGATCAGCACGGCCCGGCCCTCGTCCTCCTCGCGCTGCACGACGTAGCCGCGGCGCTCGAGCTCGGCGCGGAAGTGGTCCGCCGTGACGTCCACCGGACCGCTCACCCGCCCGGTCACCGAGCCGTCCGAGACCGCGGTGAGCTCGGCGCCGGGCGGCGGCGCGGGGTAGCCCTCGGGCAGCTCCGCCTGGACCACGGGCGCGGGCGCGCAGGACGCACCCGGTTCGGCCGAGCTGCTCCCCATGACGACGCTCGGCACGTCGGCGCCGCCGCACCCGGCGAGCAGCAGGGGCAGCACGAGCAGGAGACGGAGCACTCAGTGCGTCCGGTGGTCCTGGATGGTCAGCCGCGGCCCGAAGCGCGGCTTGCGCGCGCCGCTCACCTCCAGCAGCCGCACCACGCGGTAGCGGTGCGGCCGCCACGGCTCGAGCAGCTCGACCATGCCGTCGTCGTCCAGCGGCCGGCCGGCGAGCGACCAGCCGACGAACTGCGACAGGTGGAAGTCCCCGACGCTCAGGGCATCGGTGTCGCCGAGGGCGCGCTGGGCCACCTCCGCGACGGTCCACGGCCCGATGCCGGTCACGCACGACAGCCGCCGCGCGGCGTCG
>JAKFFB010000098.1:0-2098 GCA_036675425.1 Actinomycetales bacterium | reverse complement strand
CCCCTCGACTCGTACGTCACCGGGCGGCTGGTGTCGCTGTCGGTGCCCGTGCGCGAGGTGATGAGCCGCGACCCGCTCGTGGTCGACCCCGACGACCTGCTGTCGGACATCGCCGACCGCATCAAGGAGGTGCACTACAGCGCCGCGATCGCGGTCGACGAGGACGGCTCGCCCATGGGCCTGGTGACCCGGGCCGAGCTCGTCAACCCCGAGCCGCGCCACGTGCTGCTCGTCGACCATGCCGAGGAGGCCCAGAGCGTGACCGGGGTCGGGGAGGCGCACATCGTCGAGATCCTCGACCACCACCACATCGGCTCGATCGAGACCCGCTTCCCGGTGGCGGCGACCTTCGACCCGGTGGGCAGCACGGCGACGCTGGTGGTCGAGCGCTTCCGCTCCCACGGGCGCGAGCCGCAGCGGCCTACGGCGACGATGCTGCTCGCGGCGATCCTCTCCGACACCGTGATCCTCAGCTCGCCGACGACCACCGACCGCGACCACCAGGTGGTGGCCTACCTGGAGGAGCTGCTCGGGTGGGACGCGCGCGCCTTCGGCACGGAGATGTTCGAGGCCTCCTCCGACGTCGGCGACGTCCCGGCCGCCGACATCATCCGGCGCGACGCCAAGGAGTACACCGTCGGCCAGGGCAAGCGCCTGTGCGTCGCCCAGATCGAGACGGTCGGCCGCGGGCTGCTGAACCGGCGGCAGGAGCTGCTCGATGCGCTCGAGGTCGTGCGTGGGCAGCAGGACTACGCCGTCTACGCGCTGATGGTGACCGACATCCTCGCCAAGGGCACCGAGCTGCTCGTGACGGGCGAGAGCGCGGCCGTGGAGAGGGCGTTCGGCGTGGAGGCGGCGGACGGCGTGCTCGACCTGCCCGGGGTGATGAGCCGCAAGAAGCAGGTCGCGCCCCGGCTGCTGGCGGCCTTCTGATCACCGGGCCGGACCGCAGGGCCGGGCTCACAGGTCGCTCTCAGGTCGGGCCTCTACCCTGACCTGACGGCGGCGCGGGACGGGGGCGCGGATGGGGGCGACGGCGACCGGCGGCACGGCGGGCGAGGCGCGGATCCTCGTGGTCGACGACGAGGAGAGCATCACGCAGCTCCTCTGCACCGCGCTGCGGTACGAGGGGTTCGCGACGGCGGCGGCCGCCAGCGGCCGGGAGGCCCTCCGCGCCGCGGCGGAGTTCCGCCCCGACCTCGTGCTGCTCGACGTGATGCTCCCGGACATCGACGGCTTCGAGGTGCACCGGCGCCTCACCGGGGGCGGCTCCCCCCGGCTCCCGGTGGTCTTCCTGACCGCCCGCCGCGATACCGCCGACCGCGTGCGCGGCCTGACGATCGGCGCCGACGACTACGTGGTCAAGCCGTTCAGCCTCGAGGAGCTGATCGCCCGGGTGCGCGCGGTGCTGCGGCGCACGCGGGATGACGAGAGCGGAGGCCGGCGGCTCGTCGTCGAGGACCTCGAGCTCGACGAGGAGACGCGCGAGGTGCGGCGCGGCGGGCGGCTGGTCGAGCTGACCCCGACGGAGTTCAGCCTGTTGCGATACCTCCTCGTCAACTCCGGCCGGGTGCTGAGCAAGGCGCAGATCCTCGACCACGTGTGGAGCTACGACTTCGGCGGCGACTCGAACGTGGTGGAGACCTACATCAGCTACCTGCGCAAGAAGGTCGACCGCGGCGCCGAGCCCCTGATCCACACGGTGCGCGGGTTCGGCTACACGCTGCGGCCGCGGCGCGAGTAGCCATCCGCCCGCTCTCGCTGCGCGCCCGCCTGCTGGCGGTGACCCTGGCGCTGGTGGTGCTCGCCCTCACCGCCGCCGGGTGGGCGACCCACGTCGCGCTGCGCTCGTTCCTGATCGACCGCGTCGACCGCGAGCTCGCGGGCCCCCAGCTCCAGAGCGCGGCACGCCTGCTGAGCGGACGGGCCGGCCCGCCGGGCCCCGGCGACGCCCGGCGCGTGGCCGACCTGCCCGCCGACTCCGTGGTCGAGCTGCGGCTGTGCGACCCATGAGCCCGCCGGCTGGTCGGAGGGAAGCTCGAGCAGCTGCTTGAGCCGCAGGAGCGACGTCTCCCGCTGCGTGCGCGCCTGGATGACG
>JAKFFB010000289.1:0-12286 GCA_036675425.1 Actinomycetales bacterium | reverse complement strand
CGGCTGCCGGTCGCCGCCAACGACACCTACAGCGTCACCGCTGGTGGCGGGCTGCTGACGATGTCCGTGCTCGTCAACGACACGGCTGGCGACGGCGCGAGCACGATCGTCAGCCACACGGCGCCGACGGGGGTGACCCAGGTGGGCAGCACCTTCACCTACACGCCGCCTGCGGTGGGCGCCCCGGCCAGCACGATCACGTTCACGTACACCATCAACGACGCCGACGGTGACGCATCGACGGCCACAGTCACGATCAACGTCGCGCCGGCGATCGTTGTGGTCCCTGGGAACAACCCGCCGAACGCCGTCGACGACACGCGGAGCACTCCGTTCGACACCCCGGTCACCATCGACGTCCTGGGCAACGACAGCGACCCGGACGGTGACCCGCTGACGGTCACACAGGCTGCCGACGGGGTGAACGGCGCGGTGACTGCGCTCGCGAATCAGACGTCCGCGCTACGGCTGCGCGGCTCTCTCTCTGCTCCGACAACCGGTTCGTTGGTCTACACCCCGGCGGCCGGGTTCACCGGGGTCGACACGTTCTCGTACGTGATCAGCGACGGTCGCGGCGGCACCGACTCCGCCCTCGTCACCGTCACGGTGGCCGGGCCGGTGAGCAGCCCGACGCCGTCGCCGTCCGAGAGCCCGTCGGCCAGTCCGAGCCCCTCGGCCAGTCCGATCGGCGGTGTGACGAGCCCCCAGCCCGCCACGAGCGGCACGCCGACCCCGTCGGCGAGCGCCAGCCCGAGCCCGCTGCCGGACCTGCCGTTCGTGCCCGAGGAGGAGGCGCCCGAGGCGCTGCCGTTCACCGGCAGCTCGACGGACCAGCTGCTCGGCATCGGTGCGCTGCTGTCGCTCCTGGGCCTGCTGCTCATCGTGACCGGCCGCAGCCGGCGCACGGTCGGCTAGCCACCCCGCAGTCCACGGAGGCCGCGTCCCGACGAGGGGCGCGGCCTCCGTCGTGCCTGGCCTGGGACGGAGGGCTGCCGGTTCGCGGGGCCCGGGAGGAAGTGCGTGCGCCTCAGCGTCCATCCGGTGCTGAGCCGGCGAGAACCGGCCCGGGAGCCCGAGGTGCACGTGGTTCCTCCCAGCTGGGCAACCTCGCCCCGGGAGTCGACTGCCGGCAGGTCAGTCGTCGGAGCCGGTCAGCGCGTCGAGCAGCCGCCGCAGCGAGTCCAGGCGCGCGGCCGTGGCGTGCCCGTCGGCGACCCAGCCGTCGAGCGCGCAGCCCGGGGTGGCCGCGAAGTGGTCGCAGCCCGGCGGGCAGAACGCCGCACCCTCGGCGAGGTCGGGGAAGGCCGCCAGCACCCGCTCGACCGTGACCGCACCCAGGCCGAAGGACCGGATTCCGGGCGTGTCGATCACGGTGCCGCCGCCGGGCAGGGCGAGCGCGATGGCGGAGGACGACGTGTGCCGGCCCTTGCCCACGCCGGTCACCTCGCCGACGGCCCGCTGGGCATCCGGGACGAGCTGGTTGACCAGCGTCGACTTGCCCACACCCGACTGCCCGAACAGCACGCTCGTCCGGCCCGCCAGCCGCTCACGGAGCTGCTCGACGCCGGACCCCCGGCCGGTCACCAGCACCTCGACACCCAGCGGCTCGTAGAGCGCGACCAGCTCGTCCGCCGGCGCGAGGTCGCTCTTGGTGAGGCAGAGCAGCGGCACGAGACCGCCGTCGTACGCCGCGACCAGGCACCGGTCGATCAGCCGCGGGCGCGGAACCGGGTCGGCCAGCGCGGTCACCACGACGAGCACCTCGGCATTGGCCACGACGGCGCGCTCGACCGGGTCGGTGTCGTCGGGGGTACGACGCAGCAGCGACGTGCGCGGGTCGATCCGGACGATGCGGGCCAGCGCATCGGGTCCGCCGGAGAGGTCGCCGACGGCGGCGACCCGGTCGCCGGTGACGACGGCGCGGCGGCCGAGCTCACGGGCCCGCACGGCCGTTGCGAGGACCCCCTCGGCCGTCCGCAGCCGGTAGCGGCCGCGGTCGACGCTCAGCACGTCGGCGGGTGCGGCGTCCTCGTGGGCCGGGCGCTGCCGGGTGCGCGGCCGGGAGCCGCGGCCGGGGCGGACCCGGACGTCGTCCTCGTCGAGCTCGCGCGGGCTCAGGCGGTGCCCGCCAGCATCCGCGTCCAGGACCCGACGAAGTCGGGCACCGTCTTGCGCGTGGTGGCGACGTCCTCGATCCGGATGCCGTCGACGGCCAGCCCCAGCACCGCCCAGGCCATCGCGACCCGGTGGTCGTCGTAGCTGCCCATGACGCCGCCGGTCAGCGCCCGCGGGTGGACCTCCACCCCGTCGGGCAGCTCGCGGACGTCGCCGCCCAGGGCGTTGAGCTCCTTGGCGAGCGCGGCCAGCCGGTCGGTCTCCTGCAGCCGGATGTGCGCCACCCCGGTGAAGCGGCTCGGTCCGTCCGCCAGCGCCGCGAGCGCGGTCAGCACGGTGGTCAGCTCGGGGGCGTCGCGCAGGTCGGCGTCGATGCCGCGCAGCCTGTCGCCGGCGGAGACCGTGACGCTGTCGTCGGTGCGCTCCACCCGGCCGCCCATCGCCTCCAGCAGCTCGGGCAGGACCGCGCCGGGCTGGGAGGTGCCGCGCGGCCAGGCGGGCACGGTCACGCTGCCGCCGGCGACCAGCGGCGCCGCCAGGTAGGCGGCAGCGGTGGAGAGGTCGGGCTCCACGACGGCGTCGCGCGGACGCAGCCCGCCGGGCAGGACCGTCCAGGTGCCGGGAGTGCCGTCGTCCACCGTCGCACCGGCGGCGCGCAGCGCCTCGACCGTCATCGCCAGGTGCGGCGCGCTCGGCAGCCGGCCGCCCTCGTGGCGAACGGTCACCCCGGCGTCGAAGCGAGGAGCAGCGAGGAGCAGGCCGCTCACCAGCTGAGAGCTCTGGGACGCGTCCAGCGCGACGGAGCCGCCGGGCAGTCGGCCGCTGCCTCGTACGACCAGGGGGAGGGCGTCGACGTTGTCGAGGTCGGCGCCGAGCGCGCGCAGCGCGCGCAGCAGCGGGCCGAGGGGGCGCTCGCGCACCCTGGGGTCGCCGTCGAAGGCGACCTCACCGACCGCCAGCGTCGCCACGGGCGGCAGGAAGCGCGCCACGGTCCCGGCGTTCCCGACGTCGATGCGGGCGGACCGGGGCTGCAGCGGACCGGCGACGCCGTCGACCTGCCAGTCGCCGTCGGCGGTGTCGGTCACCTCGACGCCGAGGCCGCGCAGGGCCTGGGCCATCAGCTCGGTGTCACGCGAGCGCAGGGGACGGCGTACGACGGAGCGTCCGTCGGCCAGCGCTGCCAGCACGAGGGCGCGGTTCGTGACCGACTTCGACCCGGGCAGCTCGACGACCGCGGCGAGCGGCCCCCGCGCACGGGGAGCGGGCCAGGGATCAGCAGGAGTGGCGGTCGACACCGCTCCAGTCAAGCGCAGCGCCTCGTGGAGCTAGGCGGGGGCGTGCGTGCGGCGACGACCGGCGACCACCAGGGCGGTGCCACCGGCCAGCGCCCCGGCGCCGAGGGCGGTCATGAGGACCAGCTCGCCACCGGTGAAGGGGAGCGTCGAGGGGTTGGAGGTCGTGCCGCCCGTGCTCGAGCCCGTGCCGGCACCGCCCTGGTCGCCGCCCGTGTCGGTGCCCGTGCCGGCTCCGCCGCCACCACCGCTGATGTCGCTCGGGGTGGGCGACGGGCAGCCGCCGGAGTAGGCGTCGCAGACGGCGAGTGCCGGGCTGGACACGCCGAGAGCGACCCAGGACGCCGCCACGACGGTGGCGGTCGTGACCGTGCGACGAAGGGACATCTCGACTCCTAGCGGGGGGTGCGTGGCTGGGGAACGGGGAACTCGCCCCCAGCGCAGTAGCGCGGGGGATGGAGTGGTGGCAGGTTGTCAACTTCCAGGGAACCATGGACTGCGACCAATGTCACGCGGTGTGATGGTGCCCCTACACAAAGCGCCCAAACAGGCACTCTGATGCATGAGAGTTACCCAGAGTGGGCACGATGCACACCTCACGGTCAGGGGTGAAGGTGTCGGCGTTCGCTGTCGATGCGAGACA
The DNA here is from genome assembly GCA_036675425.1 of Actinomycetales bacterium. Taxonomy (GTDB): domain Bacteria; phylum Actinomycetota; class Actinomycetes; order Mycobacteriales; family SCTD01; genus SCTD01. The sequence continues at coordinate 8,236 of JAKFFB010000289.1, read as the reverse complement.
GAAGCCGTCGGAGGGACCGAGGGAGCAGAGCTGAGGGGGACGCGGCGTGACGGAGAGCGGTGGCCGGCCGGCCGCCATCCCGGACGTCTCTGCCGCCGCGCCCGAGAGCCCTGTGACGACGCCCCCGGAGCTCTTGGTCCCGGACGCCGTCCCGGATCAGCGGACCGCTCCGGACCCGACCGTTCCCGCCGTCCCGACGCTGGCCGGCCGCGGTGGTCGCGGCCGCCTGTCCGACCGCACCCTGCTGCGCTACGGCGTCCGGCCGTTCCTGGTCGCTGCCGACGTGGCGGCGTTCGCGATCGCGGTGGCCCCGCGCGGCGGGCCGCTCGGCCAGGACCTCGTCCTGCTGCTGGTGGTCCTGGCGCTCTACGCCAGCGCCGGCCTCTACCGCAGCCGGCTGTCGCTGTCCGCGCTCGACGACCTGCCCGCTCTCGTCGGCCGTGCGCTCGTGGCCGCGGCGCTCACCAGCAGCCTGGCCCTGGCGCTGGGCAGCGCGTCGGCGACGTCGCGGCTGTTCGGCACGGCGGCGGTGATGGCCGTCGCCGTCGTGGTGCTGCGTGCGGTCGCCTACAACGTCGTCCGGCGCTTCCGGGCCCGCGGCTGGGTCGCCCACCCGACGCTCCTGCTCGGCGCCGGCCAGGTCGGCGGCCAGATCGCGTCGCTGCTGCTGGCGCACCCGTCGTACGGCCTGCGTCCGGTCGGCTTCCTCGACAACGACCCGCTGCTGCGGCCGGACCAGCGACCGGTGCCGCTGCTCGGCGGGACGGAGGCGCTCTCGTCGGTCCTGGTGGAGTTCGGCGTCCGCGACGTCGTGGTCGCCTTCAGCTCGGTCCCCGGGTCGGAGATGGTCGACATCATCCGCACCTGCGACCGGCTCGACGTCGAGATCTTCTTCGTGCCGCGGCTGTTCGAGCTGCACAACACCAGCCGCGAGATGGACCAGGTCTGGGGAGTGCCCCTCGTACGCCTGCCGCGCGCGGCCTTCCGCTCCCTGAGCTGGCGGCTCAAGCGCGTCTTCGACGTGGTGGCGTCCGGCGTCGCGCTGCTGGTGCTCTCGCCGGTCATGATCACCCTGGCTGCCGCGGTCCGGCTCGAGGGCGGTCCGGGCGTGCTCTTCCGGCAGGAGCGGGTCGGGCTCGACGGCCGTCCGTTCGAGCTGCTGAAGTTCCGGTCGCTGCGCCCGGTCGACGAGTCCGAGTCCGCCACCCTGTGGAACATCGCGCACGACGACCGGCTCGGTCCGGTGGGTCGCTTCATCCGCTCGACCAGCCTGGACGAGCTCCCGCAGCTGTGGAACATCCTGCGCGGGGACATGACCGTCGTCGGCCCGCGTCCGGAGCGCCCTGCCTTCGTCGAGGCCTTCTCGAGCAGCTACCCGCGCTACACCGCGCGGCACCGGGTGCCGGCCGGGCTCACCGGCTGGGCGCAGATCCACGGGCTGCGCGGCGACACCTCGATCGAGGACCGGGCCCGGTTCGACAACTACTACATCGAGAACTGGTCGCTCTGGAGCGATCTGAAGATCATCCTGCGCACGGTCCTCGCCGTGCTGCGCCGCGCGGGCGGCTGAGCCGGCACCTCAGGGGAGGCGCACCGGCTCGTTCCAGAAGCGACGCACCCCGTCGACGGCGCGCTCCAGCAGTCCTGGTCGCACCGCCTCCACCTCCAGGACCTGCCGAGAGGTGAAGGGCCCGGAGATGACCAGCCGGCCGTCCTCGACCCCGGTCCCGCGCAGCTCGCGGCCGTCAGCGGCGCGGATCTCCACGTACAGGCCCGAGTCGACGGCGAGCGGCTGCGGGAACAGCCGCAGCCGGTAGCGCCCCTGATCGACCGGCAGCCGGTAGCGGAGCCTCCACGTCGCGGTGGCGCCGGGCGAGATCTCCAGGCCGTCCGTGACGACGGTGTGGTCCCCGGACGGCTGCACGGCGGCGCTCAGCCGGCTCCCGGCCCGGCCCAGCTCGACGCCGGTCGCCCCGGCGGGCACCGCCACGGCGAGGTAGTTGCGGCTGGTTCCCGGTGACACCTCGCCGGCGACGTACTCCGGCAGGCCGCGTGGTGGAGCCGTGTTGCGCACCGCGATCTCCTGCTCGACGACCGCCTCGTCCTCGCCGACGACGACGCGCACGGTCACCTGCCGGCGGGCGTAGTAGTCGAGCTTGTTGCCCTGCCGGTTGCCGCCGCCGAAGTTCTGCAGCGCGACGGATGACAGGTCGTCGCCCTCGGCCGCGACCTCGCCGGCGAGGCCGCCGTCCACGAGCGCCCGCTGCTCGTCCGGGTCGTCCGACCAGAGCGCGACGTGGCCCCCTGCCGTGGCGTCGGCGAGCGCGCCGGCCAGTCGCGACAGCGGCGCCTGCGGCCCGTCGGCCGAGAGCAGCCGTCCGAGAACGGCGTCGGCGGCAGCCCGGAGCGCCGCGCGGCGCTCGGCCTGCCCCTCGGCCGTGTCCACCGCATCGGCGTAGGTGTCCGAGAGCAGGGTGCGTACGGCGTTCTCCCGGGTGAGCCCGGTCCCGTCCGGGAGCTCGACCGGGCCGGTCGCCCCGAGGAGGGCGGCGATCGCAGGGACGTCCAGCCAGACGACGGCGTCGGGTCGCGGCAGGCCCGAGGCCACGGCCACGTCGGCCAGCACGGAGGACGCGGTCGGGACGTCCGGGGTCATGTTGACGTTCAGCCACAGCGTGCTGTTGGCCAGGAACGGCCCCCAGAGCGCCTCGTAGTCGTCCGGCGCGTCGACCCGGGTGACCTCGTCGGAGACGTCGGCCACGTCCTTCACGTCGCGGAAGGCGCCGATGTCGAGGCGGCCGTCCCGGGCCGTCGCCTGCGCGAAGACGGTGACCACCCCGCCGGTGCCGCGCAGCTCGGCGTTGTTCTGGAGCATCACGAGCATCGAGCGGGGCTCGTCCGCGCCGAGCACCCCGGTGAGCCCGCTGACGGCCGAAGCCGTCCGGGCGAACGCGGCGGGCGCACCGCGGAGCCGATCGCGCGCGCTGAGCACCCCGTCGGCGACGAGGTCCGGCACCAGCCCGAGCTCGACGTCCTCGACCTGCGCGACGGGACCGCGGGTGCGGTCGGCGGCGCCCTGCGCCACCCGGGCCACCTCGCGGAGGGCGGCGACGTCGATCCGCCCCTCGGTCATCAGGGGGTCGGGCAGGGCCGCGAGCAGCTGCTGGCCCGACACGACCACGGCGAGCGTCGCGCCGGTCGTGTCGGCGATCGCGTCGACGGTACGCCCGACGACGGGCAACGCGCCGATCAGCACCGGGCCGGGGTGGGCGAGCCGGCGGTCGGCCCGCTCGAGGCGCTCCCGCGCCCCCGCGATGCGCAGGCGCGCCGCGGTCACGTCCTCGGCGTCCGCAGCGGTCACCAGCTGCTCGCGGGCGGACTCCAGGTCGGAGCGCACCGACAGCAGGACGAGGACCGTCCACACGACCGCGACGGCCAGCACGGCCAGCAGCCCCCACAGGACGCGTCGCACGACAGAGGGCACGGCGCGCATCCTGTCAGCCCGCGACCGCTCAGTAGAGGAGCGTGGACCGCACGTTGCTCGCGCCGGGCGCGTTGAGGAGGTCCTGCCCGGTCCGTGCGACGAAGCCGTACCTCCCCGATCCGGAGAAGACGCGGCGCAGGGACCACTCGCCGTCGGTCGCGCTCGCCCGGGCCTGCGCGGTCAGCACCTGGCCGCCGTCGACGTTGACGCGGTAGAGGCTCACCACCAGGCCGCCCGGCCGGGCGGGCATCGAGTCACCCGAGAACACGTAGTCGAGCACGCCGATCCGGCGGGCGGCGATGCTCAGCGTCGTGCGCACGTCCAGCACCTCGGAGAGCCCGGGCGCGCAGCCGACGTGCTGCGCGTGGAGCCGGGTGTTGGTCGGCGGGGCCACCTCGAAGCGGGCCGTGCCGTCTGCGCCGGTGCGACCCTCGCGCACCAGCCGGAAGGTCGTCGACGGCCGGCTGTACGCCCAGAGCTGCACCGGCGTGTCGGCAGCGCCGCGCACCTCCACCGCGGCGCGGCCGCCCGCCGAGACGGGGTCGTCCAGCAGGTGCACGGCCGCCCCGTCGCAGCTCGCGGCGGGGGACGGCGGCGGCGCAGGAGGCAGCGGCCGGGAGCAGGGTTCGGAGCCCGAGTCGACCGACTCGCCGCGGGTGCCGGCGAAGCGCCAGTCGTAGCCGCCGTCGCGCAGCGTCAGCAGCAGGACGCCGTACGCCGACGTCGACCGGACCTCGCTGTTGGCAGCGACGGAAGCCGGGACGTAGAAGTTCTTCCCGCCGGTCCCGACGACGAACTGGCGCATCCCGTCGGCCGTGGCCCGGCCGTCGACGTCCTGCCGGGCGAAGCGCTCGTAGTTGTGCTCGTGGCCGACCAGCAGCACGTCGGCGCCGTCGTCCTGCAGTGCCTGCCAGAGCGGCCGGAGGCTGTCGCGGGGTGCCTTCCCGCTGGCGAACCGCGGGTGGTGGAAGTAGGCGAGGGTGCAGTCGGCCGAGGAGGCCGCGAGGTCGGCGCGCAGCCAGCGCTCCTGGGCGGACCCGGCGGCGCAGGGCACCTCGAGGCAGTTGCTGTTCAGGGCCACCAGGTGCCAGCTGCCGACGTCGTAGCTGTAGTAGCCGAGCCCGCGCGGTCCGGCGGCGCTGCCGAAGTAGTCGAAGTACGGCGCCGCCCCGGTCGAGCCGTACTCGTGGTTGCCCGGGACGGGCCGGCTGAGCCCGCGCAGCCGCCCCCACGTCGGGTTGTAGGCCTGCGCGAACTTGGCCGCGGCGCCGTCCTCGTACTGCAGGTCGCCGAGGGGGAGGACCGCGGCGAGCGAGCGGCCGACGAGCAGGTCGGAGGTGGCCCGGTGCTGGCAGAAGCGGGGGTCGGCGCCGGTCGGGTCGGGGCTCGACACGGTCGGGTCGCAGGCGATGTCGCCGACGGCGGCGATGACCGGGTCGCCGGTCGCGGCGGCGGGTGCGGGGATGCCGGTGCCGGCCACGGCTCCCACGGCGAGCGCCGCGCACAGCGCTGTGACGACCAGCGTGCGACGGCGCGACGTCGAGGGCGGGCGCATCGCTGGAGCGTAGGACGGCAGCGGGCGCGGCGCGGCGGGATTGCCACGGGGGTTCCGGCTGCAGGACCATGGGCCTGGTGCACAACCCTCCTGGCGGCCCGGTCAGCGCGTTGACCCGCCGCACGGCGCGCAACGCGGCTGTGCGCGCCGTCGCTGAGGTCCTCGCGAAGCTGGCCACGCTGGCGTGGACCGTCGTGGCGGCCCGGATGCTGAGCCAGGGGGACTTCGGCGCCTTCTCCTACGCCCTGAGCCTGGTCCTGCTGGCGAGCGCGCTGCCCGCCTGGGGCTTCGACCCGCTGCTCGTGCGACGTGGCAGCCGGGAGCCGGGCCTGCTGCCGCGGCTGCACTCCGAGGCGCTGACCTGGCAGACGCTGCTCGCCGTCCCCACGTTCCTCGTCGTCGGGCTGCTCGCCGCCGGGGGCCGTCCCGACCGCGAGGCCGTGGTCGTCCTGGTGCTGCTGCTGGTCGCCGGGCTCCCCGAGCTGTGGAGCGACACGGCGCGGTCGTCGGCGTCGGTGCGGCAGGACCAGCTCGGGGTGTCCCAGGCGCTGGTGGCCCAGCGGCTGGTCACCGCCGCGTTGGTGGTGGGTGCCCTGCTGCTCGGGGCCGGGGTGATCGGCGTCGCGGCCGGCTTCCTCGCCGGGACGTTGGTCGGCTGGGGCCTGCACGTGCGGGCCCTGCGCGGCCTCGACGTGAGCGTGCGTCCCGGCCTCGTGACGCGGGCCGGGCTGCGGGAGATGCTGGCCGGCAGCGGATCGCTGGGGCTCAGCGCGCTGGTCCTGATCGTGCTCTTCCGGGCCGACACCGTGCTGCTGGGCATCCTCAAGGACGACGAGGCTGTGGCCGTCTACACGGTCGCCTACCGGCTGCTGGAGACCGTGCTGTTCGTCGCCTACGCGGTGAAGCAGGCGGTGCTCCCGGTGATGAGCGCGGCGACCGGCCGGGTGCGCGCGGGCTTCGAGCAGGGGCTGGCCGCGGTGGGGCTGTTCTACGTGCCGTTCGCCGCGGTCGTGCTCGTCGAGGGCGAGCGGGTGCTGACCCTGCTGTTCGGCGAGCAGTACGGCGGCGACTCCGTGCTGGTGCTCCAGTGGCTGGCGCCGGTCCCCGTGCTGTTCGCGGCGGCCTACCTCGGGCAGGCGGCGCTCGTCGCGCGGGGGCAGGCTCGGGCGATGCTCGTCGCCGCCGTGGCGGCGATGACCACGAACCTCACGGTGAACCTCGTCCTCATCCCGATCTACTCCGGGGTGGGCGCGGCGATCGCCACCACGGTGTCGTACGTCGTGCAGGTCGCGGTCGTCAGCGTCGCGCTGGCGCGCTCGGGCGAGCCGCCCCGGCTGCTGCGACCGCTCGGGGAGCCGGTCGTCGCCACGGCCCTGCTCGCCGGCCTGCTCGTGCTGCTCGACCTGCCGCTCGTGCTGGAGCTCGGGCTCGGCGGCGTGGTCTACCTCGCCGCGTGGTTCCTGCTGGCCCGACGCACCGCACCCGCGCAGGTCGCGGTCGTCCGCGGACTGCTGCCGGGCGGTCGTCGATGAGCGACCGGCGCTGGGTCTCGACCTCGTTCCCGCGCCGAGCGGCGCTCGACGCGGCCCGTCCGGAGCCGGCCGACTACCTCGCCGGACAGCTGCGGCAGGCGCTGCGGCACGGCATGCCGGCGGCCCGCCGCGGCGGCGCCCTGCTCGCCTGGGTGGGTCGTCGCGGTCTGCCCACGCCTCCGATCGCCGCGGTGCTGCGGCGGCTGCCGTCGCGCCCGCAGCCCGAGCTCGACGCGGTGCTGGGCGGGGTGGAGCGGGCCTGGCCGGAGCTGGCCGCCCGCAGCGACCGCCTTCCCGCCGCGCCGCCCTGGCTGACGGCGCTCGCGGTGCAGCGATCGGCCGCGTGGACGGTCTTCGTCTTCGGCGGCGGACCGCACCCCATGCTGGTGGTCAAGCAGCCGGGTGGCTCCGGGAAGGGCGTGGCGGCGGAGGCCGCCGCCCTGCGTGCGGTGGAGCCGGCGGGGGTGGCGCCGCGCGCGCTGGGAGAGGTGTCCGGGGCGGCCGTGCAGGAGGGACTGCCCGGGGTACCGCTGCTCGTCGAGCCGGTGACGCCGGATCGGGCGGCCGGCCTCACCAGGAGCGCGGCGCTCGACGAGCTCGCCGCTGCGCTGGCGCGGCTGGCGACGGTGACCGCGCACCGCGCCGACCTGGGCGCCCAGCTGCACGACCCGGTGGACCGCGCGCTCGCGGCGGGCGTGCTGTCGTCCGCCGCGCAGCAGCGGGTCACGGCTGCCCGGGCAGCGCTTGCCGGCCTCGACCTCTCGGTGCTCCAGCACGGCGACCTGTCGGCGCAGAACTGGCTCGCTGACGGGAGCCGCTTCGTGGGGCTGGTGGACTGGGAGACAGCGGTGCCCGACGGCGTCCCCGGCTTCGACGTCCTGCACGCCGCCAGCTCGCTGCTCGAGCACGGCGTCGGCCTGGTCCGCTGGTCCGAGGCACGGGTCGAGGCGTCGTTCGCCAGCGCCTGGGAGAGCTCGGCGCGGATGGCGGGCGCGCGCGAGGGCTTCCGGGAGGCGGCCTCGGCGGGAGGCGTGCCGGAGGCCCTGCTCGACCCGCTGGAGCTCGCCTTCTTCGCGCGCCGGCTGGGCCGCCGACTGGCCTCGCCGGGTGGCTACCTGGTCGGCGTCGGGCCGACCGCCGCTGCCGTCGAGCGGGTGTCCCGCGCGTGACCGGGGCCGGCATGGCGCAGGATCGCGAGATGCACCCCGCGGCAGCAGAGGTCGTCGACGGCGCTGCCGCCTCGTCGGTCCTGGTCTACGGCTCGCTCCCACCGGCGGGGCGCGACCTGGACCTGCTCGTGACGACGCCCGACCGCGCTCCCGTGGTGGCAGCCCTGGAGGCGTCCGGCTTCGAGCGCTTCGGCCGCACCTGGGTCCGCCGGGAGGGCGGTGCCGTGGAGGCCGTCGACCTCCGCGTCCCCGGGGACTGGGGCCTGCCGGCGCACGAGGTGGACGCGCTGCTGGCGGCCGCACGGACCGTGCCCGGCTACCAGCGACTGGTCCGTCCCGGGCCCGCCCATGCGCTCCTGCTGCTCGCCCGCCGCGTCACCGGCGGCGACGGCGGGCTCGACGACCGGCGCCGTGACCGGCTCGAGACGGCGCTGCGGGACGACCCCGACGCCTGGTCCGCCGCGGCCGCGCACGCACCGGCGTGGGGGGCTGCCCG
>JAKFFB010000044.1:0-2116 GCA_036675425.1 Actinomycetales bacterium | reverse complement strand
GTCCTCCGGTCCGCCGCTGCCCTGCTCCGTGACGTCGCGCTGCTCGCAGACCTGATGCCGCCGGCGTGACCCTCTCGTGAACCCAGCCCTCGTCGGCCGCAGCCTCCGGCTCGCGATCGGGACCCTGACCGCCCTGCGCGTGCCCGCCGTGCTGCGGGTGACGCCCGGCGACGCGACCGGCGCCATGCTGCTGGCCCCGGTCGCAGTCCTTCCGCTCGGTGTCGGCGTGGCCCTGGTCCTGTGGGGCGGCGGCCAGCTCGAGCTCCCCGCCCTGGCGGTCGCCTTCGCGGCGATCGCCCTGCTGGCCGTGGGCAGCCGCGCCCTGCACCTCGACGGGTTGTCCGACGTCGCGGACGGCCTCACCTCGTCGTACGACCCGGAACGCTCGCTGGCCGTCATGAAGAGCGGTACGGCGGGCCCGGCCGGTGTGGCAGTCCTCGTGCTCGTGCTCGGGGCGCAGGCCGCCGGGCTGGCCTGGTTCGTCGGCGGGGATCGTGAGCTGCGCTCGGCCGTCATCGCCGGTGCGGCCGTGTGCGCCTCCCGCGCCGCGCTCTGGATCACCTGCTCCACCCTCGCCAGGCCGGCGCGCGAGGACGGCCTCGGCGTCACGTTCACCCGCCGCATCCCGGTCGCCGTCACGATGGTCGGCTGGATCGCGTTGGCGGCGCTGGCCTCGCTGGTCGACCCGGTCCGTGGTCCGGTGACCGTCGCGGTCGCCGGCGTCGTGGTCGTCGCGCTCGTCGCGCACACCGTCAGGCGGTTCGGTGGTGTCACCGGTGACGTCTTCGGTGCCGGGATCGAACTGGCGCTCGCCGTGCTGCTGGTGGGGCTCGCCGGGGCCTGACGTCGGCCTACGACCTCAGAGCTTCAGCACCCGCCCCGAGATGACCAGGTGCACCTCGTCGCACGCGCTCGCGACGCGCTGGTTGACGATGCCGAGCAGGTCGCGGAACAGCCGCCCCGACCGGTGAGCGGGTACGACGCCGAGGCCGACCTCGTTCGTCACGAACACCACGTCCACCGACGTCTCGGCGAGCGCGGCAGCGACGTCGGCCACCCGTTCACTGACGACCAGTTCGGCGTCGTTGATCGGCCGCTCCCACAGGTCGGCCTTGTCGATGATCGTGGTCAGCCAGGTGCCGAGGCAGTCGACGAGCACCGGCGTCGTCGCTGCGCGGAGCACACCGGCCACGTCGTTCGTCTCCTCGGTGATCCAGGAGTCGGGCCGCCGGACCCGGTGCGCGGTGATGCGCGAGACCCAGTCGGCGTCGTCGTACACGGGGCCGGCGGCGACGTAGGTGACCGCAGGGGCGGACGCCACCAACTGCTCGGCGTGCACCGACTTGCCCGACCGGACTCCCCCGGTGACCAGTACCTTCACGTGCGCCTCCTCAGCCGACAGTGAACGCGACCTTACGGGCCGCGAGGTCTGCCGTGGCAAGAGTGGCCTCGACCTCCTCGCCGAGCGGCAGCGGCTGCGGTGATTTCACCGGCGCTTCGACGCCGACCTCGGCGAGCATGACGACACCCGTCGTCGGGTCGTCGTCGCGCAGGCTGGTGATCACCCCCGCGAACTTCTCGCCCACGCGGCCCGACAGGACGGCCGCTTCGAGCAGGTCGAGCACGGCGCGTTCGTAGGAACCGGCGCGGCGGGCCGAGTCCTGGAGGGTCTTCGGCAGGTCCGGCAGCGCCGCGGCGACCCACTCCGGGACGGGTTGTCCGGCGCAGATCGCGACGCAGACCTCACCGGTGTAGCGGTCGCCGAGGCGACGCAGGGGCGCCGTGACGTGGGCGTACTCGGCGGCGATCGCCGAGTGCTTGGTCTGCTCGGGCAGCTCACCGTTGAAGGCGGCGTACCCGCTGCCACGCAGCAGGCGCGTGCAGGCCACGACCATCGCCTGGTGCTCGGACTTCGCGGGATCGAGGGACCTGATGAAGGCGGGATAGTCCGTCGCCTTGGGCCAGTCGATCTTCAGTGCGTGGGCGACGCGACGCAGCCGGGCGACGTCGCGCGGATCGGCCGGCGGCAGCGTGCGCAGCATCCCGACCTTGGCACCGACCATCAGCGACGCGGCCGAGATGCCGGTCAGCAGGGAGATCTGGGCGTTCCACTCCT
>JAKFFB010000227.1:0-2127 GCA_036675425.1 Actinomycetales bacterium | reverse complement strand
CGCCAAGCCCTTGGCGGCGGGCGCTGCGGCGCGCCGTCCGCGCCGCGGCGGTGGCCTGCTCGGCGTTCTCGGCGACGCGCCGCGCGAAGCCGCTGCCGAGCTGGCGCACCGCCTCGTTGATGAACGTCCCGGGGCCGAAGACGACCTTCACCGGCTTCGTCCTGGCGAGCTGCGCACAGGGTCCGTCCGGCCCACCGGGCGGCGTCGCGCCGGCGGGCAGGTTGCCGGCCATGCAGCCCTCCAGGCCGAGCACGCGCTCGAGGTCCTGGGAGAGCAGCAGCTTGTTCAGCGAGCCGCGGACGAGGACGATGATCGGGTCGTCGCCGAAGCGCTCGCGGTAGGTCGCCGTGGCCGCGTAGGACTCGCCGCCGGTGCCGACGAGCGTGTCGATGCCGGCGTCGGGTTTGAGCTGCGTGGCGCACGCCAGCCCGGCGAGCGCGAGCGCGACGGTCAGCGCGAGCACGAGCGCCGGCCGCCGGGCCGCGAGCGCCGCGGCGCGGTGCAGCGGGCGTGGGTCCTTCAAGGTGCGAGCAGGCTATTCGGCCCGCAGGCGCGAGCGCCTCACTCCATGCCGAGCGGGCCCTGCGACTCCCCGGAGAGGAACTGGCGCACGAACTGGTTGTCGGAGTCGAACAGCTCCTCGGCCGGTCCGGACTCGACGATCTGGCCCTTCCACAGCACCGAGATGTGCTCGGCGACGCGGCGCGCGGTCATGATGTCGTGGGTGATGAGCGTGAACGCCGGCGGCGGCGATCCCCGCTTGGAGGCCTCGTTCATCATGTCCTCGTGGATCTCCTGGATGAGTTCGCCCAGGAGGGCGGTGCGCACCGGATCCAAGCCCGAGTCGGGCTCGTCGAAGAGCACGATGTCGGGGTCGAGCACGAGCGCGCGGGCGAAGCCGGCGCGCTTGCGCATCCCGCCCGACAGCTCGTTGGGCATCTTGTCGTGGGCGTTCTGCAGGCCGACCTCGGCGAGCCGCCGGTTGACGATCTCGCCGATCTCCTCCTCGCTCTTCTCGGTGTGCTGGCGCAGCGGGAAGCACGTGTTGTCGAACACGTTCATCGAGCCGAACAGCGCCCCGTCCTGAAACAGGACGCCGAACTTCTGGCGCATCTTGAAGAGCTCGTCGTCCTCCATGTTCGGGACCGACTCGCCGTGCACGAGCACGTCGCCCTGGTCGGGGTACAGCAGCCCGACCATGTGCTTGATGCAGACCGACTTGCCCGTCCCCGAGGGCCCCAGGATCATCGAGATCTTGCCCTCGGGGATGCCCATGTTCAGGCCGCGCAGGATGCGGTTGCGGCCGAACGCCTTGTGCACGTCGACGAACTCGACCGCGTCCTTGGACCCGTGCGGTCGCTTCAGGCCGGTATGCCAGCGGTACTCGTCCTCATGACCGGCCTGAATCGACATCGTCTGCGTAGCGTAACCCCAGCCCGTCCCGGTCACGCCGCCTTGGCCGCGGCCAGGGCCGCGGCGGCCGCCGCCGCCTTGGCGAGCAGTTCGCCGGCGTTGGCCGCCGGCCGCTGTCCGTGCGGCGGGTGGTAGGCGTCGTAGGCGGCCTGTGAGGCGGCCTTCGCCTCGGCCTCCAGCCGCTGGACCTGGGCGCTGGCCGGCGGCGCGGCCGCGGCCGGCGCGGAGCTCGTGACGACCGTCGCCTCGACCTCCGGAGCCGCCTCGAGCACTGCCTCGACGACCGCGACCGGCGCCGCCGTCCGCAGACGGATCGTGCCGTGCCCGGCGTGTCCCGCCGGCTCGGGCACGACCGAGACGGGCGCCTCGACCTCCGGGGCGGCCTCGAGCACGGCTTCGACGACCGCGGCCGGCGTTGACGTGCGCAGGCGGATCGTGCCGTGACCCACGCGGCCCTCCGGCTCGGGCTCCGCGGCTGCCGCGGGCTCGTCCTCGGCGGTCACCTGACCCTCGACCTCCGAAGACGCCTCCAGCACCGCCTCGACCACCTCCGCCGACGCCGCCGTGCGCAACCGGATCGTGCCGTGACCGACGTGAGCCGCCGGCTCGGGCTCGGCGGTCACCTGGCCCTCGACCTCCGAAGACGCCTCCAGCACCGCCTCGACCACCTCCGCCGACGCCGCCGTGCGCAACCGGATCGTGCCGTGACCCACG
>JAKFFB010000180.1:0-12373 GCA_036675425.1 Actinomycetales bacterium | reverse complement strand
CGAGCTCGCCGCGGTCGCCGCGGCCGAGGACGCGGCCGGCCGGGTGCTCCGCGACGCCCGGCGCTCCCTGCTGGGCGCCGAGCCGGCACCGCGGCAGGGGCTGCTCGAACGGCTGGCGCGGGTCCTGCAGCGGCCGGCCACCGCCTGACCGCCTAGCGGGACCACTGCGTGACGGGGTACCGCTCGGTGAAGCCCGCGCGGAGCAGGTTGCGCAGCGAGCCCGAGCCGGGCGCCGCGGTGGCGGTCGCGAGCCGGGCCCCCTGCGCCGCCGCGAGGGCGAGCCGGGCAGCGATGAGCGCCGTCTGCGCCCCGCGTCCGCGGGCCGTCGGCACCGTCGTCGCCGCACCGAGCCGAGCGACGCCGTCCGCGACGTGCAGCCCCGCGGCCGCCACGGGCAGCCCCTCCTCGAGCCGCAGCACCTGGGTCCAGCCCGGCCGGCCCAGCGGCGCCGTCCACCACTGCGGCAGGTCCGACCCGAAGCCCGCGGCGCAGACCGCTGCCACCGCATCCCGCTCCTCGGGCCCGACGACGACCACCGAGGGCGGCAGCGCACCGGCGCGGGGCTCCACGGCCAGCCGCAGCAGGCGCAGCTGCGGCCGCAGCCCGAGCCCGCGCAGCACCTCCTCGTCGACCGTCCCGTCCGGCACCGAGACGAGCGCGGACGGCGCCACGTCGAGCGCCGCCGCGAGGTCGGCGCCCGGGGCGAGCCCGACCCCGCAGACCTGCGTCATCCAGGGCGGCCCCGGGAGGGCGACCACGAGCAGCCCGCCGACCTCGCGCAGGACCGCAGCCGGCAGCGCGCTCCACTGCAGGCGCGCGACGGCGAGCTCCTCGCGCTCCAGCTCGGCGTCCACGCGCCGAGTGTCGCTCAGCGGCGGGTGTTCGGCGCCAGCGACGGCATGATGCCCGGGATGACCATCCGGTCCTCCTCCGGCCGCGGGTCCGGGATGGCCCCGGGCGGCGGGAGCAGCGAGCGGCCGAGCTGGGGCGTGACGTCGTCGGCCGGCTGCGGCTTGCCGAGCAGGTAGCCCTGCAGCAGGTCGATGCCGACCTCCCGCAGGAACGCGGCCTGGGCAGCGGTCTCGACGCCCTCGGCGACGACCTCCAGGCCGAGCCCGTGACCCATGGCGACGGCGGCGGTGACCAGGGTCGCGCTGTCGTGCGGCAGGGCGCCGAGCCGGTCGACGAAGGACTTGTCGATCTTCATCTCGTCGAGCGGCATCTCACCGAGGCGGGCCAGCGAGGAGTAGCCGGTGCCGAAGTCGTCCAGCGCGAGCCGGACGCCGAGGCTGCGCAGCTGCCAGAGCACGGCGACCGCGGCCTCGCTGTCGTCGACGAGCAGGCTCTCGGTGAGCTCGAGGACCAGGCGGGTCGGGTCGATCCGCGAGCTCCACAGCACGCGACGGACGTCCTCGACGAAGCCCGGCTCGACGAGCTGCCGCGCGGACACGTTGACGGCGACGGTGAGGTACGGCGCGGTCGGCTGCCACCTGGCCAGCTGCGCGCAGGCGAGCTGCAGGACCTTCAGCCCCAGCGGGACGATCAGCCCGGTGCGCTCGGCCAGCCCGATGAAGCTGTCCGGCGGGACGAGGCCGCGCTCCGGGTGCTTCCAGCGCACCAGGGCCTCGACCGACGCGATCTTGCCGGTGTCCCCGGCGATCAGCGGCTGGTAGAGCAGGAACAGCTCGTCGGCCTGCAGGCCGCGGGCGAGGTCGGCCTCGGTGAGCCCGTTGTCGACGGGCGGCGGCGGGGCCTCGCCCATGACGACGACCGGCGACTGCCCGGCCGTGGCGCGGCGGGCGGCGGCCTCCGCGGTCCGGAGCAGGGTGCGTCCGCTCACGGTGCTGCCCGCGTCGACGATCGAGATGCCGGTGCGCAGCCGCAGCACGACGAGGTGGTCCCCGGAGCTGACCGGCTCCTGCAGCGGGTCGACGAGCCGGGACGCGACGGCGGGTGCGTCGCGCTCGGTCATGCCGGTGAGCAGGACCCCGAAGCTGTCGCCGCCGAGCCGGCCGACGACGTCCGCGCTGCGGGCGGTGCCGGCCAGCCGCTGGGCGAGCTGGGTGAGGGCGGCGTCGCCGAACGGGTCGCCGTAGGAGTCGTTGACGTCGGTGAAGCCCGCGACCGAGACCACGAGGATGCCGGTGGGGTGACCCGCGGTCAGCGTGGCGTCGACCTGGTGCAGGAACGCCGTGCGGTTGAGCAGGCCGGTCAGCGCGTCGTGCGTCGACCAGTAGTGCAGCTGGCCGACGAGCTCCTGCTGCGACTGCTGCGCGGCGCGCACCTCGTCGTCGCGGGCGACGGCGGTGCGCAGGGCGTGCGTGCGGGAGGCGGTGGCGAGCGCCGCGCTGCGGGAGACCAGCCGCGCGGCCATGACGAGGGCGAGGGCGACGACGACGGCTGCGGCGATGGAGCCGTACGACGGGACGGTCCGGCCGGCCAGCAGCGCCGCGGCGAGGGCGGCCGACACGGCGATCTGGGTGCCGGTCCCGCACCACACGCCGGCCAGCACGGCGGCGAGCACGGCGGAGGCGACGGCGGTCGGGGCCGGCAGCGCGACGGCCGCGGCGGCGGTCTCGATGAGCAGCAGGACGAGCAGCAGGGTGGCCCGGCGGGGGCGGTCGAGCATGATCCGCTCCAGGAGCGGCTGCCGGGTCGGCGCGGGGTCGGTCTTGCGACGGGCCTCAGGCACCGGGCACCCCGACCGGGGAGCCGAAGGGGAGGACGTCGGCGGAGCGGGGGGCGGGCAGCTCCGAGGCGGAGCGGCCGGGCGTCAGCACGGGCGGTGCCTGGTGCACGCGCCAGCAGCCCTTGCCCGCGGCCTTGGCGGCGTAGAGGGCGCGGTCGGCGTGCCGCATCAGCGCGTCGCCGTCCTCCTCCTGGAGCGGGACGGCGATGCCGATGCTGGCGTCGATGGCGACGCGGCGACCCTGGACGGCGATCGGCTCCTGCAGCACGGACAGGACCCGGGAGGCCACCGAGCAGGCGGCGTCCTCGTCGCGCACCCCGGACAGCAGGATCGCGAACTCGTCGCCGCCGAAGCGACCGACCATGTCCTCCTTGCTGACGCAGGAGCTCAGCCGGCCGGCCACGGCCACGAGGACCTCGTCGCCGGCGGCGTGCCCGAGCTCGTCGTTGACCTCCTTGAAGCCGTCGAGGTCGAGGAACAGCAGCGTCTCGCCACCGCGGGTCTCGGCCATCCGCGCGTCGAGGGCGGCGCGGTTGGCCAATCCGGTCAGGGCGTCGTGGCTGGCGGCGCGGGCGAGCTGCTCCGCCTGCTGCTGGCTGCGCTCGTAGAGGCGGGCCTTGCCGATGGCGGTCGCGGCCTGCTCGGCGAACAGGCTGACGGCGCGCAGGTCGTACTCGCTGAAGTCGCCCTCGGCGGGGGCGGAGAGGTTGAGGACGCCGAGCAGCTCGCCGCGCTCGAGCAGCGGGACGCACAGCGCGCTGCGCACCTCGCCGCCGCTGCGCCGGATCAGCCCGGGGAACAGGGCGGAGGTCGCGCGGCCGTCGATGAGCAGCGGCTCGCGGGTCCGGGCCACGTGCCCGGCGATGCCGTCGCCGACCGCGGCGCGCTTGCCGAGGGCGCCGGCGTTGCCGACCGCTGCGGCCACGACGAGCTCCTCGCCGTCGAGCAGCATCACCGAGCCGCTGCTGGCCGGGAGCAGGTCGGTCGCGCCGGAGAGGATCGAGTCGAGCACGCGGTCGAGCTCGAGGGTGGAGTTCACGGCGCGGCCGGCGTCGAGCAGGGCGCTGATCTCGTGCAGCCGGTTGGTGAGGGCGGTGGTGAGCAGCCGCTCGTCCATCAGCAGGCTGGAGACGCGCCGCAGGCTCATCTCCTTCTCGATCGTGTAGCCGGACAGGGCGACGGGGACGGCGAGCATCGCGAAGCGCGCCACCGGGTGGCGCAGCACGGAGGACATCTCCTCGGGGTCCCAGGTCGTGAAGAGCACCATCGCGCCCATGACGCCCATGAGCAGGAGCGTGGACATCAGCCACAGCTCGAAGCGACGGCGCTCCACCTGCTCGAAGCTGGGCAGCTCCTTGCCGCGCATGCCGGACACCCGGGCTGCCGCCCTGAGCTCCTCTTCGGTCATGCCGCCCCCTCAGCTGGTCCTGAGGAGTTCTCGGCAGGTTCAGGGGGCGGAATGCATAGCCCGATGTGACCGTCTGTGACTAGTCCCCGGCCAGCTCCAGCAGGGGCCCGATCTCCTGCGTGGCGTACCACTGCAGCTCGTGGCCCTCGGACTGCTCGACGACGAAGGCCGCGTCGTCGCTGCCGAGGTCGGCAGCGGTGAGCGCCTCGGCGGCCGCTCGTACGTCACTCTCCGCATCCGGGTCGTCGACGTGCACCGCCTGGACGAGCCGCATCGGCACCGCCTCCAGCACGCGTACGGCCGCGCGGTCGACGTCGGGCGCGGGCTCGACCGCGGCCACCTCGGCGACGACGACGACCCGGCGCGCGGCCAGCCCCGGCTCGAGCAGCAGCCCCCGGTCGAGCAGCCGGATGGAGGCGCGCGCGGCCAGCGACAGCGCGGCGTACTCCAGCTCCTCCTCGTCGCCCTCGGCGTACCACTCGCGCAGCGCGCCGGTCACGGCGTAGCCGGGCAGCGGCGGGTCGCCGAGGGCACCGGTGTCGAGCAGCGTCCGCAGGCCGGACAGCGTGGAGGGCAGGTAGACGCGCATGCGGCCAGTGTCAGCCCGCGGTGGCCAGGCCCGGGGACGACGCGCGCAAGGCCGTCGCGGAGGTCCGCAGCGACGTCTCGAGCACCTGCTCGCGGCGGCGCGGGTCCATCATGTTCGTGCCGATCACCGCGAGGTCCTCGGCGCCGGGGCCGAGCAGGGTGACCCGGGTGCCGGTGGCGGCCACCTTCTTGACCTCCCGGAGCAGCCGGGCGGTGACGACCCGGCGGAAGCGGCGCTCCATCCGGCCGGTCACCGTGGTCGGCCGGTCGTAGTCCAGCGAGGTCATGGGCGACAGGACGACGACCTCGTCCAGCCCGAGCGAGGCGACCAGGTCGAGCGAGGTCGGCGAGCAGACCCCGCCGTCCACGTAGTCGCGCCGGCCGATGCGGACGGGGGCGTACCAGCCGGGGATCGCGCAGGAGGCCATGACCGCGTCGCGCAGCGAGGCGTGCGGGGCGCCCTCACGACCGAAGACGACCCGGCGGGTGCGGTCGACGTCCATCGCCACGATCCAGGTCGCGGGGTGCCCGGTCCAGGCCCCGGGCGGGCAGACGGCGTCGACCAGCCCGCCGATCGGCTCGAGCGAGCCGCGGCCGCGGGGCAGCACCGCGGGCAGCGCGCCCATCGGCGGCACCTTCCACGGCCGGCGGACGGTGCTGAGGACCCCTCGCGCCGAGCCGATCCCCGGGCGCGGCAGCGGCGGCAGCGCCCCGCCGGAGTCGACGTCGGGGTCGAAGGAGATGTCCGGCGCCTCGGCGTTGACGATCCCCCGCTGGTGGTCGAGCAGGACGTCGACGCCCACCCCGGAGCCGAGGAAGGCGGCGAGGACGGACCCGGCCGAGGTGCCGACCAGGACGTCGGCCTCCCGCGGCTCGACGCCGCGCACCTGCTCCAGCGCCGCGAGCGCGCCGATGGTCCAGGCCGCGCCGAGCACGCCACCGGCCCCCAGCACCAGTCCGGTTCGCGTCATGCGGGTCCTCTCCTACGGCACCGTGCCGACGAGCTCGGCCAGGGACTCCTCGATCAGCCCGGCCAGGACGTCGATGTCGGGCATCGCGTCGCGGTCGGCGTTCAGCCCGAAGTAGACACCCCCGTCGTACGACGTGAGGCCGATCGACACGGCCTGTCCCTTCGCCAGCGGGACGACGGGGTACATCTCGAGCATCCGGGCGCCGGCGGCGTAGAGCGGGAACTGCGGACCGGGGACGTTGGTGACCACCAGGTTGAACAGCCGGCGGGTGAAGCTCGAGGCCACCCGAGCGCCGAGCGAGTGCAGCGTCGGCGGGGCGAAGCCGGAGAGCGCGACGATCGCGTCGGCGCCGACGGCCTCGCCGGACTCCTTGTGGCCGCGCATCGCGAACGACACCTGGTGAAGCCGGATGACCGCGCTGCCCTCGCCGACCGGCAGGTCGACGAAGTAGGAGGAGACCCGGTTGCCCAGCTGCCCCTCCTTGCCCTCCGGGCGGACCGAGACCGGGACCATCGCGCGGATCGTCGTGGTCGGGGTGACCGACTCCCCGCGCGTCATCAGCCACGAGCGCAGCGCGCCGCTGACGACGGCCAGCACCACGTCGTTGATCGTGCCGCCGTGCGCCTTGCGGATCCGCTTGTAGTCCTCGAGGTCGGTCCGGGCCATCCCGAAGCGGCGCTGCTCGCCGATCCGCACGTTGAGCGGGGAGTCCGGGGCGGGCCGCGCGATGGTGGCGACCGAGGCCAGCACGCCGCCGGCCACTCCCGCCACCTTCCCGGCGGTCGCCCGCACGTCGCCGACGGCTCCCCGGGCGCTGTCGATCGCCTGCGTGGGCCGCTTGACCAGGTCGGTCACGGCGCCGGCCACGAGCGAGACCAGCCCGGGCTCGCGGGCCGGCTGCCAGTCGTCGGCCGGCACCTCGCGCGGCTCGGGCGTCAGGTCCAGGATCACGGTGCCGATGTCGACCGCGGAGACGCCGTCGACCATCGCGTGGTGGGTCTTGGTGACGACGCCGACCCGGCCGCCGGCCAGCCCCTCGACGAGGTAGATCTCCCAGAGCGGCCGGCTGCGGTCGAGCTGCCGGCTCATCAGCCGGCCGACCAGCTCCCGCAGCTGCGCGTCGGTGCCCGGCTTGGGCAGCGCGCTGCGCCGCACGTGGTAGGTCACGTCGAACGCCTCGTCGTCGACCCAGACGGGGTTCGCGATCCGGCCGGGGACGACGCGCACCTTCTGCCGGTAGCGCGGCACGAGCGCGATGCGCTGGCTGATCAGCTCGACCAGCCGCTCGTAGTCGAATCCGCCGGCCGGCGGCTCGAAGACGGCGACTCCCCCGACGTGCATCGCCGTGGTCGGGGTCTCCATGTAGAGGAAGGAGACGTCGAGCGCGCTGAGCCGGTCTGCCATGTGGGGGGAGCTCCAGGGTGGGGGCTCCCATGGTCACACAGCCTCGCTCAGCCGAGCTCGAGGCCGAGCAGCACCTCCAGCTCGGCGACCGTCGCGGCGCGGGACGTGTGGTGCACCCCGGTCATCCCGACGGCGGCGGCCCCCAGCACGTTGCGCCGCAGGTCGTCGACGAAGACGCAGCGCTCGGGGGTGACCCCCAGCCGCTCCGCGACCAGCAGGAACGCCTCGGGATCGGGCTTGGCGACACCGGCGATCCCGCTCAGCACGACGGTGTCGAACAGGTCCGGCCACTCGGGCCGACCGCAGCCGCCGGCGTTCGAGAGCAGACCCGTCCGCAGCCCCGCGGCGCGCGCCGCCCGGACCACCGCCTCCAGGGCTGCCGCGTCGTCCTCGCGCACGCCGCTGAGCACACCGACGTCGTCGAGGACGAGGGCGTCGTACAGGCGGTCCACGACCCGACCCTAGGGTGGCCGCAGACCTGCCCCCACTTCGCGAAGGACTTCTCGTGGACTTCGAGCACTCCGCCAAGGCCCAGGACTACCTGGGTCGCCTGCAGGACTTCATGGACACCAAGGTCTTCCCGGCCGAGGCGGAGTACGAGGCCTACCGCCGTGAGAAGGGCCCCGAGGACCACACCCTGCCGCCCGTGGTCGAGGAGCTGAAGGTCGAGGCGCGCTCGCGCGGGCTGTGGAACCTCTTCCTGCCGGACGTGTCCGGCCTGACCAACGTGGAGTACGCCGCTCTTGCCGAGGTGACCGGCTGGGCGTCGCACATCGCGCCCGAGGCGATCAACTGCGACGCGCCGAACACCGGCAACATGGAGGTGCTGCACATGTTCGGCACCGCCGAGCAGAAGGCGCAGTGGCTCGAGCCGCTCATGGAGGGCCAGATCCGCTCGGCCTTCGCGATGACCGAGCCCGACGTCGCCTCCTCGGACGCCACGAACATCTCGACGCGCATCGAGAAGGACGGCGACGACTACGTCATCAACGGCCGCAAGTGGTGGATCTCCGGTGCGGCCGACCCGCGCTGCAAGATCATGATCGTGATGGGCAAGACCGACCCGAACGAGTCGCCGCACCGCCAGCAGTCGATGATCCTCGTCCCGATGGACACCCCCGGCGTCGAGAACGTCCGGCCGCTGCCGGTCTTCGGCTACCAGGACCAGCACGGGCACAACGAGCTGCGCTTCACCGACGTGCGGGTGCCGGCCTCGAACCTCATCTCGGGCGAGGGCGACGGCTTCATGATCGCCCAGGCCCGGCTCGGACCCGGCCGCATCCACCACTGCATGCGGGCGATCGGCGCCGCCGAGCGCGCGCTCAAGCTGATGGTCGAGCGCTCGATGTCGCGCGTCGCCTTCGGCCAGGAGATCGCCAAGCAGGGCACGGTCCGCGAGCTGGTCGCCGAGTCGCGGATGGAGATCGAGCAGGCCCGCCTGATGGTGCTCAAGACCGCCTGGATGATCGACAAGTACGGCGCGAAGGGCGCGCGCTCGGAGATCGCCGCCATCAAGGTGATCGCCCCGCGTGCCGCGCTCAACGTCATCGACCGCGCCATCCAGGTGCACGGCGGCGGCGGCGTCTCCGACGACTTCCCGCTGGCCCGGATGTGGGCGGGGATGCGCACGCTGCGCATCGCCGACGGCCCGGACGCCGTCCACCTGCGCACCGTCGCCCGCCAGGAGTACGGCAAGTACACGAGCGCCTGAGGGCTCCGCTCAGCGGCGGGCGAGCAGGCGGCGGCGCTGCGGTGCCGGTGCCGTGACGCCCGCCAGCTGGGCGGCCAGCGCGGTGAGCGCGGCGCGCGCCGGTGACGTGGGCACGGCCTCGGCGAGGGTACGGCCGGCGGCCAGGGCACGGTCGAGCCCGACGACGTCGGACGGGACCACCGTGAGCTGCTCGACCCCGGCGTAGCGGGACAGCGCCGCCCGGACCTCGCGCTCGGCGTCACCCGGGATGGCGCTGGCTCGCAGCCGGTTGACCACGACCTGCGGCTGCACGCCAGGGACGGTGTCGCGCAGCTCGGCGAGCCCGCGCACCAGCCGCTGCAGGCCGACCGGGTCGGCAGAGCCCACGGCGACCACGGTGTCCGCCGTCTCCAGGGCGGCGAGGGTCGCGCCGTTGCGGCGGGGAGCGGCGGTGTCGTAGGCCAGCTCCTCGTCCTGCTCGAGGCAGAAGCCGCAGTCGACGACGGTCGTGTCTGCCAGCGAGCGGGCCAGCTCCAGCACGACCTCGAGCGCGGCCGGCCGCAGCTCCGGCCACCGGTCGGCCCGGGCGATCCCGGAGAGCACCCGCAGCTCCGGGCCGACGGCGCGGGCCAGTCCGGCGAGCGCGGGCAGGTCGAGCGCGCCGTTGTTGGCGAGCCGGCAGGCGGCGGCGAGCCCGGGCGCCTCGTCGAGCAGCCCGAGCACCTGGGCGACGACGCCGCCGTAGACGTCGGCGTCGACGAGGAGCGCGGACCGGCCGAGCAGCGCCAGCTCGCTGGCCAGGCCCACGGCCAGCGTGGTGCGGCCGGGGGCGCCCGCCGGCCCCCAGACCGCCACCACCCGGCCGGTGCCCGGACCGGTGGACGGGGCGTCGACCTGCTCGGGGACCACCGGCTCGGCCAGGGCCCGGCGCGGCTCCCCGAGGGCGGCTCGCTCCCCCGCCGACGGCGGCCCGGTCGTGCTGACCGCCTGCAGGACGGCCGCCGACAGCTCCTCCGGGGTGCTGTCCGACGGCAGGACGTGCAGCACCCCGAGCTGCCGCAGCCGCCGCTCGGCGTCCTCGTCGCCGGGCGGCACCAGCCCGACGACCGCGACACCCGCCAGCGCGAGCCGGCCGAGGGCGTCGCGGTCCAGCCGGCGCAGGTCGGCGGAGAGCAGCGCCGCGGAGGCGGACCCCGTCGCAGCGGTCGCGAGCAGGTCGGCCAGGTCGACGCAGCGCCGGACGACCGAGACGCCGAGGTCGCCCTGCGCGAGCGCGGCGACCAGCTGCGCCTCCCACCGGGCGTCGCTGACGGCGGTCAGCACCGGGACGGCCATCAGCCGCCCTCGCCGGCCACCAGGTCGAGCCGGCCGGAGCCCTCGGCCCCGCGCGGCACCCGGACGACGTCGATCCGCCCGAGCGACATCGCCGACACGAGGGCGGACACCTCGCGCGGCCGGACCTGCAGGACCACCGGGATGGTGGTGCTGCCGCTGAAGGCGCCGCCGTCGGCCTGCACGTCCAGCACGGTGACGCCCTGCAGCACGAGCTGCGCCCCGGCGGGCCCCTCGGCCTGCTCGGCGGGTGCGGCTCCGGGCTGCTTCTCGAGCGACTCCGGCGTCATCCACACGTCGACCTGCGAGCCGGCGGCCAGCCCGGGCGGCAGGTGGCCGACGTCGATCGGGACGGTCACCTCGCGGTAGTCGACGTCCTCCCGCGGCAGCGCCAGCGCCTGGCGCGGCAGCAGCTCGCCCCGGCCGAGCCCACGCCGCACGACGTAGCCGACCGGCGGCTCCCCGGCTGCGACGTACTCCTCCGCGTTGTCGAACAGCCGGACCCGCACCTGCTCGAGGTCGTCGGCGTCGAGGACGCTGCCGGGCGCGAGGTCCTGGGTGACCGCGTAGACCAGGGTGCTGCGGTCGGCGGAGGACAGCACCCGCGCGCCCACCACCACGCTCACCAGCACGAGGAGCACGCCGACCACCAGCCGGCCGTCCAGCCACCCCGGGCTCGCCAGCCGGCTCGCGCGGGGTGACGCGGGGGTGTCGGACAAGGCTCCTCCTCGCTCGCGCGCGGCCGGCTCCGGAGGCGGCGCGGGGCACATCGTGTCCTACCGGGCGCCCTCGCGCGGCACGTGGCGGCCCGAGGTGTGGACAACCCGGTCGCCGCCGAGGGGGCGGTGCCAGACTTGCCCGGCGAGCGTCGGTCCGCCGACGGCTCGCCACCCGACGACGAGGAGGAGGGCCCGTGGCCGCCGAGCGCTTCCTGCAGCTGACCGACGTGGCCGAGATCCTCAACATCTCGTCCTCGCAGACCTACGCGCTGGTCCGCTCCGGAGAGCTCCCGGCGATCAAGATCGGCGGCCGCGGGCAGTGGCGGGTCGAGCGCTCCGCGCTGGAGGACTACATCCAGCGCTGCTACGCCGAGACCCGCGCCTTCGTCAACGCCCACCCCCTGTCCGGCGCCGAGCTCGCCGAGGACTGAGCCCGCGGCGGCCCGGTCGCCCGGCCCAGCCCGGCCCAGCCCGACCGGCCGGCCGTCCAGCCACGGGCCCCCGCGGGCCTTCGCGGGCGATGGAATGGCGCGTCCTGGCCGGTCAGCACACGTGGTGCGCGTTGCGCGGTGACTGTCCGATGTGGTCGTCACCCCGGCCACGGTTCACCGGCGAGCCACGTGCCTCAGACCATGACAGGCAGGCCCCGGACGGCCGGGGGGCGGACCCGGCGGCGTTCCCGCGGGAACGCCCCTGACGACCACGTCGGACAGTCACCGCGCGGCCGGCGGCACGTGTGCCCGGGGGAAGGTGGGGCCCCCACCGACGACCGGGCTCCCACGGACGCCCCGGGCGGGTCACGCCGGCGCCCGCTCAGCTGCTGCGGACCAGGGCCAGGGCGGTGAGCGGGACGAGCCGCACCTGACGGACCGCCCCCGCACGCCGCGCCTCGCCGAGCCCGTGCTCGGCGAGGTCGAGGTGGTCGGCGCCCACCCGGTCCAGCGTGCCGGCGACGACCGAGCCGTCGACCAGCCCCAGCGCCACCCCCGCGCGGCTGCGCGCGAGGCCCCGCAGCGCCCAGCGCAGGTCGAGCCGCTTCGCGACCGGCCCGTCGCCGGGGGCGGCTGACCGCGATCCCGCGCCGGTCACGCCCAGCACCGCCCGCAGCGGCACCAGCGCCTCACGCCCGCCGCCCTCGTCGAGCAGCAGCCAGTCGACGCCCGCGTCCAGCAGCCGACCCCGCAGCACGCCGGCTCCCGGGACGGTGACCGCGAGGGGCGCGCCCTCGGCGGCCCGCAGCCGGTCCACCAGGAGCAGCAGGGCGACCTCGCGCCTGGTCCGCTCCGCCACCTCGCCGGCCAGCTCGGCCGCACGCGCCGCGTCGTACTGCCCCTCCAGGTCGTCGAAGAGCTCCCGCCAGCGCACGTGCCCACCTTCTCCCGTCTTCCACCGGTACGCAACCTCTCTTGACCGAGTGCGTCCGCACGACTACAACAGCAAACACACGCAAACGCACACATCGAGAGGTCAACCGATGACACGGACCGTCCGGCGGGCGCTGAGCGCCGCGGCCCTCGCCGGCCTCGCGCTGGTCGCCGCGGGCGCCGGCCCGCTGACCTCGCTGCGGCTGGT
>JAKFFB010000184.1:0-2149 GCA_036675425.1 Actinomycetales bacterium | reverse complement strand
CAGCACCCTCATCGCGACGCTCCCGGCTCCAGGGCCGGCAGCCCCGCCGGCGCCCCCGACGTCGCGAGGTCGAGCAGCGCGTCGAGGTCGAGGTGCTCCTCGGCAAGGTCGCCGAGGAGGTCCAGGCGTCGGGCCCGCAGCTCCGCGAAGCTCACGTCGCCCGGCTCGTACGACGCCCCTGCCGCGGCCGACACCGCCGACAGCAGGGCCCCCCGGAGCTCGTCGCCCTCCAGGCTGCCGTGCCACATCGTTCCGAACACCGCGCCCGATCGGGCGCCGCCGAGGAACTCCTCGCCTCCGTTGCGGGCGATCCGGCCGTGGTGGATCTCGTAGCCGTGCGCGGGCGCACCGAGCGCCGAGCCGGTCGGCAGCCGCAACACCTTCTCGGTGCCGAAGGTCGTCGTGACGTCGAGCAGGCCGAGGCCCGGCTGGTCGGCCCCGGCCACGCCCTCGACACCGTCCGGGTCGGCGATCCGCGTGCCGAGCATCTGGAAGCCGCCGCAGATCCCGAGCACCGGCTTGCCCGCGGCGGCGTGGGCGAGCACGGCGCGGTCGAGCCCCCGGGCGCGCAGCCAGGCCAGGTCCTCCAGGGTCGCGCGGGTGCCGGGCAGCACGACGAGGTCGGCGCCGGCGAGCGCGCGGGCCTCGGAGGCGAAGGTGACGTCCACGCCGGGCTCGATGCCGAGGGCGTCGACGTCGGTGAAGTTGGAGATCCGTGGCAGCCGCACGACGGCGACCCGCAACCGCACCCGCTCCTCCGACGCCCGGCGCCCGGCCAGGTCGAGCGCGTCCTCGGAGTCGAGCCAGAGGTCGGGGTGCCACGGCAGCACGCCGTACACCTCGCGCCCGGTCAGCGAGCGGAGCTCGTCGAGGCCGGGGCGGAGCAGGTCGAGGTCGCCGCGGAACTTGTTGACCACGAAGCCCGCGACCAGCGCCTGGTCGGCCAGGTCCAGCAGCGCGACGGTGCCGAAGAACGCGGCGAAGACGCCGCCGCGATCGATGTCGCCGACCACCACCGTCGGGACCCGACCGTGCTGCGCGAGGCCCATGTTGACGTAGTCGCCGGCGCGCAGGTTGATCTCCGCCGGGCTGCCCGCGCCCTCGACCACGACGAGGTCGTGCCGCGAGGCGAGGTCGTCGAAGGCGGCGTACGCCGCGTCGCGCAGGTGGGTGCGCCCGCCGACGAAGTCCTTCGAGTCGATCGTCCCGCCGGGCCGGCCCATCACGACGACGTGGCTGCGGCGGTCGCCGCCCGGCTTGAGCAGCACCGGGTTCATTGCGGCCTCGGGCTCGACGCCGGCCGCCACCGCCTGGATCCACTGCGCGCGGCCGATCTCCGCCCCGTCGGCGCACACCATCGAGTTGTTGGACATGTTCTGCGCCTTGAAGGGCGCGACCCTGACCCCCCGGCGGGCGAACGCGCGGCACAGCGCCGTGGTGACGATCGTCTTGCCGGCATCCGACGTCGTCCCGGCGACCAGCAGTGCACTCACGCGCGCCAGCCTAGAGAGGGTCCGACCGGCCCGACGCGAGGGCTCGGCCGGGCCTGAATTCCGTCAAAGTTTTACCTTTCAATTGTTTCATTCCTGGGACAGCAGGGCACAGTGGATGTATGACCAAGCTGATCGGCGACAACCGAGTGATCCTGGTCCTGTTCCTCTGCTTGGCATTCCTCAACGCCTACGCCATTCAGGGCAACTGGTACTCCTGATCCTCCGCTCGACCCACATGACACGATCCTCGGGTGGCGACACCTGAGCTCGTTTCGGACTGCTCGAGCTGCTTCGGCCTGTGTTGCGTGCTCCTCCCCTTCTCCGCCGTCTCGGGTTTCGGCGTCGACAAGCCGGGTGGGCGCCCCTGCCTCAACCTGCTCGACGACGACCGCTGCCGTATCCACGCCACGTTGCGTGAGGACGGCTGGCCCGGGTGCACCGTCTTCGAGTGCTTCGGCGCCGGCCAGCAGGTCTCGCAGGTCACCTACTCCGGCGTCTCGTGGCGCGAGCAGGACAACCTCGGCGAGATGGGCGCCGTCCTGTCCGTGATGCGGCAGCTGCACGAGATGCTCGTGCACCTCTCCGAGGTGGAGCGGCGCTCACCCGATCCCGAGGCCGCGACGGCGGCCACCGGTATCGAGGAGCTGACCACCGCT
>JAKFFB010000302.1:0-12469 GCA_036675425.1 Actinomycetales bacterium | reverse complement strand
GCGAGCGCCGGGGCCATCGCACGCAGCGCGGCCAGGTCGGCGCGGGCCAGGGTCAGCCCCGCCGCGCCGGCCGTGATGGGCAGCGACATCAGCAGCGAGAAGCGCTCGGCGGACGCCCTGTCGACCCCGCACGCCCGTAGCGCCGTCAGCGCGGCACCCGAGCGGGACACCCCCGGCACCAGCGCGGCGACCTGCGCGACGGCTGCCGCGGCAGCAGCGCGGGCAGGCACGCCGGAGCTGACCAGATGGCCGGCTGGCCGCCTTGCACCGGTGTGTCGGCTCGGGCCGGCACACGTGGTGCCGGTTGCGCGGTGACTGTCCGGTGTGGTCGTCAGGGGGCCGGGTCGACGGCCACGTCGGACAGTCACCGCGCGGGCCGGGTCATGTGCCGCAGCCCGCGGGTCGTCGCCGCTGGGTCGCTCGGCGACTGCCCGCTCGGCGCGGGCGTCGACCCACCACATGACCGCGCCGGCCGCGGCCAGCAGCGCGACCAGCTGAGGGGGGCGGCCCAGCCGCTGCTCGACCGCGTCGGCGACCACCGCCCCGGCCGCCGCGGCCGGCAGCGACACCGCGCCGAGGACCAGCACCTCGCGCAGCGTCAGTCGCCGCAGGTCCTCGCGCAGCGCCCAGGCCAGGCCGGCGCACGACCCTGCGTGCAGCGCCGCCGCGAAGCCGGTCCGGTCAACCGGCTGCTCCCAGCGGAGCAGCTCGGGCACCAGCACCAGCTGTGCCGACGAGCTGACCGGGACGACCTCGGCGACCCCCTGGACGGCCCCGAGCAGCGCCCCCCGCCGGGCTCTCAGCTGCCGGCGCCGGAGAGCTCGAGCGCCTCGACGGCGGTCCGCAGGGTCGCCTTGCGCTCGTCCAGCGAGCCGGTGAAGGGCGACAGCGTCAGCGTCGTGACCCCGGCGCCGGCCAGCACCTGCATCTTCTCGGCGATGCGCTCCTTCGGGCCGAGCAGCGCTGTGGCGTCGAGAAACTCGAACGGCACGGCAGCGGCAGCGCCCTCGTAGTCGCGAGCGAGGTACTTGTCCTGGATCTCCTTGGCCGCGTCCTCGAAGCCCATCCGGCAGGCGAGCTGGTTGTAGAAGTTCTTCTCCCGGCTGCCCATGCCGCCGATGTAGAGCGCGGCGTACCAGCGGATCGGGTCGGCGCAGGCCTGCACGTCGTCGCCGATCACGATCGGCACCGTCGGGACGACGTCGAAGCCCTCGAGCGTCTTGCCGACCTTGGCCCGGCCGGCCTCGATCGACGCGAGCTGGTCCTTGGCGAAGTCGGGCGAGTAGAAGATCGCCAGCCAGCCGTCGAAGAGCTCGCCGGCCAGCTCGAGGTTCTTCGGGCCGACGGCGGCGAGGTACATCGGGATGTGCTCGCGGACGGGGTGCACCGTGAGCTGCAGCGCCTTGCCGGGCCCGTCGGGAAGCGGCAGGACGTAGTGCTGCCCGTCGTACCTCACCTTCTCGCGGCGCAGCGCCATCTTGACGATGTCGGAGTACTCCCGGGTGCGGGCCAGCGGCTTGTCGAAGCGCACGCCGTGCCAGCCCTCGGAGACCTGCGGGCCGGAGACGCCGAGGCCCAGCCGGAAGCGCCCGCCGGACAGGGTGTCGAGGGTCGCCGCGGTCATCGCGGCCATCGCCGGGCTGCGTCCCGGGATCTGGAAGATCGCCGAGCCGACGTCGATGCGGGGGCACTGCGCCGCCACCCAGGCGAGCACGGTCGGAGCGTCGGAGCCGTACGCCTCCGCGACCCAGGCGACGGCGTAGCCGAGGGCGTCCGCCTCCTTGGCGAGCTCGAGGTTGTCGGCGTCGTTGCCGGCGCCCCAGTAGCCCAGATTGAGGCCCAGCTTCACGAGGAGCTCCTTCATGTCGGTGTGGCGGCAGGGTATCGAGCGCCTTCCCCGGCTAGCGTCCCGGCGCATGAAGCAGCGTCATCTCGGCCGCAGCGGGCTGATCGTGTCCCGGCTCGCGCTCGGCACGATGACCTGGGGGCGGGACACCGACGAGGACGACGCGGCGGCGCAGCTGCTCGCCTTCCGGGAGGCGGGCGGCACCCTCGTCGACACCGCCGACGTCTACGCCGACGGCGAGAGCGAGCGGGTCGTCGGCCGGCTGCTGCGCGACGTCGTCCCCCGTGACGAGGTCGTGCTCGCCACCAAGGCGCACGGCGCGACCGGTCCGGGGCCGATGAACCGCGGCACCAGCCGCGGCCACCTGCTGAGCGCCCTCGACGCCTCCCTGTCCCGGCTGCAGACGGACTACGTCGACCTGTGGCAGCTGCACGCCTGGGACCCCGTCACGCCCTGGGACGAGGCGATGGCGGCGGTCGACACGGCGGTGCAGAGCGGCCGGGTCCGCTACGCCGGCGTCTCCAACTACTGCGGCTGGCAGCTGGCCGCCACCGCGACCTGGCAGCGGGCGCTGCGCGCGGCGCCGATCGTGGGCAACCAGGTCGAGTACTCCCTGCTGCAGCGCGGCGTGGAGCGCGAGGTCGTGCCCGCCGCGCAGGCGCTCGGGATCGGCCTGCTGCCCTGGTCCCCGCTCGGGCGCGGCGTGCTCACCGGCAAGTACCGCAACGGCGCTCCCGCCGACAGCCGCGGCGCCAGCAAGCACTTCTCCGGCTTCGTCGCGCCCTACCTCGACGACTCCGCCTCCCACGTCGTGGACGCGGTGCTCACCGCAGCCGACGGGCTGGGGGTCTCCCCCGTCGCCGTCGCGCTCGCCTGGGTGCGCGACCGGCCGGGCGTGGTCGCCCCGATCGTCGGCGCGCGCACCGCGGCCCAGCTGCAGGCCTCGCTGGCCGCTGAGACGGTCGAGCTCCCGCCGGAGATCCGTTCCGCGCTCGACGACGTGTCGGCTCCGCAGGTCGGCTACCCCGAGACGATGCCGCGCTGGTCCTCCGAGGACCTCGAGGACTGACATCATGGCCGGCGTGACGTACGAGTACCGCGCGCTGCCGGTCGCGCCGGAGACGCCGCGGGACTCGCTCCGGCAGATGCTCGCGATCCACGCCGAGTTCGGCGGGTGGGAGCTCGCCGGGCACCGGATCTACCCGGGCGGCAGGCGCACGGTCACGGTGCGCCGCCGGCTGCGCGGCGAGACCGCCGCCCCTCCCCTGCCCAGCTAGCAGGATCGGGGCCTTCGGCGGCGAAGTGACCGACCATGCGCACCCCCCTCCTCCGGCCGCTGCTCGTCCTCGCCGCCGTCGTGGCCCTGCTCGGGCCCGGTGCCGCTCTGACGGCCACGGCCGGGCCGAAGGCGCCGTCGATCAAGGACCTCGCCGGTGACGCCACCGTCATCGCGGTCATCGACAGCGCGTTCTCGCCGTACCACCAGGACTTCCTGGCCTCGAGGATGCCGGCGGACGCCCGCCTGCCGCTGACCGCCGCCCCGCACACCTGGCTGCCGGGCTTCCCGAAGCCGTCGGCCTTCGCGTCGTACTCCCCGCTGAAGCTCACCCTGACGGACGAGGACGACGTCCCCATGAAGGAGCTGCACGACGCGGACCAGGCCCAGTGGGACACGGTGCAGGAGAGCGCTCCGGACGCCGTCCGCTACCGCTGGATCCCCGGCACCAAGGTCATCGGCGCCCTCACGTTCGGCGACCCGGAGGACAGCTCGGTCGGCTCGATCTACGGCACGGGCGGCGCCGAGCACGGCATGGGCTCGGCCTCGACCTCGGTCGGCAACGTCTTCGGCACCTGCCCGCAGTGCCTGCTGGTCTTCATCGACTACACGACCGCCGCCTCCGCGGAGGACGCGCTGACGTGGGTGCACCGCCAGCCGTGGATCGACGCGGTGACCAACTCCTACGGCATGTCCACGCTGCCCGTCGTCCGCGACCGCGTCTACAACGGCACCGACGTCGAGACCGAGAAGACCGCCAGCGAGCGCGGTCAGACGACGTTCTTCTCCTCCGGCAACGGCCTCGAGAACGCCTTCACCGTCCCCAACTCCACCCTCCTGTCGTCGCAGGAGGGCCCGGACTGGGTCATGACGGTGGGCGCCACCGACCCGGGCAACGACAAGGACTTCACCGGCACCGGCAAGCCCGCCGACGTGGCCGGGATCGGGCACAGCTACCCGACGTCGTACGGCTCGACCACGACGTCGAACGGCAAGAGCTTCAGCGGCACCAGCAACGCCACGCCGCAGGTCGCCGGGACCTACGGCCGGGCGCTGTGGGAGGCGCGGCGCGCCCTGGCCGGGCCGTCGCGGACGCAGGCTGCCGGTGTGGTCGCGAAGGGCAAGGCCGTCCGCTGCGGGGCGGCGCGGAAGGCCTGCGAGCTCGGTGACGGCCGCCTCACCGCGGCCGAGCTCCGGACCCGCCTCGTGCAGGGCGCGCGCCCGACCGAGGGCGGCTTCACCGACGGCGCCGCCGGCGTGGTCGAGACCCCGGCGATCGCCGACACCCGCTTCGCCGCCGAGGGCCACGGCACCTACCGCGGTCTGCTCGACGAGGACTGGCCGTCGTTCTTCTCGACCAGGGTGCTCCGGCCGATGCTCGGCACGGCCCCCGTGCCGGCGCGGCCCGACGGCGAGGTCGAGTGGTTCCGGGTCGACTCCGCCTGCCGCCAGCACATCTGGGGCGAGTGGAGCGGCGGCTACTACCTCGACGAGGAGCGCACCCCGCAGCCGGCGGCCGACCCGGTCGGCTGGCCGACCCGCACCGCGATCCAGACCGCGTGCCCGTACCTCCAGCCGGGACCGGGGCCGATCCTCTAGGCCCCGTCGAGGAACCGGTCGAGCACGCGGACGCCGAACTGCAGCGACGCGATCGGCACCCGCTCGTCGACCCCGTGGAACATCCCCGAGAAGTCGAGCTCGGGCGGCAGGCGCAGCGGCGCGAAGCCGAAGCAGCGCATCCCCAGTCGGCTGAAGCTCTTGGCGTCCGTGCCGCCGGAGAGCATGTACGGCACGGCGCGGGCGCCCGGGTCCTCGGCCCGCAGGGCTGCGGCCATCGTGTCGACCAGCGCGCCCTCGAAGTCGGTCTCGACCGCGACGTCGTAGTGGACGTACTCGCGGGTGATGCCGGGGCCGATCGCCTCGTCGAGCTCCCGCTCGTACTCCGCCTCGAAGCCCGGCAGGAACCGGCCGTCGACCATCGCCGACGCCGTGCCGGGGATGACGTTGTGCTTGTAGCCGGCGTCGAGCATCGTCGGGTTGGCGGTCCCCCGCAGCGTGGCGCCGACGACCCGGGCCAGCGGCCCGAGCTTCGCGACGGTCCCGGCCATGTCGTCCGGGTCGAGCTCGAGGCCGAAGGCGTCGCCGACCTCGTCCAGGAACGCCCGCACCGTCTTCGTGACGTGGATCGGGAACTCGTACGCCCCGAGCCGGGCGACCGCCTCGCAGAGCCGGACCACGGCGTTGTCGTCCGCCACCATCGACCCGTGGCCGGCCGTGCCGGTGGCGGTCAGCCGCATCCAGGCGATGCCCTTCTGCGCCGTCTCGATCATGTAGAGCCTGCGGTCGTCGTCGACGGTGAGGGAGAACCCGCCGACCTCGCCGATGGCCTCGGTGCAGCCGTCGAAGAGCGCCGGGTGCTTCTCCACCAGCCACTGGGCGCCGAAGACGCCGCCGGCCTCCTCGTCGGCGACGAAGGCGAGCACCACGTCGCGCGGCGGCTTGCGGCCGGTGCGCATCCGGTCGCGGACCACGGCGAGGGTCATCGCGTCCATGTCGAGCATGTCGACCGCGCCGCGCCCCCAGACCATCCCGTCGGCGATCTCGCCGGCGAACGGGTCGTAGGTCCACTCCTTGGGCTCCGCCGGCACGACGTCGAGGTGGCCGTGGACGAGCAGCGCGGGGCGGCTGCTGTCCTCCCCCTCCATGCGCGCCACGACGCTGGTGCGGTTCGGCGCCGACTCGAGGACGGTCGGCTCCAGGCCGACCTCGGCGAGCAGGCCGGCGACGTGCTCGGCGGCCTCCCGCTCCCCCTTCCCGCGACCGGTGCCGTCGTTGACGCTGGCGAAGCGGATGAGGTCGCGGCAGAGGTCGACCACCTCGTCCTGGGGGTCGATGGCGCTCATGGCAGGAACCTAGCCCGCGTCGGAGTTCGCTACAGTTCTGGCGGCACTCGGGCGAGTGGCGGAATGGCAGACGCGCAGCGTTGAGGTCGCTGTGTCCGAAAGGACGTGGGGGTTCAACTCCCCCCTCGCCCACACACAGCACAGGCGCGTCCGGTCACAGGACGGCGTAGGACGCTCCCAGCCGGCGGGGCCCCCGGTCGGGGTCGCTGCCCGGCGGGAGCAGCCGCACCCCGGCGTGCAGGACCGTGACGCCGGTGGCCTGCACGAGCACCGGGTCCAGCACCAGCTCGGCGACCTCGGGCAGCTCCTCGCCCAGCCGGGCGACCCGAAGCAGCAGCTCCTGCAGGGCGCCCACGTCCGCGGGCTCGCCGGTCCGCGTGCCGTCCAGCAGCTCGTGCCCGCGGATGGCCCGGACCAGGCCCGCGGCGTCGAGGTCGGTCATCGGCAGGGTGCGCGTGACCGGGTCGACGAGCAGGTCGACCGCCATCCCGCCGAGGCGCAGCGACAGCAGCGGTCCCACGACCGGGTCCTGGACCAGGCGCACGACGGTCGAGACCCCCGGTGCCGCCATCGGCTGGACGAAGCAGGCACCACCGCCCGCCACCGCCTGCACGGCGCGCCAGGCGGCGCGCAGGTCGTCGGCGTCGGTCAGCCCGAGACGGACGGCTCCGACGTCGAGGCGGTTGCGCCAGCGCTCGTCCGCGGCCTTGAGCGCCACCGGCCAGCCCAGCCGGCGCGCAGCCGCGACCGCCGAGCGCACGTCGTCCACCCGCAGCGCCGGCCAGACCTCGATCCCCAGGTGGCGCAGCAGGTCCGCTGCCGCGCGCGGACCGAGCCAGCTGCCGTCGGCGGGCAGGTCCACGACCGCTGCGCGGGCGGCGGGGGCGTCGACGCCGGGCAGCTCCGGGACCTCTCCCTCGGGACGCGCGCGCCACTCGGCGTAGCGGACGACGCGCCCCAGCGCGAGCGCTGCCGACTCGGGAGAGGCGTACGACGGGACCGATCCGCGGGCCGGCGACCCGTCGGGCCCGATCACGGCGAGCGGGGCGGGGACGCCCTCCGCGCCGAGGAAGCTGGCCAGCACGGGGATCGGCCCGTCGGCGGCCTCGCGCAGGACGGCGCCGATCTCGCCGGCGATCCGGTCGCGGTCTCGCCCGTGCGGAGGTGGCACGACCACCGCGAGGAGCGCGTCGACCTCGCCACCGGCCAGCGCCGCCGTGAGCGCCGCGCGCATCGCGTCCGCGTCGGCGTACGGCCCGAGGTCGATCGGCTCGCCGGGCACCTCCAGGCCGTTGTCCCGGCAGGCGTCGGCGGCCATGACCGCGAGCGCGGAGGAGTTGCCGACGATGCCGACGCGGCGGCCCTGCGGCAGCGGCTGCAGGGCGAACAGCTGGGCGGTGGTGAAGAGCTGGCCGAGAGAGCCGACCCGCACGACGCCGGCGGAGGCGAAGAGCGCGTCGACGGCGTCGTCCCCCGCGCCGTGGCCGCTCTTGAGCGCCACCACGGGCGTGCTGCGGCCGAGGCGCCGGGCGATCCGGGTGAACTTGCGCGGGTTGCCGAAGCCCTGCAGGTGCAGCATGACCACCTCGGTGCGCGGATCGGCCTGCCAGTGCTGGAGCAGGTCGTTGCCGGACACGTCAGCGCGGTCGCCGATGGAGACGAAGGCCGACAGCCCCAACGACCGGCGCTGCGCCTCGGCGAGGAAGGTGCCGGCCAGCGCGCCGGACTGCGACAGCACGCCGACGCGCCCGGTCGGCGGGACCGCGCCGGCGAAGGTCGCGTGCAGGCGGACCGCCGGGTCGGTGTTGACGACGCCCATCGCGTTGGGGCCGATCAGTCGCATGCCCCCGGCGCGGGCCAGTCGGACCACCTCGTCGAGGCGGGCCCGCCCCTCGGGGCCCGCGTCGGCGAAACCGCCTGACACGACGACGAGTCCGCGTACTCCCTTGGCGGCGCAGGCACGCACGACGTCGGCGACCTCGGCGGCAGGGACCGCCACCACGGCGAGGTCGACGGACTCCGGGACGGACGCCAGGTCGGGGTAGGACCGGACCCCGGAGACAGTCGTCGCGGCGGGGTTGACGGCGTAGACCGGACCCGAGAAGCCGTTGTCCAGAAGCGATCTCAGCAGCTCGTGCCCTGGCGCACCCGGCTCGCGGGAGGCTCCGACGACGGCGACCGAGCGCGGTGACAGCAGCCGCTGCACGGAGCGCGCCTCGGCCCGGTGCTCGCGGGCGCGCATCACCTCGAGGGACGTCTCGGTCTGCCGGATCGGGAAGTCCAGCGAGATGTAGCCGTCGGTGAGGTCGCGACGGATCTCGTAGCCGGCGCTGCGGAAGACGGTCAGCATCGCCCGGTTGTTCGGCAGCGTGTCGGCCACGAAGCGGGCGATCCCCCGCTCGCGCGCGGCTGCGGCCAGGTGCTCGAGCAGCACCGCACCGAGGCCACGTCCCTGGTGCGGGTCCTCCACCACGAAGGCCACCTCGGCCTCGTCCGTGCCGGGCAGCCGGTCGTAGCGGACCACGCCGATGATCTCGTCCTGCAGCGTCGCGACCAGCGCCACCCGGTCGGCGTGGTCGACCTGCGTGAAGCGCGCGACGTCGGCGTCCGACAGCGATGGCCGGTAGGCGAAGAAGCGGTTGTAGACCGTCTCCTTCGACAGCCGCGAGTGGAAGGCGCGCAGCCTGTCCGCGTCCCGCGCCGTGATGGGCCGCACGTGCGCGGTACCGCCGTCGGTGAGCACGACGTCGGCCTCCCACTGGCGCGGGTAGGGAAGCGGCGGCCGGGTCACGGTGCCGATCCTGCCCGACCGCGGTCAGGGCAGCCGGGCGCCCCAGACCAGCGAGGCGATCGCTGCTGCTCCGGCCAGGGCAAGGGCCACGCCCGTCACCGCAGCCGTCACCTCGCGCCGCTCCGTGGTGGTCCCCACCGAGCTGCCGATGTCCTCGTAGACGGCGGCCAGCTCCTCGCCGCTCTGGGCGGTGAAGGACGTCCCGCCCGTGGCCTGCGCGAGCCGCTCGAGCGCCGGCCGGTCGACCGGGACGGGGATCTGCTGGCCCTGCACGAGCACGGTGCCCTCAGGAGTGCCGTAGGCGATGGTCGACACGGGAACCCCTGCCCGGACGGCGGCGTCGGCCGCCAGCGGGACCTCGCGGCCGACCGTGTTGGTGCCGTCGCTGAGCAGCACGATCGCGGCCGGCGGGGCGTCCTGCCCGGGCTCGCCGGGCACGGTCCGGATCGCGTCCAGCGAGGCGAAGACGGCCTCGCCGATCGCGGTGCTCGGCCCGAGCTGAAGACCGCGCACGGCGGCCACCACGAGGTCGTGGTCCTGCGTCGGGGGCACGACGACCGAGGCGGTGCCGCTGAAGGACACCAGCCCGACGTTGAAGGTCGTCGGCAGCTCCGCGATGAACGCCGCGGCCGACTCCCGGGCCGCGCCGATCCGGTCCGGGGCGACGTCGGTCGCCTCCATCGACACCGAGGTGTCCAGCGCCACCACGATCGTCGCGCGCTCGCGCGGCACCTCGACGTCGGCCTCCGGACGGGCGAACGCCGCGGTGAGGGCGACCAGCGACAGCAGCAGCAGCCCGGCGGGTACGTGCCGTCGCCAGGCGGCGCTGCGCGGCACCAGCGAGGCGAGCAGGTCCAGCTCGGAGAAGCGGACGGCGTAGGTCGGGCGGCGGCGCTGCAGCAGGACGTACGCCGCGAGCAGCCCGGCGACGGCGACCAGCAGCCAGAGCCGCTGAGGGGCGAGGAAGCTCATCGTGGCCGGCGTCCCGCGGCCCGGGTCCGGCGGCGCGCGGCCAGGAAGCGGGCCAGGGACAGCAGCCAGTCGCCGTCCGTGCGCAGCAGCACGTGACCGGCGCCCGCGGTCCGGACGGCGGCGACGTGCCCGGCACGGCGCGCCGCGGCGGCCTCGGCGTACCTCTCCCGAAGCCGGCGGCTGGCGGTCTGGACCTCGAGGTGCCGGCCGGTCTCGGGGTCGACCAGCCGCAGCACCCCGACGGACGGCAGCTCGAGCTCGCGCGGGTCGACCACCTCGGCCACGACGACGTCGTGGCGCCGGGTGAGCTGGCGCAGCGGGGCGGCCCAGGTCGGCTCGGCCGGGACCGGACCGGGCTCCAGCAGGTCGCTGACGACCACGACGAGGCCGCGCCGGCGCGGTGGGCCGGCCACCGCCCGCAGGCCGTCCGCGAGCGACGGACCGGTTCCCTCGACCGGGCGGGTCTGCTGCAGGACGTGCAGCAGCGCCAGCGAGGCGAGCCGGCCGGGCCGGGACGGGATGCGGCGCAGCGTCTCGCCGAGCACGACGGCGCCGAGGCGGTCCCCTGGGCGGATCGTGAGATGACCGAAGGCTGCAGCGAGAGCGACTGCCACGTCGCGCTTCTCGGACCGTGCGGTCCCGAAGGACATCGAGGAGGTGAGGTCCACCAGCAGCGTGGTCTCGAGCTCGCGCTCGGCGACGGCCTGCCGCACGTAGGGATCTCCGGTGCGCGCCGTCACCGCCCAGTCGATGCGCCGGACGTCGTCGCCGGGGCTGTAGACGCGGGCCTCCGCGGGCTCGGTCCCGGGACCGGGCAGGTAGCCGAGGTGGTCGCCCTGCAGGAGGCCGTCGAGGCGGTGCGCGACCTGGAGCGAGAGCCGGCGGACCGACCCCTCGGAGGCGAGCGGCGGCGGGGGCAGCGCGGGCGGCGCGCCCTTCCTCACGCCACGCCCTCCCCCGAGCGCCAGTGCTGCGCCGGCTGCTGCGACGGCGCGACCTGCGGCTGGTCGACGGCCTCCAGGACCTGCTCCACGAGCCGGTTGGCCGGCACCTCGTCGGCCAGCGCCTCGTACGTCAGGACCAGCCGGTGCGCGAGCACGTCGACGGCCAGGTCGGCGACGTCGGCCGGCAGCACGTAGTCGCGGCCGCGCAGCACGGCGAGCGCCTTGGCGCCCTGCACCAGGCCGATGCTGCCGCGCGGCGACGACCCGTGGGCCAGCAGCGGGCGCAGCCCGGGCAGCCCCCAGCGCTCCGGCTCGCGGGTGGCCATGACGAGCCGCACGGCGTACTCCCCCACGGCGTGGTGCACGAAGACGCCGTCCACGGCCCCCTGCAGGCCGATCAGGTCGTCGAGGGCGAGGACCTGCTCGGCGTGCGGTGGCGAGACCGCCATCCGGCGGACGATCTCCATCTCCTCGGCCATCGACGGGTGCCCCACGGTCACCTTCATGAGGAAGCGGTCGCGCTGCGCCTCGGGCAGCGGGTAGACGCCCTCGGACTCGATCGGGTTCTGCGTCGCGAGCACGAGGAACGGGGTCGGCAGCTTGTGCGTGACGCCGCCGATGGACACCTGCCGCTCGGCCATGACCTCGAGCAGCGCGGACTGCACCTTGGCCGGCGCGCGGTTGATCTCGTCGGCGAGCACGAGGTTGGCGAAGACCGGTCCGAGCTCGACGTCGAAGGACTCGCGGCTGGCCCGGTAGATCCGGGTGCCGATGATGTCGCTCGGGACCAGGTCGGGGGTGAACTGCAGGCGCACGGACGACCCGCCGACGACCGTGGCCAGGGTCTCCACGGCGAGCGACTTCGCCACGCCCGGGACGCCCTCGAGCAGGCAGTGGCCCCGGGCGAGCAGCGCCACGGCCATCCGCTCGACCATGCGGTCCTGGCCGACGACGACCTTCTTCACCTCGAAGAGCGCGCGCTCGAGCAGTGCCCCTGCGTCGGCGACCGTCACCGGCTGGGTGCTCCTGCGGGTCGTTCCGGCCACGTCGTCTCCTCTGCCCTGCCGGCGCGCGGTCGCACCTGCGTACGAGGACAGGGTGCAGCGCAGCAGGTGAAGGCCGCGTGAAGGGGGGGCGTACGCCGCTCAGCCGGTGGTGCGGCGGGAGACCTTGTCGGCGTACATCGCGGCATCGGCGCGCAGCCACGCCGACCGCAGGGACCCGATCGGCGGGCAGCTCGCAGCACCCACCGCCGCCGAGAGCGCGACCGCTCCGACGCAGCCGGCAGCGGTCACCGCAGCCCGGACGCGCTCCACGACGCGACGCGCCGCGACCTCGTCCACGTCAGGCAGCAGCAGCCCGAACTCGTCGCCGCCGAGCCGCGCCACCGTGTCGGCCCGCCGCGCGACGGAGGTGAGGGCGTCGGCTCCCAGCTGCAGGAAGCGGTCGCCCGCCTCGTGGCCGTAGCTGTCGTTGACGGCCTTGAGCCCGTTGACGTCGACCACGACGACGGAGGCGCAGCCGCCGGAGCGCACGATCTCCGCGCAGCTCTCCAGGGCCTCGTCCCAGCCCAGCCGGTTCGCCAGCCCGGTCAGCGGGTCACGCCGGGCGAGGGCCTGCGCGGAGGCCACGAGCGACTTCCTGTACGACCGGGGCTGGGCGTCGCCGCAGACGAGCCACCTCATCACCGCGATCGCCTGAGGCGATTGAGTGACGGCCTGGCGGAACTCGGCTTCA
>JAKFFB010000228.1:0-12507 GCA_036675425.1 Actinomycetales bacterium | reverse complement strand
ACGGGTTCCTGCCCGGCGACAGGCTCGACATGGAGACCGGTGAGCTGCTCTCAGCGTTCCTGGACGCCGAGATGGCCGTGGACCCCGACAACCCCGCAGACACCGACGCCTACCGCGCCCAACGCGCCGACGGCTGGCAGCCCGAGGACGGCGTGGACGACCTGCCGGTCGCCCTGCCCGCGCCCCGATCCCTGAAGCAACGCCGGCATGACGCGCTCCGCAACGGCCTGCGCCGCTACCTCGACGCCGGGATCGCCGGCCTGCGGGACAAGGCCGCCCCGCACATCGGCGCCGTCATCGGCGTCGACCTGCTCGACCAGGTGCCCGGCGCGCTGCCCGCCCTGTCGACGACGACCCGCCGGACCCTGCCCGCCAGCCTGATCCGGAGCTGGCTGTGCGACAGCGCGATCAGCCGCTTCGTCCTCAGCCTCGGGAACAAGGTCATCGAGACCAGCCACACCGCCCGGACCCTCAAGCCCCACGAACGCCGAGCCAAGTGGATCGAAACAGCAGGCAGATGCCAAGCCGCGCACTGCCGATGCGGACCCCACACCAAGATCATCCCGCATCACGTCGACGGCTACGCCCGATGCGGCACCACCTCACTGGACGACACCGCCGACCTCGGCGAGCCCTGCCACACCGACGTCCACGTCCACAAGAAGACCATCCGGCTGAAAGACGGACGACGCCTCAACGAGAACGGCTGGGTCCAGTGATACGGGCGTGCCTCGCCCGGAGATCGGGCAGGGATGCGATCAGGAGAGGAGTCGCTGATGGGTGACATCGACGTGCTCGAGAGCGTGCTGAGCACGGACGAGGCGCTGATCGGCGGGGTGACGCCCGAAGCGGCCTTCGGCCCGCGGGTCGACGTCCCGGACCCGGCGCCGGCGGTGGACCGCCTGCGCGGGTTCATGGGCCGTACGCCCTGAGCCACTGACAGACTGTGGCGCCCGCACCGGCCGGCGGTGCACTGGCGAAGGAGGGTCGTGCCCGTCCACGAGTGCGACGTCGGCCACGAGTCGGGCGCCGTCCCCACCGGCCGGCACTTCACCACGGCGGCGCTGGCCGGCTCCTTCGCCGCGGTCGTCGTCGAGGCCGCGGAGATCGTGGTCACCGAGCTGCTGACCAACGCGCTGCTGCACGGCGCTCCGCCGGTCCACCTGGTGGTGCGCACGGACGACGCCGGCACCCGCGCCCGGGTCGAGGTGCACGACGGGTCGCGCGCGCTGCCGGTGCGTCCGCGCCCGAGCAACGAGAGCATGACCGGTCGCGGGCTCGCGCTCGTCGACGCCCTGTCGGAGGGCTGGGGCGTCACGCCGTCCTCGAACGGCTGCGGCAAGGCGGTCTGGGCCGAGGTGACGCTGGAGAGCGCTCATGGGGCCGAGCCCGGCTACCTCGACCTCGACGCGCTGATGGCGGCCTTCGCCGACGACGAGGACAGCGGTCCCCAGCGCTTCACGGTCACCCTCGGCGACGTGCCCACCGAGCTCCTGCTGTCGGCCAAGGCCCACGTGGACAACGTGGTCCGCGAGCTCATGCTGGCGTCGACGGGCGCGGAGTCGGGCGTGTCCGCCGCCGTGCCGTCCACGCTCGCGCAGCTCGTCCACGACGTCGTCAACCAGTTCGCCGAGGCGCGGCAGGCCATCAAGCGGCAGGCGCTGGCGGCGGCGCACCGCGGCATGGACCGGACCGTGCTGAGCCTGACGCTGCCGGCGGAGGCCGCCGAGGCCGGCGAGCGGTACCTCGCGGCGCTGGAGGAGGCCGACGCGTACGGCCGGGCGTCCCGGCTCCTGACGCTGGCCGCGCCGCCGCAGCACGCCGCGTTCCGGCGCTGGTACGTCACGTCGCTCGTCGACGGGCTGCGTCGGGCCCGGTCGGGTGAGGAGGCGGTGGTCGCGCCGTCCTTCGAGGCCTACCTGCTGGCGGAGGTCGACCACCTCGCCGAGCTGCAGGAGGTCTCGGACCGGGCCGCGCGCCTTCAGCGGGTCACGGCGGCGCTGGCGGTCGTCCTCAGCCGCGAGGACGTCACGCGGATCGCGCTCGACGACGCCGTGTCCGAGCTGCGTGCGACGCGCGGCGTGCTGCTGCTGCTGGCGGGGGAGGGCGTACGAGCCGGCGCGCGCAGCGGCTACCCCGCCCCCACCGCGCTGGCGCTCGAGCAGGCCTGGGACGTGGGGGTCTCGACCCCCGGCCGCACCGCTCGGGACGGGGGGAACCCGGTGTGGGTCGAGTCGCGGGAGGACCTCGTCGCGCGGTTCCCGGCTGTCGCGGAGCTGGAGCCGGACATCTCGGCGACCTGCGCGGTGCCGCTGTCGGTCGCCGGTCACTGCGTCGGCGTGCTGCGGCTCTCCTTCGAGGAGCCCCGGCTGTTCGCCGACGACGAGCGGGCCTTCGTCATCGCGCTCGCGGCCGTCGCGGCGCAGGCGCTGGAGCGCGCCGACCTCTACGACGCGCGGGGGTCGCTGGCCGACCGGCTGATGCGGCTGCAGGCCGTGACGAGCGCGCTGGCGGCGACGCGCTCCGTGGACGAGGTGCTCGACGTCGCGATCTCGCACGCCGTTGGTCTGGTCGGCGCGCGCGTCGCCTCGCTCAGCCTGCTCGAGCCGGACCTGTCGACGGTGGTGCTGCACCGGATGCTGCCGCAGCCGCCGAGCGACCGCCGCT
This sequence comes from Actinomycetales bacterium, assembly GCA_036675425.1. Taxonomy (GTDB): domain Bacteria; phylum Actinomycetota; class Actinomycetes; order Mycobacteriales; family SCTD01; genus SCTD01. The sequence goes on along the minus strand of JAKFFB010000228.1, from coordinate 9,840 downwards.
GGTGGACCTTCGGCGTGGCCGACGACCTGCCGGCCTCCGAGGCCATCCGCACCGGGGAGCTGCTCTGGGTGCCCGACCTGGCCGCCCGCGACGCCCGCTGGCCAGCCGTGGCGTCCGAGGTCCGCGACTTCGACCACTCCTTCGCGGCCATCCCGCTGCACGCGGAGGGGGCGACGCTGGGCGCGCTGACGCTGTCGTTCGACCTCGCCGAGACCCCGCACGAGCCCTCGCGCGAGTTCCTCATGGCCTTCGCCGACGTCTGCGCGCAGTCGCTGCAGCGGGCCCGGGCCGCCGAGTCGGCGGACCGCGCGGGCCGCAAGCTGGCCTTCCTCGCCCGGGCCTCCGAGGAGCTGTCCGGCACCCTCGACATCGAGACCACCCTCGGCAACCTGGCCCGGCTCACCGTGCCCGAGGTGGCCGACTCGTGCGTCGTCCACCTGCTGCAGGACGACGAGCTGGTCTGCGTCGCGGTCGAGCACGTCGACCCGGCGCAGCGCGACGTGGTCGTCGAGCTGGAGCGGCGCTGGCCCGAGCAGCTCGACAACGACGTCGTCGGCCGGGTGGTGCGCACCGGCGAGCCGGTGCTGGTCCCGCGGGTCGACGACCTGCCCGTGCAGGACGACCCCGACCCCGATCGGCGCGCGCTGCGGGACCGGCTCGGGCGGCGCAGCGTGATCGTGGCCCCGCTCGTCGCCCGCGGGCGCACCCTCGGGGCGCTCACCTTCATCCAGGCCGAGTCCGGCCGGCGCTACGGCCCGAACGACCTCGCCTTCGCCGAGGACCTGGCCCGCCGCGCGGCCGTGGCCGTCGACAACGCCCGGCTCTACGCAGTGGCGGTCGGCCCGGGCGCCGCCGATGCCGGCGCGCCCGACCTGGACCGCCGGAGCCGGCTGGTGCAGCGACCGCGGGCGAGCTCGCTGCCCGGGCACGCCGACGACGCGGTGCTGCGCTGGCACCTCGCCCAGGAAGCCGGACGGCTGGGCTCCTGGGACCTCGAGGTCGCGACCATGACGCTGGTCTGGGACGAGCAGTGCGCGGAGCTGTTCGGCACCACCCAGGGCGCCTACCCGACCGAGCTCGAGGCCTTCCGCGACCGCACGCACCCCGAGGACCTCGAGCGCGTGCTGGCCGTCCTGCAGACGACGATCGACACCGGTGCGCCGTTCGACGTGGAGTACCGCGCGCTGCTGCCCGACGGCGGCGTCCGGCACCTGCTCTCGCGCGCCCGGGGCGTGCCCGGGCCGGAGGGCGAGGTCGCCCGGGTGGTCGGCGCCGTCGTCGACGTGACCGAGCTGCGCGAGTCGGCGAGCGCCGAGAGCCGGATCGCCCGGATGCTCGCCGGGCTCGGCGACGTGGCGCTGCGCCTGGCCGCCGCGTCCACCGAGGAGGAGCTCGTCGCCGTCGTGATCGACCACGGCGTGGCGGTGCTCGGTGCCGACGGCGGTGCGGTCTGCGTGCGGGACGACGAGAGGGGCGTCGTACGCCTCATCGCCAGTCCGTCGCTCGGACCCGACATCGCGGACTACCCGGAGCTGCCGCTGGACGGGCCGCTGCCGGGGTCGTGGTCGGCCCGCACCGGCGAGGTCCTGCTGCTGCCGACGCGGCAGAGCGGACTGGACTTCGCGCCCGAGATGGAGGTCGTCTACGAGGGGACCGGGCGGCTGGCCTGGGCGGTGCTCCCGCTGACGGCGTCACGGCGGCTGCTCGGCTCGCTGGTCGTCAGCTGGACCGAGGAGCGGGTCTTCACCGCGCGCGAGCAGGAGCTGCTGCTGGCGTTCGCGGCGCAGTGCGCCCAGGCGCTCGACCGGGTGCAGACCCTGGAGGCCGAGCGGCGGGCCGCGCTCGCCACCCGCCGGCTGTCCGAGACGCTCCAGCGCAGCCTGCTGACCCGGCCGCCGGAGCCGGAGCACCTCGAGGTGGCGGTCCGCTACGTGCCGGCCTCGCAGGAGGCGCAGGTCGGCGGCGACTGGTACGACGCGTTCATCACCAAGGACGGCTCGCTCAACCTGGTGATCGGCGACTGCACCGGCCACGACCGGGAGGCGGTCGCCGCGATGGCCGCGGTGCGGAACCTGCTGCGCGCCACCGCTTATGCGGTCGAGCGCGAACCGGCGGCGGTGCTCGGCGCCCTCGAGGAGACGATGGCCGGGCTCGACGTCACGGCCCTCGCGACGGCCCTGCTCGCGCGGGTGCGGCAGACCGACCAGGACCGGGCGCGCGGCGTCCGCTCGATGGTGTGGTCCAGCGCCGGCCACCTGCCGCCGCTGCTGCGCGACGGCCACGGCGAGACGCTCGTGCTGCGCAGCGCACCCGACCTGATGCTCGGCCTGATGCCCAGCGCCGAGCGGGTCGACCACGCGGTGGAGCTGTCCGCGGGAGCGACGGTCCTGCTCTACACCGACGGGCTGATCGAGCGCCGTGGCGAGGACATCGACACCGGCATCGAGCGGCTCCGCGCGACCTTCGCCGAGGTCGGCGCGCTGCCGGTGGGCGAGGTGTGCGACGCGCTGCTCGAGCAGCTCGCCGAGGACGCGGAGGACGACGTCGCGCTGCTCGCCGTGCGCTTCCACTCCTAGCGAGCGCGACTACACCAGCACGACCCCGAGCAGCCAGGCGGCGACCATCAGGACACCGGCGGTGAGCTCGGCGAGCACGCCCAGCCCGATGGCCTTCAGCACCTGCACCGTGGAGCGCCGGGCCTCCGCGCTGCTGCCCGCCCGCTGCGTCTCGGCCAGGTAGACGCCGAGCACGCCGCCGAGGAGCAGCCCCAGCGGGGGCAGCAGGAAGAAGCCGACGACCGCTCCGACCGCGCCGAGCAGCAGGGTTCGGCCGGGGAGCCGGCCGGCCAGGTGCCGGCCCGGCAGGGCGTACTTCAGCACCAGCCCGGCCAGGAAGAGCGCGGTCATGACCCCGACGACGACCCAGCGGGTGCTGCCGTCCTCGACGACGAGCACCGCCCACGCGACCCCGGCGGCGAGCACCAGTGCGGTACCGGGCAGCAGCGGGACGATCACGCCCAGCAGGCCGACGAGCATGACGAGGCCGACCAGGACGGTGGCCATGCCGGTCAGACCGGCAGCGGCGTGCCGAGGATCTCCTCGGTCAGCACCCACAGCCGCTCGGCGGCGGCCGGGTCGCTGCCGGTCTTGTAGACCTCCAGCAGCTCGGGCTTGCCGCGGAACTGGCCCAGCGCCGACGGCCCGACGAAGGCGCCGCTCGGGGTGCTGTGGTCGAGGGCACGAAGCGTCGGCAGGGCGCCCGCCTCGGAGGACTGCAGGGCGACCTTGGACACGGCCTTGGCGACCGGCACGAGCACGCCGAGCCTGCGCTCGCGCAGCTGCCGGGCGAACAGCTCGGACTGGCTCACGCCGGGGTGGCAGGCGACGGCGCTGACCGGCGAGCCGGCCTTGCCGGCCCGGCGGTGCAGCTCCTGCGCGAAGAGCAGGTTGGCCTGCTTGGTGTTGCTGTAGACGACCTGGCCGATGTACGGCGACGGCGCCACGAGCTGGTCGCGCGTGGCGGTGGCGGACAGCCGGCCGCCGCGGGCCGCGATGCTCGACACCAGCACGACACGACCGCCGGCGGCGTGCAGCTGCGGCCAGAGCGCCGTGACCAGCGCGGCGTGGCCGAGGTGGTTGGTGCCCATCTGCCGCTCGAAGCCCTGAGCGGTCAGCGCCAGCGGACCACCCATGACACCGGCGTTGCAGACCAGCGCGTTGAGGGAGTCGTAGCTCTCCGCGAAGCGCTTGGCGAAGGCCGCGACGGAGTCGAGGTCGGCGAGGTCGAGCTCGGAGACGACGGCCGTGCCCGGGCCGCTCAGCGCGGCGCGGGCCTGCTCGCCGCGCTCGACGTCGCGTACGGCCATCACCACGGTCGCACCGCGCGAGACCAGGTCGCGGGTGGTCTCGAGGCCGATGCCGCTGTTGGCGCCGGTGACGACGAAGGTGCGGCCGGTCTGCTGGGCGAGCTGTCGCGGGTGCCAGGTCATACAGGAACAGTACGGGGGCGCTTTGTCCGATCCTGCTCCGAAGCGGTGTGATGATCGCCGCGATTGGGCGACGGTCAGGCGTCGACGGCGAGCACCAGGGGCAGCACCGGGCCGGCGCCGGCGCTCCGGAGCACCCGGGCCGCCTCGGTGAGCGTCCAGCCGCTGTCGACCCGGTCGTCCACCAGGAGCACCGCGCTGCCGTCGAGCTGCCAGCCCTCGGGCACCGCGAAGGAGCCGCGGACGGCGCGCAGCCGCTGGGCGCTGTTGGACCGGCCGGCGTTCGAGGGGACGTCGCGGACCAGGTCGAGCGTCCCGAGCGGCCGGAGCCGGCCCACCTCGGCCAGCCGGGCCGCGAGCGAGCCGACCAGCAGCGGGCGCGACCGGGACGGGACCGCCGCGACGGCCATGGGGCGCGTCTCCCAGCCCCAGCCCTTCAGCACGTCGATCACTGCCCGGACCACCTCGTCCGGCACCGGCGCGTCCGGCTCGGCGAAGAGCGTGCGCAGCCGGCTTCCCCAGCCGAGGTCGGACAGCCGGCCGAGGGCCCGGCCGCTCTCGGCCTGCTCGTCGGCCGGGATGCGCCCCTTGACCTCGGTCAGGCCGGTCGGCCACATCTTGCGCGGCTCCACCTCGACGCCCGGGCGGCCGAGCGCCGCCTGGGCGGCCTCCAGGGAGGCGGGGGAGACCTCGCTCGGCAGCGCGCGCCCTGTGCACCGGTCGCAGCGGCCGCAGGGCAGCGCGGTGCCGTCGAGCACCTCGGGATCGTCGAGCTGTCGGCGCAGGAAGAGCATCCGGCAGTGCTCGGTGGCGGCGTAGTCGCGCATCGCCTGCTGCTCGGAGGCCCGGTCCGCGGAGACGCGGGCGTAGCGGTCGGCGTCGTACGACCAGGCCTGCCCGGTGGCGGTCCACCCGCCGGAGACCCGCTTCACGGCGCCGTCGACGTCGAGCACCTTGAGCATCGTCTCGAGCCGGGTGCGGCGCAGGTCGACGTGCGCCTCGAGGGCGGCGGTCGACATCGGTCGGTCGGACAGCGTCGAGAGCACCTGCCGGACCTGCTCCTCGGCGGGGAAGCCGAGCGAGGCGAAGTAGCGCCAGATCGCCTCGTCCTCGGCGCCGGGGAGCAGGACGACCTCGGCGCGCTGCACGCCGCGGCCGGCGCGGCCGACCTGCTGGTAGTAGGCGATCGGCGACTGCGGCGCCCCGAGGTGGACGACGAAGCCGAGGTCGGGCTTGTCGAAGCCCATCCCGAGCGCGCTCGTGGCCACCAGCACCTTGATCCGGTTGGCGAGCAGGTCGTCCTCGGCGGCCAGCCGCTCGGCGTCGTCGGTGCGCCCCGAGTAGGCGGCGGCAGTGATGCCGCGGCTGCGCAGGAACGACGCGAGGTCCTCGGTCGCGGCGACGGTGAGGGTGTAGACGATGCCGCTGCCCGGCAGGTCGGCCAGGTGGTCCGCCAGCCACGCCCACCGGTGCGCCGGCCCGGGCAGCGAGAGCACCGACAGGTGCAGCGACTCCCGCTCCAGCACGCCGCGCAGCACCAGGGCCTGCTCGCCGGTGCCGGTGGCGAGCTGCTCGGCGACGTCGGCGACGACCCGGCCGTTGGCGGTGGCGGTGGTGGCGAGGACGGGGGTCCCCTCGGGCAGGTCGCCCAGCAGGGTGCGGATCCGCCGGTAGTCCGGCCGGAAGTCGTGCCCCCAGTCGCTGATGCAGTGCGCCTCGTCGACCACGAGAAGCCCTGCGGTGGCGGCCAGCTCAGGCAGGACGGCGTCGCGGAAGCCCGGGTTGTTGAGGCGCTCCGGGCTGACCAGCAGCACGTCGACCTCGCCGCGGCCGACGGCGTCGTAGACCGCGTGCCAGTCGTCGACGTTGCTGGAGTTGACCGTCACGGCGGAGATCCCGGCCCGCTCGGCGGCGGCGATCTGGTTGCGCATGAGGGCGAGCAGGGGGCTGACGATGACGGTCGGGCCGGCGCCGTCCGCGCGGAGGAGCGCGGTCGCGACGAAGTAGACGGCGGACTTGCCCCAGCCGGTGCGCTGCACCACCAGCGCCCGGCGGCGGCCGGTCACCAGCGCGTCGATCGCGACCCACTGGTCCTCGCGCAGGACGGCGGTGTCGCCCGCGAGCGCGCGCAGGTGCTTCTCGGCGTCGATCCGGGTGGCGGTCACCCGGACGACCCTGCCACGCGGGTCGGACAGAGCGGTCGGGGCCGGTCAGCCGCGGTCGGCGATCAGGAGGGTGCCGCCCAGCAGCGCCAGCAGCACGCCGACGAGCACCGCCGGCACGACCCACGGGTGGCGGCTGGGTCCGGCGTCGCGCTCCGGCCGCTGCCTGACCACGGCCACGACCACCCCGACGAACGCTTCGATCGTCACCAGCGCGAAGGCGAACCACGCCAGGTCCACCGCGATCAGGAACCCGGCCGCGACCAGCACCGGCAGCACCCACACGACCAGCAGCAGGACCGTCTCGAACCGGTCCCGCCCGGGGGCGGGCTGGGCGTCGGCGGGCCGGTCGGCGTCAGGGGTCGTCACCCGGCCATCCTCGCCCGCCTCCGGGTGCGGTGCACGTGCAAGCACGCCTCCGGGTGCGGTGCATGTGCACGCCCGCCTCCGGCGGCGGTGCACGTGCTGCCCGCCTCGCGGTGACTGTCCGGTCTGGTCGTCACCCCCGGCACCCCTGACGGCCTCATCGGACAGTCACCGCGCAACCGGCACCACGACCTGTCGATCCAGGCCCCGGGCGAGGTCGAGCAGGCCCCGGATGCCGCACCTGACCCCGCCCAACCACCCGCCCAACCACCCGCCGAACCCCCGCCGACGGACGGATCGGCGAGGATGGTGGGGTACCGCGCCCGAGACCGGGCGCACAGGCGCGCCTGCGGGCGCTCCGCGACACCGAGAGCGAGCATCATGAGCGAGTGGGGCCGGGTGGCCGAGGACGGCACCGTGTTCGTCAAGACCGCCGAGGGGGAGCGCGAGGTCGGCTCCTGGCAGGCGGGGACTCCGGAGGAGGGGCTGGCGCACTACGCCCGCCGCTTCGAGGTGCTCTCCACCGAGGTGGCCCTGCTCGAGCAGCGGCTGCGCAGCGGCGCGGGTGACCCGCTGGCGATCGCGCAGTCCGCGGAGCGGCTCAAGGGCACGATCCCGACCGCCTCCGCCGTCGGCGACCTCGCCGCCCTGGAGCGCAGGGTCGACGGGCTGCTCGGCAAGACGGCCGAGGCGGTCGAGGCCGGCAAGGCCAAGAAGGCCGAGGCCCGGGCGCGTGCCGCCGAGGCCAAGGCGGCGCTCGCCGACGAGGCCGAGCAGCTGGCCGGCAGCTCCGAGTGGAAGACCGCCGGCGAGCGGCTGCGCGGGCTCACCGACGACTGGAAGCGCCTGCCGCACCTGGACCGCAAGGCCGAGGACGAGCTCTGGCAGCGGATCGCCGCCGCCCGCAAGCGGTTCACCGAGCGCCGCACCCAGCACTTCAGCGCCCTCGAGGAGCAGCGCAGCGTCTCCCAGGAGCGCAAGGAGAAGCTCATCAAGGAGGCCGAGTCGCTGTCGTCCTCCACCGAGTGGGGTCCGACGGCCGGTCGTTACAAGCAGCTGATGAGCGACTGGAAGACCGCCGGTCGCGCGCCGCGCGAGGTCGAGGACGAGCTCTGGAAGCGCTTCAAGGGCGCGCAGGACGCCTTCTTCACCGCCCGCAACGCGCACTTCTCGGTGCAGGACGAGGAGCTCCGCGGCAACCAGAAGGTCAAGGAGGAGATCCTCGCCGAGGCCGAGACCATCGACCCGTCGCAGGGGCTCGACAAGGCCAAGGCCCGGCTGCGCCAGCTGCAGGACCGCTGGGAGGCGGCCGGCAAGGTCCCCCGGGACGTCATGCGCTCGCTCGAGGACCGGATGGGCGCCGTCGAGGAGAAGGTCCGCAACGCCGGCGAGCAGCGCTTCAAGGCCTCCGACGAGTCGCCGTTCGCGGCCAAGCTCCGCGAGAAGGTCGTCGAGCTCGAGAGCAAGCTGGAGAAGGCGCGCGCCGCCGGCCGGCCCACCGGCGAGCTCGAGGCCGCCCTGGTCACCCAGAAGCAGTGGCTCGCCCAGGCGGGCGGCTCGGTCGACACCTCGACCCCGGCGCCTGTCGCCGAGGCCGGCCCCGCGCCGGCCAAGAAGAAGCCGACCACCGCCTGGGTCCGCGCGGAGTAGGCGCTAGACGACCTTCGCGCGGAGGAAGTCGACCGTGCGGGACCAGGCCAGCTCGGCGTCGTCCTTGGAGTAGGTGCCGAGCGTGTTGGTGTCGTTGTGGAAGGCGTGCGCGGCGTCGTAGAAGTGGAACTCCACCTCGGCGCCGGACTCCGTGCGGATCTGCTCGGCCTGCGCCTTCGCGTCGTCGGCGGGGTAGAAGTCGTCCTTCAGCCCGTAGTGCCCCTGCACCGCGGCGGTGAGCCCCGCGTAGGTCTGCGGCACGGCCGGGCCGACCCCGTAGTACGGCACGGCCGCGCTGACCCGCGCGCCCTGCTGCGCGGCCAGCATCAGCACGAAGCCGCCGCCCATGCAGAAGCCGACGGCGCCGACGGTCGCGCTCGTGACGGCGTCGTGGCCGAGCAGGAAGTCGACCGCTCCGGACAGGTCGCGGGCCGCCGAGTCCATCGGGAGCGACATCATCATCGAGCCGGCCTCGTCGGCGTCGTGCGTCGTACGCCCGCCGTAGAGGTCAGGAGCGAGAGCGACGAAGCCCTCGGCGGCCAGCCGGTCGGTCACGTCGGCGATGTGGTCGGTGAGGCCCCACCACTCCTGGATCACGATGACGCCGGGGCCGCTGCCGGACTCCGGCAGCGCGAGGTAGCCGTGCGCCTGGCCGGTGCCGCTCGGGAAGGTCGTGTTCTGACGGGATGCGTTCTCGGACATGGTCCGGACCCTACGGGAGGACGGTCGCCAGGGCGCGCTCGAGGTGCGGGGCCAGCCGGCGCGCGTAGGCGGCGGTCAGGTGCCGACCGTCGGTGTAGACCGGCGTGCTCCCGACGACCGCCGGGCACCAGCCGTCGACGCAGAACCACGGCTCCGGGTCGACGTACGACGCTCCCGCCGCCGCCGCGGCAGCCACCTCGGCCGCGCGCACCCCGGCCCACTCCTCGGTCACCATCTCGGTGCAGTCCGCCGGCTCGGAGAGCCGGGTCACGCACTCCTGGACGTTGCCGGCGCGCGGCGGCGGTCCGAGGACCACGACCTCGCGTCCCGGGGCCCGCAGGCGTTCCAGCGTGGTGGTCAGGCCCTCCTGCCAGCGCGCGTAGCGCTCGTCGCCCTCGGGCTCCTCGACCTGCTTGCCCAGGAAGGTGATCGAGCTCGACACGACGACAAGGTCGGGCTTCATCGCCTCGACGTGCTCGATCGCCCAGTCCTTGTGGTCCGAGCACTGCGTGAACGGCTCCTCCGGGCGGTCCCGGAAGAACTCGACCTGCGGCGCCGCGCACTGGTTGCGGGTGAGGACCTGCACCGCGACGCCGCGCGGCTCGAGGACCGAGCGCAGCGCCGGCAGCCAGCTGATCGCCATGGAGTCGCCGAGCAAGGCGGCGGAGCGCGGCGCCCCGGGCGGGCCGTAGCGGCAGCGGTCGAGGTTGCCGGCGTTGACGTTGTCGCACTTGTCGACGACCCACTCCGGGGCGCCCGCGTAGGTGATCCCCTCGAGCGGCGGCTGCAGCGGTGGCCAGTCGTCGGGCTCGATCGACCGCGCGATGTCGGCGGTCAGCGCCGCGAGCGACTCCGTCCCGGCCGGTGCGGTGGTCGTGGGCGCGACGGCAGGCGCGGTGTCGGCGTGCAGCGCGAGCGCCGGGAGGACGAAGCCGCCGCCGAGCAGGGCGGTCGCGGCGGTCAGCGCCACGGCGG
>JAKFFB010000319.1:0-52176 GCA_036675425.1 Actinomycetales bacterium | reverse complement strand
TCGGCCAACTCCACCACTGCCTCGAGACCCAGCAGACCTACGACGAGACCCTCGCCTGGACAACCTCCCGCAGCAGCGACCTCGCCGCGGCTTGACCAGCTACAGGCGTGGGGTGTCTAGGCGCGCGCCCGGGCCCGGTCGTACTCCTCCGGGTCGTTGACCCCGAGGACGGACTCGAGCTCCGGGTCGGCTGCGCGCAGCTCGTCGTCGGCGAGGAGGAACGCCTCGTCGAGGACGGCCACCTCGCACGTCGCGAGCAGGTCGGCCGGGCGGGTGCTGCCCGCCGCGAGCAGGTCCCGCACCCGCTGCGCCAGGGCGGTGCGGTAGGCCGCGGCCAGCGGCTGGCGGTAGCCGCCGACGACCGGCAGCGCGACCTCGGCGTCGCCGAGCCCGGCGAGGACGCGCCGGACGTACTCCGGGCGCAGGAAGGGCAGGTCGGTGGCGCAGACGAAGGCGACGTCGGTCCGCCCGTCCAGCGCGGTCAGTCCGGCGGCCAGGCCCTGCAGCGGGCCTCGGCCGGTGACCTGGTCCTCGACGACCGCGACGTCGGGCGGCAGCTGCGGCAGGGACTGGCCGGCGGCGCGGACCACGACCACCGGGCCGCCGGTGCCCTCGCGCACCCGCTCGACGACGTGCTGCAGCAGGGTGGAGCCCTGCCACTCCAGGTCGGCCTTCGGACGGCCCATGCGGGAGGAGCGGCCGCCCGCCAGCACCACCGCGCCTGCCATCCGGCGAGGCTACGTCGCGGCCGGCCTGCTGCAATGGGGGCCACACCCGACCTGAAGGAGCTCCACGTGCTCGACCTGACCGGCACCTCGTCCGTCGTCACCGGAGGGGCCTCCGGCCTCGGTGAGGCCACCGTCCGCGCCCTCGCGGCCCGCGGCGCCTCCGTCGTCGTCGTCGACCTGCAGGACGACAAGGGCGAGGCCGTCGCCAAGAGCGTCGGCGGCGGCTACGTGCGCGCCGACGTCACCGATCCCGAGCAGATCGTCGCGGCCATCGCCGCGGCCGAGGAGCACGGCCCGTTGCGCACCCTGGTGACCGCGGCCGGCATCGGCTGGGCCTCGCGCACCATCGGCCGTGACGGGTCCTACGACTCGGCGCACGACCTCGGCGCCTTCCAGAAGGTGCTCGCGGTCAACCTCGTCGGGACGTTCAACTGCGTGCGGCTCGCCGCCACGGCGATGTCGCGCCACGACACGGTCGACGCCGACGGGCAGAAGGGGTCGATCGTCACGATGGCCTCGGTCGCGGCGTTCGACGGCCAGATCGGCCAGGCCGCCTACTCCGCCAGCAAGGGCGGCGTCGTCGGCATGACGCTGCCCGTCGCGCGCGACCTGTCCGCCGCCGGCATCCGCCTCAACTGCGTCGCTCCCGGCCTGATCGACACGCCGATCTACGGCGAGGGCGAGGCCTCCGAGGCGTTCAAGGCCCAGCTGGGCGCGAACGTGCTCTTCCCGAAGCGCCTCGGCACCTCCGACGAGCTCGCCTCGATGGTCGTCGAGCTGCTCGTCAACACCTACGCCAACGGCGAGGTCGTGCGCGTCGACGGCGGCATCCGGATGCCTCCGAAGTAGTCGGCTCAGACGAGGCGGCGGCCCTCGACGCGCTGCAGGTCCAGCTCCACCAGCGCGAAGCGGGGGCCGTTCGCCCACGTCGTCGGCAGCGCCTCCGGCGGCAGGGCGTGCGCCTGACGGCTGCTGAGCCGGCGCGCCGGTCCGCTCGCGACGACGCTCCACCCGGTGTGGGTGTCCTCGGAGATGGCGTCCACCTCGAGCACGAGCCGCTCGCCGCGCTCGGCGGCCTGGAGCTTGGGACCGACGCCGGTCCGGACGTAGGCGTGACCGTCGTGCACCGCGAAGTTCACCGGCACGACGTCCGGCACGCCGGGTCGGGCGATGTATGCGAGGCGCCCGACGTTGCGGCTGCCCAGCAGCTCGATGCTCTCGACCCTGCCGATGCGCACCAGCGACCCCGGACCCGTCGGCTCGTCGACGGGGGCGAGCTGCTTGCGGTCCGCGACCTGCTCCGCGATCGCGGCGGCGGCCGAGCGCGCGTTGCCGACCGCCCCGCGGGTGAGGCCGTCGACGAGCGCGAGGGCGCTCCGGGGGGCGGGGATGAGACGGGGCACGGGTCCTCCTGCGGGGGTGCGCGGCGCGCCGGCTGGCAGGGACCAGTCTTCGGCAGCTGGCGCCGTCCGACCCCGGTCCTGGGTCCCCGGTCGGCCGGGACCTTGGTCCCTCGCTCAGCGTGCGGCGGCCAGCGCCGCCTGCAGCGCCGGCAGCGTCGGCTCGGCGAGCCGCACGCCGTCGACGAGGATCGTGGGCGTGGCGTTCACGCCGCCGACGGACGCGAGCTCGGTCGCGGTCCTCGTCCACTCCCCGAAGCGCAGCTCCTCGATGCACGTGGACAGGCCGGGAGCGCCCGCGCCGTCGGCCAGCTGCGCGAGCCGCGCGTCCGACAGCCCGGGGCCGCCCTCCGCCGGCTGGGACGCGAACAGCGCGCGGGTGAAGGCCGGGTAGGCAGCAGGCGCAGCGTCCATGACGCAGGCGGCGGCGTTGAGCGCACGGGTCGAGTAGGCGTCCGTGGAGGCGCGGTCGAGGAAGGCGATGGGGCGGTAGTCCAGCCGGACGTCACCGTTGGACACCAGGTCGTCGAGCGTCGCTCCCAGCTCCTTCTCCGCCCGGGCGCACGCCGGGCAGAGGAAGTCCTCGTAGAGCGTGACGGTCACCGGTGCGTCGTCCTGCCCGACGACGAACGACCCGCCGTCGATGCCGCGCGGCGTCGGCGCGGCCGTGTCGGTGCTGTTGCGGGAGGCCTGCACGGCCACCCCGAGCGCGACGACGGTCGCGACGACCGCGGCCACCACCGCCGTCACCACCGCGCGGCGTTGGCGCCGCTCCCGTGCGGCCTGCACGGCCCGCTCGGCGGCGACGCGCTTCGAGCGCCCGCTGCGTCGGCTGGAGGAGGTGCTGGTGGTCATGTCGCTCCTTCGAGGACGGGGTCGTCGGTCTCGCGGTCGGGCGGGTCGGTCTCGTGGAGCCAGCCGTCGAGCGACCACCGGCTGCGCGGCCACCGCGCCAGGAGGAGGGCAGTCACCAGCAGCCCGGCGTCGCGCAGCAGCTCGACCGTGTAGCGGGTCTCGCCGGCTGCGACGTCCCCGCCACCGCCGAAGCAGCCGCAGTCGATCTGCAGCCCTCGTGCGGCAGCTGCGACGATCCCCGTGACGAAGGCGAGCAGCAGCGATGCGGAGACGACGGCGGCCAGCCGGGTCGCGACGCCCAGGAGCAGGACGAGGGCGAGCACGACCTCGAGCACCGGCAGCCCGTAGCCGACGGCGGGGACGACGGCCTCCGGCAGCAGCCGGTAGGCACGCACGGCACGGACGCTCTCCGCGGGATCGGGCAGCTTGAGAGCGCCGGCGACGCCGAGCACACCGGCGAGCAGGAGCCGGCATGCGGTGGACACCCACGGCTGCACGGTGTCCCACCAGCCGGCCCCGCGCACGCGTCCTCCCTCGCTCTCGCCCAGCCTGCGGAATCGGAGGTGACGCCTGCGTGAGGCGAAGGTCCTGCGCCACAGGCCTTCTGACCGCTTCGTCCGGGACCAAGTGCCCTGGCCCGGCGGGCCGATGTCACCGCAAGGTCGTGCCATGGACTTCGACCTGTCACCCCGCGCGGCCGAGCACCTGGCGCGGCTGCGCGCGTTCATGGACGAGTGCGTCTTCCCCGCTGAGCCTGAGTACGCGCGCTACCGGGAGGTGCGTCGCGGCATCGACGAGCACAGCGTCCCGCCGGTCGTGGAGCGGCTGAAGCAGGAGGCACGCGAGCGCGGCCTGTGGAACCTGTTCCTGCCTGACGTCGGCGGTCTCACCAACCTCGAGTACGCACCACTCGCGGAGCTCACCGGCTGGTCGCCCGAGCTCGCGCCCGAGGCCACGAACTGCGCCGCGCCCGACACCGGCAACATGGAGGTCCTGCACCTGTTCGGCACCCCCGAGCAGAAGTCGCGCTGGCTCGACCCGCTGCTCGACGGCCGCATCCGCTCCGCCTTCGCGATGACCGAGCCGGACGTCGCGTCGTCGGACGCGACGAACATCCGCACCTCGATCGTGCGCGACGGCGACGAGTGGGTCGTCAACGGCAGGAAGTGGTGGACCAGCGGTGCGGCCGACCCGCGCTGCGAGATCCTCGTGGTGATGGGGCGCACCGACCCCTCCGCACCGGTGCACCGGCGCCAGTCGATGGTGCTCGTGCCCCTGGCGACGCCCGGCGTCGAGCTGGTGCGCGCGCTGCCGGTCTTCGGCTACCACCCGCAGCACGGGCACTGCGAGCTGCGCTTCACCGACGTACGGGTACCGGTCACGAACCTGATCGGCAACGAGGGAGACGGCTTCCTCATCGCGCAGTCGCGGCTGGGCCCCGGCCGGATCCACCACTGCATGCGCGCGCTCGGCACGGCCGAACGAGCCCTCGACCTGATGTGCGCGCGAGCCCTCGCCCGGGAGGCGTTCGGCGGGCCGCTCGCCGACCGAGGCGTCGTGCAGCAGTCCATCGCGGAGTCGCGGATGGCGCTCGACCAGGCGCGCCTGATGATCCTGCGGACGGCCTGGCTGATCGACCGGTACGGCGCCGCAGGTGCGCGCAGCGAGATCGCGGCCATCAAGGTGATCGCGCCCCGGGTCGCGCTCGACGTGGTCGACCGGGCCATCCAGGTCCACGGCGGCGCCGGCGTCAGCGACGACGTCCCGCTGGCGCAGATGTACGCCTACCTGCGCACCCTGCGGATCGCCGACGGCCCCGACGAGGTGCACGTGCGCAGCGTCGCCCGCCAGGAGCTGCGCAAGCACCGCACGACGGTGCCGGCGCAGCCGACGGCGGTCGTCCCGGCATGACGAGATACTCGACCATGCGCATCCCCACCCTGCTCCTCGTTCTGGCGCTGGCCGGCTGCGGCACGTCGTCGGCCACCACGTCGCCGGACGGGTTGCCCCTCGTGCCGGCCGAGGCCGGGCACCTGCACGGGATCGCGGTCAACCCCGCGGACGGCAAGCTCTACCTCGGCACCCACGTCGGTCCGATGGTCGTCGAGGACGACGCCGTCGCGCGAGTCGGCCGTACGACCATCGACCTGATGGGCTTCGCGGTCGCGGGCCCGGACCACTTCTACGCGAGCGGGCACCCCGGCCCGGGCGACGACCTGCCCAACCCCGTCGGACTGATCGAGAGCAGGGACGGCGGACAGACATGGTCGGTCCTGTCACGGGCGGGGGAGTCGGACTTCCACGCTGTCGCAGCGGGTTCCGGGGTCGTCGTGGGCTTCGACGGCGCCGTGCGGTCGACGACGGACGGCCGTTCGTGGACCACGGGCGCGGCGGACGTGACGGCCGCGTCCCTCGCCGTATCGCCCTCGGACGCCTCGGTCGTCCTCGCGACCACTCAGCACGGACCGGTCCGGTCGACCGACGGCGGTGCGACCTTCACCCACCTCGAGGGCGCGCCGGTCCTCGTCTTCCTCGCCTGGCCCGCCGACGAGGCGCTGTGGGCGGTCGCGGCCGACGGCTCCGTCCACCTGTCGTCCGACGGTGGCCTGACGTGGTCACGCCGGGGGGGTGCCGGTGCTGCGCCGCAGGCCTTTACGGCGGCCGATGCCTCGTCCGTCGTGGTCGCGCTGGAGGACGAGATCGTCCGGTCGACCGACGGCGGTGCGACCTTCACCCGGATCGCCGACCGCGAGTAGGGCTTACCGTCGGCGGATGGAGCTGGAGGTCACCGGAGCCGTCTGGTTCTGGAAGGGCCCGGCGCCGTGGCACTTCGTGACCGTCCCGGACGAGGCGTCGGCCGACATCGAGGCGATCGCGGCATCGGTGACCTACGGCTGGGGCGTCATCCCTGTCGTCGTGCGGCTAGGCGCGACGACGTGGGAGACGTCGCTGTTCCCCAAGGGCGGGCTGTACCTCGTACCGATCAAGACAACCGTCCGCTCGGCGGAGCGCATCCAGCTCGGTGACCTCGTGACGGTCCGGCTGACGATCGGGGTGGGCTGAGCTCGCTCGCGTGCTCCCGCACTGCCGACGTCATCTCGCACCCTGCATCGCCGGCTGGCCTACGCTGCGGGCTTGGAGGCGTGCGCGTTCCTGGTGGGCGTCCCGGTCTTCAACACCGGTGAGGGCGAGCACCTCGTCCTGGAGGGTTCGATTCCCTTCCGCCTCCGCATAGCGTGCGAGCCATGGTCCTCGAGCTGCGACAGGTCGTCCTCGACACGACTGACGTCCGGCGCGCCGCGGAGTTCTGGCGGCAGCTGCTCGGCCTCGTCTACCGGCCCGGCCACGAACCGGGTCCGAGCGACGACGACCCCGACTGGCTCAACCTCCGGCGTACCGACGGCACGCCCCTGCTGGCCTTCCAGCAGGTCGAGTCGCTGCCTGTCTCCACCTGGCCGTCGGACGAGGTCCCGCAGCAGCTGCACGTGGACCTGACGGTCGCGGACCGGGCGGAGCTCGATGCCGTCCACCGGCGCGTGCTGGAGCTCGGGGGAGTGCTCCGGCTCGACCGGTCGGACGACCCGGAGGAGCCGCTGCGCGTCTACGCCGATCCGGACGGCCACCCGTTCTGCGTCTTCGTCTAGAGGCAGCGGTTGTCGCTGATGACCGGCACCACCGGGAACCGGCTACTTCTTGCATGACGGCATCCCGAGGCCCGGCCAGGCTGAGGGTCAGGTGCTCGGCGGGGATGCTCTGTAACCGGCTGCCCCGTTCGCGTGTGGCTCACTAATGGGGTGCTGACCCGCCGGGCGCCGCTCTGCTGAGGAGTGGCTCAAGAGGGGTCTGCTTCGCCCGAAGTAGCACTGCCCTCCTCGCATCCATCGGACGAGGAGGATGCAGCACGTTGGTCGCAGTGGGGATCGGGGTCGATCCGCACAAGCGCAGCAACACCGCGCTGGTGCTCGACCCGCACGAGAACGTCCTGGCTCCGGCACCGGCTCAACCGCGGCGGCAACCGCCGGCTCAACTTCGCCCTGCACATGGGCGCCCTCGTTCAGATCCGCTTCGACGGACCCGGCCGGTACTACTACCTGCGCAAGCTCGCTGCCGGCAAGACACCACTGGAAGCGATGCGCTGCCTCCAGCGCCGGCTGTCCGACGTCGTGTTCCGAGCTCTGCTCGACGACCTCGCACGCCGAGAAGCTGACGCGGGCCCGGGAGGACACTCGGGGGCGACTCTGCAGTCCAGCGCGTCTGGCCCAACCCCGGCAGCCAGCCCTTCGGACAAGTCACTTCCCGGACCCGCAGAACCGGACGCTACGCCCGCCCCGCAGCTCGTGTCAGCACCCTCTTGACAGAGAGGGGAGCCACTACCTGTCCTGCAGCGGCGTGCCGTGGGCAATCCGCAGGTCGATCTACCGCTCGCAGAATCGACAGCTAGCACCCGGTGCTGTGAGCGGGCGCAGGCCGCGCGGGCGGCAGCGACGGCCAGGGGGGCTAGCAGCGGGAGGTGAGCTGCTCGCGGAGCCGCTCGGCTTGCACGTGAACCTCGCGATCAGCATCCCTGTCGGGGGAGGCGGTCTGTCCGCGGAGCACAGCGAGCGCGAGCTGGTGGCTCCGCTTGTCGGTGGCGCCAAAGCCTTCGAGCAGGTACCGCCTGGGTGCTGTCTCGGCCGGCATCGCGCTGTTGTGCAGTAGAGCGACGAGCTCGTCCCGGGTGAAGTCGCCGTCCGCGAGCGGCCCCCTCCGCGGCAGGGCGGTGCCGGGCCGGCGGACGGCCAGGGCGGTGGCCGTTCTCGGACCCGTTGCCTTGAGCAGCCGACGGGCCTCGGCGACGAGCTCGGCGGCGTAGCCGGCGACGGTCGGGGTCGCGCCGGAGGTGCCGCCGAACGGCTGCGTCCCGGTCCGGCCATCCGGGGAGGCGGCCGGGAAGCTGTACCGCGCTCCGGTCTCGTACGGGCGGACGACGTTCCCGAGGGCGAAGAGCGGTTCGTTCTCCTCCGGTCGCGGCAGCAGCCACGTCCGGCCGGTCCGGTCGACGCCGCCGACCTGGTAGACCTCGGGCAGCCCGTTCGGGATCGACAGGGCCTCGTAGTAGTCGTAGGCGTTGCCGGAGGAGGAGAACAGCAGCCCGCCGTCGGCGTGCAGCGCCCGTGCGCCGGCCGCGCCGGCGCACTGCTCTGTCGTGCGGATCGCGTAAACGCTGGTGGAGGCGACGTCGATCCAGCGCTGCCGCGCCAGCCAGTCGTAGGAGCTGTCCCGCGTGCCCGGTACCACGACGATCAGACTCTCCGGCGAGCTGCCGATCGTGCGTCCGCCCGCTGACGAGGCAGTCCCCGTCCCATGCGCCCGGTCTTCGAGCACGCCGGGCTCGCCGGGCGGGGCGTAGATGAGCAGGCGGGTCCCTGCCACGGCGTAGAGCGTCCCGGGCTTCGGGTCGCCGAGCGGGCCTTCACGGAGCTCCGCGAGGGCGGCCTCTGCGTCGGGGGTCCTGGGCAGCGCGATCCGGACCGGCTTGGGCATCCCCGGCGGGTACGCAGGATCGCGGCCGTCGACGGTCCTGAACTCGTCGTGCAGCGGGTTCACTCCGGCGTCGCCGACGATCGCGATCGTCGTCACAGGCCGCTTCGGAGCCGGCTCGGCCCCGGCCGAAGCACCGACCGACCCGGCCACAAGCACCAGACCGAGCGCAACAGCAGTCCCCCGTCGTGTCCCCATGCCGCGATCTTTCGCCGGCGCAGCCCCAAAACCCTTCCCAGCGGCTTCTGGGCGGCACCTGCTTGGTATGAGGATGTGCCGCTCCTGCTGCGGCTACTCGCCGAGCGGGCGCGGCAGGCACGAGATGTCGCCGGGCGTTGAGGCAAGGAAGATCGGCCACATGATCGCGTCGATGACAACGCCGCTGGCACCGTCTGCCACCATCGGCTCCATGTCGATGGAGTGCCGACTGTCGAAGCAAGCACTCATCAGCCGGTTGTAGCCGAGGCCGATAGCGAAGTACGCGAACGCGCCGAAGGCGAGCGCGGCGCCGATCAGAGTCAGCCGCGGGGAGGTTCGCATGGGCGCAGCATCCACCACCCGAGCCACTCTGTAGGTGCTGGCGCAGGCCGCAGCGGGTGCAGGCTGGCCGCGTGACGCTCCCGCCGGACCCGCCAGCAGCGGAGCCCAGGGTCTGCGTCCGCTCCGGCACCGGCGAGCTGGTCGACCGGGCCGAGCGCGGCGTTCGACCACCGCCGACCTACGGCGGGCTACGACATGCACTGCTCGACATGGTCGTCGACGAGGTCACCCTCACCGGCGCGGCCGGCCGGGTCGAGGATCAGCACGACCCGTCCCTGGCCTGCGGGTCCGACCGCTGCGTGGAACCTCGTCGCCCGGTCCGACCGCACCCACGGGCTCAAGCACTACGGCTGGACCCCGCTGCGCACGCCGACGTCAACCCTGTGGTTCAGCCCTGCCGGCCAGTGCATCGAGGTCCCTCGCCAGCAGCAGCCGCCGCCGGGGATCGACGCTGACGACCACCCGGCCGTCCTGCCCGACCCCGACGAGCTGGCGACCGTGGACCTCTCGCAGCTCCAGCCGTCGACCGACCAGGACCTCCGTCCGTGGATCCGCGACATGCCCAAGGACACCACCCAGTGGACATGGATCAGCGACGAGAGCGCGCCCCTGCCGTTCTGACTACCGGCAGGTTCCGTCCACGGAGCCGCCGGGCAGGGGTCCGGCATGACGGTGTTCGGCTTCCACGCCTCGCACGAGCAGATCCCGCCGAGCGGGCTGCTCACGGCCGTGCAGCTGGCGGAGCAGGTCGGCTTCACCGCGGCGATGTGCTCCGACCACTTCTCGCCGTGGAGCGAGCGGCAGGGGCAGTCGGGCTTCGCCTGGTCATGGCTCGGTGCCGCGCTGCAGGCGACCAGCCTGCCGTTCGGGGTGGTCAACGCCCCCGGCCAGCGCTACCACCCGGCGGTCATCGCGCAGGCCGCGGCCACGCTGACGGAGATGTACCCCGGGCGGCACTGGGTCGCGCTCGGCAGCGGCGAGGCCTCCAACGAGCACATCACCGGTCAGGGCTGGCCGCGCAAGGAGATCCGGATGCAGCGGCTGCGCGAGTGCGTCGACGTCATGCGGGCGCTCTTCGCCGGTGAGGAGGTCAGCCACGACGGCCTCGTGACCGTCGACCGGGCCAGGCTGTGGACCCGGCCCGAGACCCCGCCACCACTGCTCGCCGCGGCGGTCAGCGCGACCACCGCCGGCTGGGCAGCGGAGTGGGCCGACGGGCTCGCCACGGTGCTGCAGCCCGCCGACGCCCTGCGCGAGGTCGTCGACGCCTACCGCGAAAACGGCGGTCGCGGACCGATCGTGCTGCAGGTGCACCTGTCGTACGCGAAGGACGAGAAGACCGCGCTCGGGATCGCGCACGACCAGTGGCGCAGCAACGTCTTCGCGCCGCCGGTGCCGTGGGACCTGGACTCGGTCGCGCTCTTCGACGAGGTCTCCAAGCACGTGCCGAAGGACGCGGTACGAGACAGCGTCCTGGTCTCGGCCGACCCCAAGCAGCACGTGCAGTGGCTGCAGGACCTCGTCGCGCTCGGCTTCGACGAGGTCTACCTGCACCACGTCGGGCAGGAGCAGCGCGAGTGGCTCGAGGTCTTCGGCGAGCACGTGCTCCCGGAGCTGGACGTGACCCCCCGATGAGGATCACCGACACCAGCGACCAGTGGTGGAAGACGGCCGTCGTCTACTGCCTCGACGTCGAGACGTTCTTCGACTCCGACGGCGACGGCACCGGCGACCTCGCCGGACTCGCGCAGCGGATCGACTACCTCGCCGAGCTCGGCGTCACCTGCTTGTGGCTGATGCCCTTCTACCCCACGCCGGATCGCGACGACGGCTACGACATCGTCGACTTCTACGGCGTCGACAAGCGGCTCGGCAGCCTCGGTGACCTGGTCGAGGTGATCCGGACCGCGCGCGACCGCGGCATGCGGGTCATCGCCGACCTGGTGGTCAACCACACCTCGGACCAGCACCCGTGGTTCAAGGCCGCGCGTTCCAGCCCGGACTCGCCGTTCCGCGACTTCTACGTCTGGGACGACAACCCGCCCCCGACCAAGAAGGCCGACCTCGTCTTCCCCGACCAGGAGACGAGCATCTGGGAGAAGGACGAGAAGGCAGGCTCCTCCTACCTGCACCGCTTCTACAAGCACCAGCCCGACCTCAACGTCACCAACCCGAAGGTGCGCGACGAGGTCATCAAGATGATGGGCTTCTGGCTCGAGCTCGGCCTGTCCGGCTTCCGCGTCGACGCGGTCCCGTTCTTCCTCGAGACCAAGGGCGTCGCCGGTCACGTCTTCGCCGACCCGCACGCCTACCTGCGCGAGCTGCGCGCGTTCCTCGGCCGGCGCAGCGGGGACGGCATCCTGCTCGGCGAGGTCAACCTGCCGCACAAGGACCAGCAGCGCTTCTTCGGCGGGGCCGACGGTGACGAGCTGACGATGCAGTTCGACTTCATCGCCATGCAGAAGCTCTACCTGTCCCTCGCCCGGGCAGACGCCCGACCGCTCGCCAAGGCGCTGACCGACCGGCCGGCGACGGCGACCAGCAGCCAGTGGGCGACGTTCCTGCGCAACCACGACGAGCTGACGCTGGACAAGCTGACCGAGAAGGAGCGGCAGGAGGTCTTCGCGGCGTTCGGTCCCGACCCCGACATGCAGCTGTACGACCGAGGCCTGCGACGCCGGCTGCCTCCGATGCTGGACGGCGATCCGCGCCGGATCCGGATGGCCTACAGCCTCCTGTTCTCGCTCCCCGGTACCCCGGTGCTGTTCTACGGCGAGGAGATCGGCATGGGGGAGAACCTCGCCGCCGAGGGGAGGCAGGCCGTGCGCACGCCGATGCAGTGGACGCCGGGCAGGAACGGCGGCTTCTCGACCGCACGCCGGTCGCGCCTGCCCAATCCCGTGGTGGAGGGCGGCTTCTCGCCGGAGTTCGTCAACGTGCAGGACCAGCGTCGCGACCCCGGCTCGCTCTTCAGCTTCGTGCGGCTGCTCGTCGAGCGCTACCGCGGCTGCCCGGAGCTCGGCTGGGGCGAGCTCGCCCTCCTGGACACCCCGCAGAAGGCCGTGCTGGCCCACACCTGCACCCAGGACGACGCCTGCCTGCTGGCCGTGCACAACCTCTCGCCCGAGCCGACGACCGTGCCGCTGACGATGAAGGACCTGCCGCCGGGCACGCGCCTGGTCGACCTGCTCGAGAACGGCGAGACCCCCGTCGGCGACGCAGGTGCGGTGGAGCTGCAGCTGCCGGGCTACGGCTACCGCTGGCTGCGCGTCGTACGACCGGACGACCCCCGCCTCACGTGAGCGACGACCACCCCTGGTGGCGCACCGCCGTCGTCTACCAGGTCTACCCGCGCAGCTTCGCCGACTCGGACGGCGACGGCATCGGCGACCTGCGCGGCGTCATCGACCGGCTGGACCACCTCGAGGACCTCGGCGTCGACGTGCTGTGGCTGTCGCCCGTCTACCCCTCGCCGCAGCACGACAACGGATACGACATCAGCGACTACACCGCTGTCGACCCGGTGTTCGGCTCCCTAGCCGACCTCGACGAGCTCATCGCCGAGCTGCACGCGCGCGGGATGAAGCTGCTCATGGACCTCGTCGTGAACCACACCTCCGACGAGCACCCGTGGTTCCAGGAGTCGCGCCGCAGCCGCGACAGCCGCACACGCGACTGGTACTTCTGGCGGGAGCAGCCGAACACCTGGAGGTCCTTCTTCTCCGGCCCGGCGTGGACGTACGACGAGGCGACCGGCGAGCACTACCTGCACCTGTTCGCCCCTCAGCAGCCCGATCTCAACTGGGACAACCCGGATGTGCGCGCTGCGGTCCACCAGATGATGCGCTGGTGGCTGGACCGCGGCGTGGACGGCTTCCGGATGGACGTCATCAACCTCATCGCGAAGGAGCCCGGCCTGCCCGACGGCCGGCCACCGGGGCACGGCGCCCGGCTGCACGAGCTGCTGCAGGAGATGCACCGCGAGGTCTTCGCCGGACGCGAGGGGCTCCTGACGGTGGGCGAGATGCCCGGGGTGACGGTCGAGGAAGCGGCCGGCTTCACCGACCCCGCCAGGCACGAGCTCGACATGGTGTTCCAGTTCGAGCACGTCGGCGTCGACCACGGCGCGACGAAGTGGGAGCGCCGCCCGCTGCACCTCCCTGCGCTCAAGGCGTCACTCGCCCGGTGGCAGGAGGGACTGGCAGAGCGCGGCTGGAACAGCCTCTACTTCAGCAACCACGACCAGCCCCGCGTCGTCTCCCGGTTCGGCGACGACGGTGCCTGTCGCGAGCGCTCCGCCACCATGCTGGCGACCGTTCTCCACCTGCACCGTGGGACGCCGTACGTCTACCAGGGCGAGGAGCTCGGGATGACGAACGCGCCCTTCTCGGGCATCGAGGACTTCCGCGACGTCGAGTCGCTCAACCACTACGCCACCGCGGTCGCCGCCGGACAGGATCCCGGCGAGGTGCTCGACGCGCTGCGGCGAACCGGTCGCGACAACGCGCGGACTCCGATGCAGTGGGACGCCTCTCCGCACGCCGGATTCACCAGCGGCACTCCCTGGCTCCCGGTCAACCCCAACCACGCCGAGGTCAACGCGGATGCCCAGCGGCGCGACCCGACGTCGGTGCTCGCGCACTACCGCCGGCTGATCGAGCTCCGGCACACCGAGCCCGTCGTCGCCCACGGCGACTTCACGCTGCTGCTCCCCGACGACGAGCGCATCTGGGCCTTCACGAGGAGCCTGGACGACGTCGAGTGGCTGGTCCTCGGCAACGTCTCGGGCGACGTCGTGGACGTGCCCCTGCCCGACTGGGCGGGCGCCCGCATCCTGCTCTGCAACGTCGACGCACCAGACGATCTCGTGCTCCAGCCCTGGGAGGGACGCATCTGCGTCCGCCCGTAGGCTCCAGGCCGTGGACCGGGTACTGCCGCTGCTGCGCGCCGCGACCGTCGACGACGCCGAGGCGATCGCCGAGGTCTACGCGCCGTACGTCCGCGACACGTCCATCTCCTTCGAGCTCGAGCCGCCGAGCAGCGACGAGCTGGTGCGCCGGATGCTGTCCGAGCCACGGCTGCCGTGGCTCGTCGCGACGCGCGGGGAGCAGGTCACGGGCTACGCGTACGCCTCCCGGCACCGCTCGCGCGCGGCCTACCGCTGGGCGGTCGAGGTGTCGGTCTACCTGACGCCGAGCGAGCAGGGACGGGGCACGGCGCGACGGCTGTACGAGGCGCTCTTCGAGGAGCTGGCCGCTCTGGGGTACGTCAGCGCGTACGCCGGCATCACCCAGCCCAACCCGGCCAGCACGCGGCTGCACGCGGGACTCGGCTTCACGCCGGTCGGGGTGTTCCGTGACGTCGGCTTCAAGGGCGGGTGGCACGACGTGGCCTGGTGGCAGCGTGCGCTGAGCCCGCCACCCGGGCAGCCGCAGGAGCCGCGTCCGTGGACGGGGACCTTCGGCAGTAGCCCGACGGGGTGACAAGAGAGCATCCTCAGGCCGTCGATACCAGCACGGTGCGCCACTCGGCGGACCGCGAGACGGAGGTGGTGCGGCGTGCCACCGGGCGACGGGTGGCGAGGATGAGTCCCCCCACCTGGGATGCGTACGTCGCCTTCCGCACGCGTGCCCTGCACCGGCTGGCCGCGCTCACCGGCGGACGGCTCGTGGAGGAGCCCGGCGTCGTGCGGCTGGTCCCGGCCGAGGACGGCGTGCGCGGCGGGCTCCTCGTCTGGGACGCCGTGGCCCCCGACCCGGTGCGCGAGGTGCTGGTCGCCGACACCGCACCGCAGTGGGTCGCGCTGCTCCCGGCTGCGGCCGAGCTGGCGCCTGTCGTCGCGGAGTCCGGCTTCGACCGCCAGGAGCAGCGGGTGGCGATGGCGCTGCCCGACCTGTCCCGGCTCCAGCAGCCACCGCTGCCGCCCGACGTGGTCATCGGGCCGGTGGCCGTCCGGCAGGCCTCGGAGGGCTCCTCGCTGGAGGAGGCGGTCCGGCTGTCCGTGCTCTACGGCGAGGACCCGTCCGCGTCCTCCCGTGACCTCGAGCTGGAGGCGCAGCTGCTGCGCCGGCTCAGCGGCATCCGGTTCTTCGCCGCGCTGGACGCGGCCGGCCAGTGCGTCGCGACGGGGGGCAGCCGCGTCGTGGACGGCGCTGCCCTGGTCGCGGGCGTCGCCACGCTGCCGGCCTACCGGCGCCGCGGCATCGGCACGGCGATCACGGCCGTGGCGCTGCAGGCGGCCGCCGAGGCCGGCGCGCGCGAGGCCTTCCTCGACTCCTCCCCGGACGGCGTCAGCATCTACCGTCGGCTGGGCTTCACCGAGATCGGCCCGGTCTGCTGGTGCGAGCGGTCCCTCGGCGCCTGACCGCACTAGCGTCGGCGACGTGAGCGACGACGACCCACGGCGCCGGGTGCCACGCACGGACGTGGCGCTCGCCGATCCGCGGCTGACCGCAGCGGCAGCGCGGCTGGGTCCGGCCCTGGTGCGGGACGCGGTCGCCGGTGCGCAGGAGCGGGCGCGCGCGGGGGAGCTCCCGCCGGAGCTGGTGGTCGAGGCTGCCGTGGCCGGCCTGCCCGCGTCCGTCACCACGCTGCGCGCGGTGCTGAACGCGACCGGGGTGGTGCTGCACACGAACCTCGGTCGCGCGCCGCTCTCGCGCTCGGCGGTGGAGGCCGTCACCGTCGCCGCGGGCTACGTCGACGTGGAGTACGACGTCGTCACCGGGAGCCGGGCCCGCCGCGGTCGGGGAGCCCTCGACGCGCTGCGTGCTGCCGTGCCCGACGCCCAGGACGTTCTCGTCGTCAACAACGGCGCCGCCGCGCTCGTCCTCGCGACCACGGCGCTGGCCGCCGGCAAGGAGGTCGTCGTCAGCCGCGGCGAGATGGTCGAGATCGGCGACGGCTTCCGCCTTCCCGACCTCATCGCCAGCACCGGCGCCCGGCTGCGCGAGGTCGGGACGACGAACCGCACCCACCTCGCCGACTACGCCGACGCGCTCGGCCCGGACACCGGCTGCGTGCTCAAGGTGCATCCGAGCAACTTCCGGGTGGAGGGGTTCACCAGCGCCGTCGGCGTCAGCGAGCTCGCCGGGCTCGGCGTGCCCGTGGTGGCGGACGTCGGCAGCGGCCTGCTGGCACCGCACCCGCTGCTCCCCGAGGAGCCCGACGTCCGGACCGCGCTGCGCGACGGGGCGACCGTCGTGACGGCGAGCGGTGACAAGCTGCTCGGCGGTCCGCAGGCCGGGCTGCTGCTCGGCCGGGGCGAGGCGGTGGAGCGGGTCCGCCGCCACCCGCTCGCACGAGCCGTGCGGGTCGACAAGCTGACCCTGGCCGCGCTCGAGGCCACCCTGCGCGGGCCGGCCCCCCCGACCTGGACGTCGCTGACTGCCGACCCGGAGCGCCTGCGGGCCCGGTGCGTGCTGCTGGCCGACCTCGTCGGCGGCGCAGTCGTGCGCAGCGACGGCGCGGTCGGCGGCGGGGGCGCGCCGGGGCAGTCGCTGCCGGGATGGGCGGTCGCCGTGCCGGCCGAGCTCGCGGCACCGCTGCGGACCGGCGACCCCTGCGTCGTCGGCCGGGTCGAGCGGGACCGCCTGCTGCTGGACCTGCGCTGCGTCCCGGAGCACGACGACGAGCGGCTCGCTGCAGCCGTCCGCGCATGCACGTCGTAGCGACGGCCGGACACGTCGACCACGGCAAGAGCACCCTGGTCCGGGCGCTGACGGGGATGGAGCCCGACCGCTGGGCAGAGGAGCGCCGGCGGGGCATGACCATCGACCTGGGCTACGCCTGGACGACGCTGCCCTCGGGCGCCGTCCTCGGCCTCGTCGACGTCCCCGGGCACGCGCGCTTCATCGGCAGCATGCTGGCCGGCCTCGGTCCCGCCCCGGCCGTGCTGCTCGTGGTCGCCGCCGACGAGGGGTGGTGCCGGCAGTCCGGCGAGCACTTGGCCGCCGTCGACGCGCTGGGCATCACCACCGGGCTGCTCGCGGTCACCCGCAGCGACCTGGCCGATCCCGGGCCGGCGACGTCCGAGGCGCTGGAGCGCGTCGCCCGCAGCAGCCTCGGCGCGGTGGAGGCGGTCGCGGTCTCCGGGACCACCGGCGCCGGGGTCCCCGACCTCGTGCAGGCCCTGGACCGGCTGCTGTCCCGGCAGCCCGCGCCCGCCGTCGAGGCCGCCGTACGCCTGTGGGTGGACCGCGCGTTCACCGTGCGGGGGAGCGGCACCGTCGTCACGGGGACCCTCACCGCGGGCACCCTCCGCACAGGGGACGAGCTCGCGCTGCGCGGCCGGCGCGTGCGGGTGCGCCGCCTGCAGAGCCTGGGCACCGATCACACGGAGGTCCGTGCGGTCGCCAGGGTCGCGGTCAACCTGCGAGGGGTCGAGCGCGACGACGTCGCCCGCGGGGACGCACTTCTCACCCCGCACGCCTGGCACGAGACCGCCGCACTGGACGTCCGTCTCACGGCTGACCCGCGCTCGCTGCCGTCCGAGCAGGTGCTGCACCTGGGTTCGGCTGCGCTGCCGGTGCGCCTGCGCCCCCTCGGCAGCGACACCGCGCGGCTGTCGCTGCCACGGCCGGTCGCGCTGCGCGCCGGGGACCGGGCGCTGCTGCGGGACCCGGCCGCCCAGGTCGTCGCCGCCGGGGTGCTGGTCCTCGACGCCGATCCGCCCGAGCTGCGCCGGCGCGGGGCCGCCGCCGAACGAGGGCGGCTGCTCGAGAGTGCCGGAGCCGTCCCGGATCTCGCTGGAGAGGTGGCGCGGCGTGGCGCGGTCCGGATCGGCGTGCTCGCGGCCCTCGGCGTCCCGCTCGGACCGGCGGCGGGCGTGCACCGGGAGGGGGAGTGGATGGTCGACCCCGCTCGGTGGAGCGGCTGGCAGGCACGCCTGCTCGTGGCCGTCGACGCGCACGCGGCTGCCCACCCGCTCGAGGTCGGGCTGCCGGCGGAAGCAGCACGACACGCTCTGGAGCTGCCCGACCCGCGGCTCCTGCCGCCGCTGGTCGACGCCGCCGGCCTGGCCGTCGAGGCGGGACGGGTCCGGCGGCTGGGGGAGCGGCACGACCTCGGTCCTGCGGAGAGCGGCGTGACGCGGCTTGAGGAGCGGCTGCGATCCGACCCGTTCGCTGCCCCGGACCTGACCGAGCTGGCCGACCTCGGACTCGGTCGGGCCGAGCTGGCCGCCGCCGAGCGCGCCGTGCGGCTGCTGCGCGTCGACCGCGACGTCGTGCTGCTCCCCGACGCTCCCGAGCGGGCGCTGGAGGTGCTCGCCGGCCTCCCGCAGCCCTTCACCCTCGCGACGGCCCGGTCGGCGCTCGGCACGTCGCGGCGCGTCGCGCTGCCGCTGCTGCAGCACCTCGACGGTCGCGGCTGGACGCGTCGCCTGGCCGGAGGGCTGCGCGAGGTGCGCCGGACCGCTAGCGTCGGCACCCCGTCCTGAAGGAGAGCCCGTGCCCGGCGACGTCCGCATCGAGCACCTGGTCACCTCGGAGGACGACGTCCTCAACAACGTGTGGCTGATCGGGAACGACGACGAGGTCCTGGTCGTCGACGCCGCGCACGACCCCGATGCCATCGAGGCCGCCGTCGGCGACCGCACCGCCGTGGCCATCGCCTGCACGGCGGGACTGGACGCGCACGTCCGCTACGCCCCGGAGCTGGCCGAGCGGCTGACCACCCAGGTGCTGCTGCACCCCGACGACCGCGAGCTGTGGGACGCTGTCCACGCCCGGCACGAGCCGGACGGGCCGCTGCGCGAGGGCCAGGTGCTGCACGTGGCGGGCCTTCGCGTGCGCGTGCTCCACACACCCGGCCAGACCCCCGGCAGCGTCTGCCTCGAGGTGGCGGACCTGGGTGTCGTCTTCACCGGCGACACCCGGCGGTCCCACCCACGGCTGCTGGCGCTGCCGGCGGACACCCGGCTGCTGCGCGGCCACGGCGACGAGACGACGGTCGCCGCCGCGGCCGGCCTGACCGGCTAGCTAGACGCCGACCAGGTGCGTCTGGGCGGGGCGCATGTAGACCAGCCACGTCACCGCGGCGCACACGGCGTAGAAGCCGATGAACACCAGGTAGGCCACGTTGGCGTTCCCGTTGGCCAGGAACGACTCCCGGAACGCCACCTGCACCAGCACCCCGCCGAACGCCCCGACCGCGCCGGCGATGCCGACCAGCGCGCTGGCCAGCCGGCGCGCGACCTTCTGGTCGCTCTCCTCGGCGTGGAAGACGGCCGGGATCATCTTGTAGACCGAGCCGTTGCCGATGCCGGTGAGCGCGAAGAGCACCGTGAAGGCGACCGTGAACAGCGGGATGGACGACGAGTCCGCGGCCGCGAGCACCAGCAGCGTCGCGCCGACCATCGCCAGGAAGTTCCAGAAGGTCACCCGTGACCCGGTGTACCGGTCGGCGAGCCACCCGCCGACCGGCCGGATGAGGGAGCCGACGAAGGCGCCGAGCCAGACGTAGTAGATCGGGCGCTCCGCCCCCGCGGCGGCGAGCAGCTGCCCGAAGGCGAAGCCGAAGCCGATGAACGAGCCGAAGGTGCCGATGTAGAGGAACGAGATGATCCAGGTGTGCCGGTGCCGGGCGACCTGGCGCATGGCGCCCTTGTCGTTGCGCGCCTCCGCCAGGTTGTCCATCCGGGTCCAGGCCAGCACCGTGCACAGCACGACCAGCGGGATGTAGAGGTAGAGCATCACTCGGGGGTCGGTGCCGGGGCCGCTCACGAGCAGCACCAGCGCGCCGACGACCTGCACCGCCGCGACGCCGAGGTTCCCGCCGCCTGCGTTGAGCCCGAGCGCCCGTCCCTTGAGCCGCTGCGGGTAGAAGTTGTTGATGTTCGCCATCGACGAGGCGAAGTTGCCGCCGCCGACGCCGGCGATCGCCGTCACGACGAGCAGGGTCTCGAAGGACACGCCCGGCTCGAGCAGCACCACCGCGAGAGCCGCCGGGACAAGCAGCAGCGTCGCCGAGACCACCGTCCAGTTGCGTCCGCCGAACTTCGCGATGGCGAACGTGTAGGGCAGCCGGACGAAGGCGCCGAGGAGCGCAGGGGTGGTGGTCAGCAGGAACTTGTCGGTGACGCTGAAGCCCCACACGGGCTCCGGCATGAACAGCACCATGACCGACCAGATGACCCACACCGAGAAGCCGATGTGCTCCGAGAGGATCGAGAAGACCAGGTTGCGCTTGGCCGTCCGGGCGCCGACTGCGTCCCAGAACTCGGGGTCCTCGGGCTCCCAGTGGTGGATCCACCGGTTCTCCCGACGGTCGAGCAGCTGGTCGTCGCTGGCGGCGCTCTGCACCGGTGCGGCGGTGACGGTCATCCGGGCTCCTGCGGGTCGAGGCGGCACGTCGCCGCCGGTCGCGACGGACGCTAGGGAGCGGCAGTTGCGCTCTCGTCGCGCCGACGGAGACGCGTTGTCTCTTTCTGCTCACGAGCACGAGAAGGCGCTGTGCGGTTGGAGTTACGGCTCGGCAGCCGCCAGCCGGTAGCCGCGCTTGACCACGGTCTGCACGACCGTCCCGGCCGGCCCGAGCGCCGTGCGCAGGCGCGCCACGGTCATCTCCACGGCGTGCTCGTCTGCGGCCTCGTCCCGCCACGCGGTCCGCAGCAGGTCCGGGCGCGAGAGCACCCGGCCGCCGCTGTCGACGAGGGCAGCGAGCACGCCCGTCTGGCGCGCGGTGAGCTCGACCGTGCGACCGTCGACGAGGACGGAGTGGCCGCGCAGCTCGAGCCGGTGCCCGCCCGCGTCGACGACGCGGGTGCGCCGCGCCGGCAGCTCCTCCACGACGGTACGGACGAGCGCACCGAGGCGCGCCCGCTCCGGCTGCACCGTCGGTACGTCCCGCCGCTCCAGCGGCGCGGCCGTCACCGGTCCCACCGCCGCGACGAGCACCGGACCGCGCAGCGCGGCGAGGAGCGCCTCCTCCCGTCCGTCCTCCCGCGCCACGGCCAGCAGGCTCGCGACGGCCGGCGCGCTGGTGAAGGTCACGCAGTCCACGGCCACCGCGACGACCTGCTCCACCAGCCGGCGCAGCGGTCGTACGTCCTCCGGTGGGACCCACCGGTAGACCGGGACCTCGACCACCTCGGCGCCGGCCGCGCGCAGGGCCGCGGTGAAGTCGGGCAGCGGCTCGCCGTGCAGCTGGACCGCCACCCGGCGGCCGTCGACTCCCTCCGCCAGCAGCCGCGCCAGCACCTCGTCGGAGGCCTCGGACGCCGGCGACCAGGTCTCGGCCAGCCCGGCGGCGCGCACCGCGCCCTTGGCCTTCGGGCCGCGCGCGAGCAGCTCGGACCGGCCGAAGCACGCGCGGAGCTGCTCGCCGAGGCCCCAGCCGTCCGCCGCCTCCATCCAGCCGCGGAAGCCGATTCCCGTGGTCGCCACGACGACGTCGGGCGGGGTGGCGACGCACAGCCGGGTCGCCGCGAGCAGCTCCTCGTCGTCGTGCGTCGGGATGATGCGGATCGCCGGCGCCTCGACCACGCGCGCGCCCCGGCGCTCCAGCAGGGACACCAGCTCCTCCCGACGGCGGGCCGCGGTCACGGCCACGGTGAAGCCGGCCAGCGGCGCGGGGTCAGGCATGCCAGCGGTCATGGGATCACTGTGCTGGCGCCAGGTTGCGTGGCTGTTTCCGGACGGTGTCACCCGGCCGCGCACGGCGTGCGGCGACGCCGTTGAGCACCTCGTCACACGGCTGGAACACGAGGGACACCGCCCCGGCATGGGCGTCCCGCACGGTTCTGGGGTGCTCACCGCCGCTCCCGCTCCCGGGCTCCCGTCGACCGCCGTGTCGACGCACTGCCCCTACTGCGCCCTGCAGTGCGCGATGACGCTCACGCCCGTCGACGGCACCGCGCTGGTGGAGGCGGGGCCCGGCGGCCTCTGCCGCAAGGGCTGGACCTCGGCAGCGCTGCTCGACTCGCCGGCCCGGCTGACCACGCCGCTGGTGCGGGACAGCCGGCACGGCCGGCTCCGCGAGGCGACGTGGGACGAGGCGCTGGACCGCGCCGCCGCGGGCTTCCTCGCGGCCCGCGCCGATCGCGGGCCGGACGCCGTCGGCGTCTTCGGCGGCGGCGGCCTCACCAACGAGAAGGCCTACCTGCTGGGCAAGTTCGCGCGCACGGTGCTGCGGACCTCGCAGATCGACTACAACGGCCGCTTCTGCATGAGCAGTGCCGCCGCCGGTGCGATGCGGGCGTTCGGGCTCGACCGCGGACTGCCCTTCCCGCTGAGCGACCTCGGCGACGCGGACTGCGTCGTGCTCGTCGGCAGCAACCTCGCCGAGACGATGCCGCCGGTCGTGCAGCACCTGACGCGCCAGCGCGCCGCCGGCGGCTCGCTGGTCGTGGTCGATCCCCGGCGGACGCCGACCGCCGCTGCCGCGGACCTGCACCTGCAGGTGCAGCCGGGCACCGACCTCGCGCTCGCCAACGGGCTGCTGTTCCTCGCGATCGACGAGGGCCTGGTCGACGAGACCTACATCACCTCCCGCACCACGGGGTGGGAGGACGTACGACGGACGGTCGCGTCGTACTGGCCCGGTCGGGTCGAGCGGCTCACCGGCGTGAGCGAGCCGGACCTCCGCGCCGCGGTGCGCCTCATCGCGACAGCGGACAAGGCGCTCGTGCTCACGGCCCGCGGCGCCGAGCAGCACAGCCACGGCACGGACACCGTCAGCGCCTGGATCGACCTCGCCCTCGCGCTGGGCCTGCCCGGCACACCCGGCTCCGGCTGGGGCTGCCTCACCGGGCAGGGCAACGGGCAGGGCGGTCGGGAGCACGGGCAGAAGGCCGACCAGCTGCCGGGCTACCGGAGGCTCGACGACCCCGCCGCGCGCGCGCACGTCGCCTCGGTGTGGGGGATCGACCCGGACGACCTGCCCGCACCGGGCCGATCGGCCTACGAGCTGCTCGACGCGCTGGGCACGGAGGACGGCCCGTCCGCCCTGCTGCTCATGGGCAGCAACCCGATCGTCAGCGCGCCCCGCGCCGGGCACGTGCAGAAGCGGCTGGCGTCCCTGGACCACCTCGTGGTCGCCGACGTCGTGCTCAGCGAGACCGCGGCGACCGCGGACGTCGTGCTCCCCGTGGCCCAGTGGGCGGAGGAGGACGGCACGACGACCGACCTGCAGGGCCGCGTGCTGCTGCGCCGCCGCGCGCTGGACCCCCCGGCCGGCGTGCGCACCGACCTGCACGTGCTCGCCGGGCTGGCCGAGCGGCTGGGCGCCCCGACCGCCTTCCCTGTCGACCCGCAGGAGGCCTTCGACGAGCTGCGCCGGGCGAGCGCCGGTGGTGCGGCGGACTACGCCGGCATCAGCTACCAGCGGCTCGCCGCCGGCGAGGAGCTGCACTGGCCCTGCCCCGACGTGGACCATCCTGGCACCGCACGCCTGTTCCTCGACGGCTTCGCGACGCCGGACGGACGCGCTCGCTTCGTCGCGGTCGAGCAGCCCGAGCCGGTCGAGCCCGTCGACGCCGACTGGCCGCTGCTGCTCACGACGGGACGCGTCGCCACGCAGTACCAGTCCGGTGCGCAGACCCGCCGGATCGACGCGCTGAACACCTCCGCACCAGCGCCTTTCGTGGAGCTGCACCCGCGCCTCGCCGAACAGCTCGAGGTCGCCGACGGCGAGCGGGTGCGGGTGAGCACGCGTCGCGGGCAGGCCGTGCTCCGGACGCGCGTCACCGACACGATCCGGCAGGACACCGTCTTCGTGCCCTTCCACTGGGCCGGCCGGGGGCGGGCCAACCTGCTGACCAGCGACGCGCTCGACCCGACCTCGCGGATGCCCGCCTTCAAGGTGTGCGCGGCCCGCATCGACCGACTCGTGGAGGCGTCCCGATGACCCGCGTCGTCGTGGTGGGCAACGGCATGGCCGGTTCCCGGCTCGTGGACGAGCTGGCCCGGCGCGACCTGCGCGCGCAGGTCACCGTCTTCGGCGCCGAGGACCGCCCCGCCTACAACCGGATCCTGCTGTCGGACGTGCTGGCCGGCAAGCGCGCGCACGCCGACATCACGCTGGCCGCCGCACCGTCGCGCGTCGTGCAGCGCCTCGGCACCGCCGTCACCGGCATCGACCGCGACGCCCGCGTCGTTCTCGCGGCCGACGGCAGCCGCACGCCGTACGACGCGCTCGTCCTGGCCACCGGGTCCACCGCGCTGGTGCCGCCGGTGCAGGGCATCGCCGGGCCCGACGGCAGGCTGCTCGAGGGGGTGCACGTCTTCCGCACCCTCGACGACTGCACCGCGATCCTGGCCGCTGCCGGCCGGGCGAAGCGGGTCGCCGTCGTCGGCGGCGGGCTGCTGGGGCTGGAGGCCGCCCGCGGGCTGCTCACCAGCGGGCTCGAGGTGCACGTGGTCCACGGCGCGGACCACCTGATGGAGCTGCAGCTCGACCCGACCGGTGGGGCGGTGCTGCGCCGCGCGGTCGAGGCGCTCGGCGTCCAGGTGCACCTCGGCTCGTTCGCCTCCGGCGTGACCGGCGGGCGCTCGGTCACGGGTGTGCGGCTGGCCGACGGCCGGCACGTGGAGGCCGACCTGGTCGTCCTGGCCTGCGGCATCCGCCCGCAGGTGGACCTCGCGCGGAGCGCTCGGCTGGCGGTCGACCGTGGGATCGTTGTCGACGACCGCCTGCAGACCTCGGACCCCTCCGTCTTCGCCCTCGGCGAGTGCGCGCAGCACGACGGTCAGGTCTACGGCCTGGTCGCACCTGCCTGGGAGCAGGCGGCGGTGCTCGCCGACGTGCTCGCCGGTCACCCTGCCTCCTACAGCGGCTCCCGCCTGGTCACCCGGCTCAAGGCCATGGACCTCGACGTCGCCGCCATGGGCGAGACGGCCCCGGAGCCGGCCGACAGCGGCGACGGCCTGGAGGTGCTCGCCTTCTGCGACCCGGTGCGTCACGTCTACAAGAAGGTCGTCGTCCGCGACGGGGTCGTGACCGGCGCCGTGCTGCTCGGCGACCTGTCCACGGTCGGTCCGGTGACCCAGGCGTTCGACCGGGCGACCCCGCTGGCCGCCGACCGGCTGCACCTGCTCTTCGCCGGCCTCGGCGCAGCCGCGCCGACCGACGCCGCCGACCTCGACGACGAGGCGGTCGTCTGCACCTGCAACGCGGTGACAGCCGGCGCCGTTCGCGCCTGTGCCGCCGACGGCTGCCGGACTGTCGCCGAGATCGCCTGCGAGACAAGGGCAACCACCGGCTGCGGCACCTGCACCGGTGCGGTCGCACGGCTGGTCGAGTCCACCCCCGATGTCGCCCACGAGCGGAGGATCGCGTGAGGAAGACCCTGGTCGTCGTCGGCCACGGAATGGTCGGCCACCGACTGGTCGAGCTGGCCGTCGAGCGCGGGCTCACCGACGAGTGGGACGTCGTCGTGCACGCCGCCGAGAGCGTCCCGGCCTACGACCGCGTCGGGCTCTCGTCGTGGTTCCGCGGCACCACCTCCGCCGAGCTGTGCCTGGTGACCGACGGGTTCTTCGACGCCCCCGCGCTCGACCTGCGGCTCGGCGACCCGGTCGTCGCCGTCGACGTCGAGGCGCGCACCGTCACGTCGGCCTCCGGCACCGTCACGCCGTACGACGCCCTCGTCCTGGCCACCGGCTCGACGGCCTTCGTGCCGCCCGTCCCGGGCGCGACCGGCCCAGGCCGCTTCGTCTACCGCACCCTCGATGACCTCGAGCAGATCGCGGCTGCGGCCAAGGGCAGGCGGACGGGCGCGGTCGTCGGCGGCGGGCTGCTCGGGCTCGAGGCCGCGGACGCGCTGCGGTCCCTCGGGCTCGAGACGACCGTGGTCGAGTTCGCCCCGCGGCTGATGCCCGTGCAGGTCGACGAGGCCGGCGGGCAGGCGCTGCGCCGCCTGGTCGAGGGGCTGGGCGTCCACGTCCGGACGTCGGCCTCGACGCAGGTCATCGAGCAGACCGACGACGGGCTGCGCATGGTCTTCGCGGACGGCGAGCCGCTGGACGTCGACCTCGTCGTCTTCTCAGCCGGCATCCGACCGGACGACGCGCTCGCGCGGGAGGCCGGGCTGATGACCGCCGAGCGCGGCGGCGTCCTCGTCGACGAGTCGTGTCGTGCCAGCGCGCCCGGCGTCTACGCCGTGGGGGAGTGCGCCAGCGCAGCCGGCCGCTGCTGGGGCCTCGTGGCTCCCGGCTACGACCAGGCTGCGGTCGTCGTCGACCGGCTGCTCGGCGGCGAGAAGGCCTTCGTGGGCGCTGATCTGTCCACCAAGCTCAAGCTGATGGGCATCGACGTCGCGAGCTTCGGCGACGCGCACGCCGAGACCCCCGGAGCGCTCGAGCTGGTGTGGGCGGACCCGGTCGCCGGCGTCTACAGCAAGCTCGTCGTCAACGACGACACCCGGACCCTGCTCGGCGGCATCCTCGTCGGGGACGCCTCCTCCTACCCGCTGCTGCGCCCCATGTGCGGCTCCGAGATCCCCGGCAACCCGGCCGATCTCGTCCTGCCGGCCCGCGACGACGCACCCGTCGGCATCGGCGCCGCCGCGCTCCCGGCCGCGGCCCAGGTGTGCTCCTGCCGCGACGTGACCAAGGCCGAGATCTGCAGCGCGGTCGCAGAAGGCGGCTGCCGCGACGTCGCCGGCGTCAAGGCGTGCACCGGAGCGGGCACCGTCTGCGGGTCCTGCGTCGGGCTGGTCAAGGACCTGGTGAAGAGCGAGCTCGACGCGATGGGCGTGACCCTGTCCACCGCGCTGTGCGAGCACTTCGACCTGAGCCGGGCCGAGATGTTCGAGGTGGTGCGCGTCAAGGGGATCCGCACCTGGTCGCAGCTGCTCGCCGAGCACGGCCGTGGCCGCGGGTGCGACATCTGCAAGCCGACGGCCGCCTCGATCTTCGCGAGCGTCTTCAACGACCACGTGCTCGGCGAGGACAAGGGCTCGCTCCAGGACACCAACGACCACATGCTCGCCAACCTGCAGAAGGACGGCACGTACAGCGTCGTCCCCCGCATCCCGGGCGGCGAGGTCACCCCGGAGCACCTCATCGTGATCGGCGAGGTGGCAAGGGACTTCGGCCTCTACACGAAGATCACGGGCGGCCAGCGGATCGACCTGTTCGGCGCCCGCGTCGAGCAGCTGCCCCTGGTCTGGCAGCGCCTGGTGGACGCCGGCCTGGAGAGCGGGCACGCGTACGGCAAGTCGCTGCGCACGGTGAAGTCCTGCGTGGGGCAGACGTGGTGCCGCTACGGCGTGCAGGACTCCACGACGCTCGCCATCGACCTCGAGCTGCGCTACCGCGGGCTGCGCAGCCCGCACAAGGTGAAGATGGGCGTCAGCGGCTGCGCCCGCGAGTGCGCCGAGGCGCGCAGCAAGGACTTCGGCGTCATCGCGACCGAGGACGGCTGGAACCTCTACGTCGGCGGCAACGGTGGCTTCCGCCCGCGGCACGCCGACCTGTTCCTCTCGGACGTCGACACCGAGACCCTGGTGCGCACCATCGACCGGGTGCTGATGCTCTACGTCTTCACCGCCGACCGCCTGCAGCGCACCGCCCCGTGGATCGAGGCGATGGAGGGCGGCCTGGAGCACCTGCGGGCCGTCGTGATGGACGACAGCCTCGGGCTGTGCGCCGAGCTGGACGAGGCGATGGCACGGCACGTCGAGACCTACAAGGACGAGTGGGCGGAGACCCTCGCCGACCCCGAGAAGCTCGCCCGGTTCACGTCCTTCGTCAACGCCCCCGAGGTGCCCGACCCGAGCATCGCGTTCGTCCCCGAGCGCGGTCAGATCCGTCCCGCCCGACCCGACGAGAAGCCCCTCGTCGCCGGCCCCACCCTGGAGGTGGTCCGCGCATGAGCGCCTACCGATCGATCTGCCCCTACGACCGCCTCCCCGTGGACCGCGGCGTCGCCGCGCTCGTCGACGGCGAGCAGGTGGCCGTCTTCCGCACCCACGACGACGAGCTCTACGCCGTCTCGAACCTCGACCCCTTCAGCGGCGCGATGGTGATGTCGCGCGGCATCGTCGGCAGCCGCGGCGACCGGCCGACGGTCGCGAGCCCGGTCTACAAGCAGGTGTTCGACCTGGCGACCGGGGTGTGCCTGGACGACCCCGGGGTCCGGCTGCGCGTGCACGACGTCCGCGTGCACGACGGGATCGTCGAGGTCGCCTTCGCGACCGCCGCGCTGAGCGCCTGAGGCGCCGTATCGTCGAGGGGGTGAGGGCGCCCCTGGTCGACGGCTTCGGCCGCGTGCACACCGACCTCCGCCTGTCTCTGACCGACCGCTGCAACCTGCGCTGCACCTACTGCATGCCGGCGGAGGGGCTCGACTGGCTGCCCAAGCCGGAGCTGCTCACCGACGACGAGCTGGTCCGGGTGGTCGGCCTGCTCGCCGAGCTCGGCGTGCGCACCGTGCGCCTCACCGGCGGCGAGCCGCTGCTGCGCCCCGGGGTCGTCGGCCTCGTCGAGCGGCTGGCCCGGCTGGACCTCTCGCTCTCCCTCACCACCAACGGGCTCAGCCTCGCGCGGACGGCGCCGGCGCTGCGGGAGGCGGGCCTGCGCCGCGTCAACGTCAGCCTGGACACGCTCCGGCCCGAGCGCTTCACCGAGCTGACCCGGCGGGACCGGCTGCACGACGTCCTGACCGGACTCGCGGCGGCCAAGGCGGCCGGGCTCGAGCCGGTCAAGGTCAACGCGGTGCTCATGCGCGGGATCAACGACGACGAGGCCGGCGACCTGCTGCAGTGGGCGCTCGACGAGGGCTACGCGCTCCGCTTCATCGAGCAGATGCCGCTCGACCCGCAGCACGGCTGGGACCGCTCGACCATGCTCGACGCGGACGAGATCCTGGCCCGGCTGGGGGAGCGCTGGTCCCTCACGCCGGTCGAGGTGCGCGGGAGCGCACCCGCCGAGGAGTTCCTGGTCGACGGCGGCCCGGCGACGGTCGGCGTGGTCGGCTCGGTCTCCCGGCCCTTCTGCGCGGCGTGCGACCGGCTGCGGCTGACTGCGGACGGCCAGGTGCGCAACTGCCTGTTCGCCCGGGAGGAGTCCGACCTGCGGGGTCCGCTGCGGGCGGGTGCCTCGGACGACGAGCTCGCCGAGCGCCTCCGCGTCGCCGTGGCCGGCAAGAAGAAGGGCCATGGGATCGGTGAGCCGGGCTTCGTGCAGCCCGACCGGCCGATGTCGGCCATCGGCGGCTAGAGCCTGCGCTGCAGGCCTTCTCGTACCTCCGGCCACTCTCCTGCCAGGATCGAGAAGTACGCGGTGTCACGGACGGTGCCGTCCGCCCGGAGCCGGTTGTGGCGCAGCGTGCCGTCGTAGCGCGCCCCCAGCCGCCGGATCGCGCCCTGCGACCGGGCGTTGCGGCCGTCGGTCTTCAGCGTGACGCGCTGAGCCCCCAGCTCGTCGAAGGCGTGGGCGAGGAGCAGCAGCTTGCAGGCCGGGTTGACGTGCGTGGCCCACAGCGACCGGGCGTACCACGTCCAGCCGATCTCGAGCCCGCCCACGGACAGGTCCACGTCGAGGTACGACGTGCTGCCCTGCGCGCGACCGTCCACGATCACCGCCCAGGCCAGGTCGCCCCGGTGGGTGCGGACGAGGTCCCGCATCTCGTCCTCGGTCCGCGGACGAGCCACGGGCAGCCACCGCCAGACGTCGTCGTCGGCCGCCGCGGCGAGCAGGTCAGGGGCGTGGGCCTCGGTCAGCGGCTCGAGCCGCACGCCGGAGCCGCTGAGCACGATCGGGGTCGGGGTGCGCACGCAGCGAGGCTAGGTCGGGCACAACGCCGTGCGCCCGTGCGTTGTCCCCGGGCATGGAGGAGAACCGCGCCCGGCGCGTCGTCGAGGGCCTGCGGGCGCACGGCGTGCCGGCCACGATGCGCAAGGCCGGCGTCTACCAGTTCGGGGTTGTCGTCGCCCTGCCTGACGGCCGGGAGGCCGTCTGGGACACCGACGGGACGGCCGGGCTCGAGGCG
Organism: Actinomycetales bacterium; assembly: GCA_036675425.1. Taxonomy (GTDB): domain Bacteria; phylum Actinomycetota; class Actinomycetes; order Mycobacteriales; family SCTD01; genus SCTD01. The sequence goes on along the minus strand of JAKFFB010000319.1, from coordinate 22,202 downwards.
ACGGTGATGGCCGACGGGATGCTCCGCGGCTTCGTGCCGACGATCCCGGGGTCGGAGGACTTCACCGAGGAGCAGGTGGTCGAGGCCATCTGGCACACCGACTACGACCAGCCGATCGGCCGGCGCCGGGAGACGGCACCCGCCAAGGGCGCACCGCTCCCGCCCGAGGGCGGGGTGTTCCGCCGCTTCCTCGACGGCTTCCGGCACTGACCGGGGATCAGCAGATGCTGCGCAGGAACCGGTAGGGGTTGACCGAGACGCCGTTGACCTCGCGCTCGAAGTGCACGTGGTTGGTGGAGCCGGCGTTGCCCGTGGAGCCGACCCGGGCGATCAGGTCGCCGGCGGACACCCGGCCCGACGTCACCACGTTCTTGGAGTTGTGCGCGTAGAAGTAGGTCTCGCCGTTGTCGGCGTCGAGGTAGAGCGAGATGCCGCCGGCCGAGGAGTACGCCGCCCGCACGGTGCCGCTGGCCACGGCGTAGACCGGTGAGCCGTACGGCGCCATCAGGTCGGTGCCCTTGTGGGCGCGGCCACCGGAGCGCGGGGCACCCCAGGTGTCGGTGAAGCTGGCGTTGGGGACCGGGCAGCGACCGTCGATCCGGCTCGCCGCGGCGGGGACGGACATGCTGTCCTTCGCCTTGGCGGCAGCCTCGGCCTTGGCCTTCGCAGCCGCCTCGGCCTTCGCCTTGGCCTCCGCCGCTGCCTTGGCCTGGGCCGCGGCCCGGGCCGACTCCTGCTGCTCGATCCGGCGCGAGCGGGAGGCGCGCGCCTGCTCGCGCTCCACGACGGCCGGCTGCTCGAGCTCGAGCGCCTGCACCGGACCGGCGGAGTAGGCGAGGACCGCGGCGTCGTCGTCGGGCGACGGCTCGAGGGCCACCAGGCCGGCGAAGGCGGCGGTGGCGAGCGACAGCAGCAGGACCGGAAGGACACGGGCGCGCAGGCCGGGACCCGGCTTGGCGTGCAGCACGGCAGAACCCCCCTGGGGGCTGGGTGACGGTCGGCTGAGACCTGGACGTTACCAAGCAGGATTCGCCGGACGGGCTCCGGGACCTGCCCGGCGGGTCACGAACGTGGTGCTTCCCACACACTGGAGGCATGCCCCGCCGCTCCTGGACCGTCCCGCGCACCGCCCCGGTGCCCCCGCGACCGCTGCCGCCCGGCCGTACGGTCCTCGTCCCCGGGCGCGGGGAGTTCTTCGTCCGCGACAGCGGGGGTGACGGCACTCCCGTGCTGCTGATCCACGGCTGGATGTTCCCGTCGGACCTGAACTGGCTGCACACCTACGCGCCGCTCGAGCGGGCCGGCTACCGCGTGCTGGCGATGGACCTGCGCGGGCACGGCCGCGGGCTGCGGGCCGCCAGCCGCTTCCGGCTGGCCGACTGCGCCGACGACGCCGCCGGGGTGCTGGCCGCGCTCGAGCTCCCGCCGGCGCTGGTGGTCGGCTACTCGATGGGCGGTCCCGTCACCCAGCTCCTGGCGCAGCGGCACCCGGAGCAGGTCGGCGGGTTCGTGCTCTGCGCGACCGCGCTCGACTGGAGCGACCCGCGGATGAAGGTCTTCTGGCGCACCATGGGCGCGCTCCGGCTGCTGCTGGGGCTCTTCCCGCACGGCTCCTGGCGCACGGGGATGCGGCTCGCCGGCGCACCGGCCCGCGAGAGCGACTGGGTCGCCTCGGAGCTGTCGCGTGGGAGCGCCCGCGACCTCGCGGAGGCCGGCCGGGAGCTGGGTCGCTTCGACAGCAGCGACTGGGCCGGCTCGCTGCCGCAGCCGAGGGCGGTGGTCGTCATGACCCGGGACCGGCTGGTGCCGCCGCGCAAGCAGCACGCCCTCGCTGCCGCACTGGGCGTCGAGCCGGTGCTGCTCGAGGCCGACCACGAGGCCTGCTCGGCGGCACCGACCCGGTTCGTGGCGGCGCTGCAGTCAGCGCTGGACCTCGTACGCCAGGGCGCGCGCAAGGCGTCCTAGGAGACGAGCGGGTCGACCCGGCGCAGGAAGCCCCGGACGTCGAGGTGCTCGGACAGCGACGTGCGGTGGTCCTCGCAGGCCACCCACGTCTTCTCGCGGTCGGGGGTGTGCACCTTGGGGTTGTTCCACACCAGGACGAAGCGGGCCTCGGCCCGGCAGCCCTTCGCCGAGCACTGCACCTGCTCCTCCATGACGTCACTCTAGGCAGCCCTAGGCTTCTGCCCGTGGATCTCGAGAACCGCAGGATCGTGCTGCAGTGGTACGCGGCGGAGTACCGGCAGCGGGTCAAGGCGAAGTGGGCGCTGCGCGGCGTTCGCAAGGTCGGCCGGAAGGCGATCGTCCTGGGCCGTCCGCGCATCGACGCGACCGACCTCGAGATCGGCGACGACTTCAAGGTGTGGTCCGCGCACCGGCTGACGCTGATCAGCGGGTGGGGGCGGCTCCGGATCGGCGACCGGGTCTTCATCAACTCCGGCTCGGTCGTCATCGCCGTCCGCGAGATCACGATCGGCGACGACGTGGCCCTCGCGAACGAGGTCTACGTCATGGACAGCAACAGCCACGGCGTGGAGGGCAAGCCGCACGTCGAGGCGCCGGTGCACATCGGCGACGGCAGCTGGATCGGCGCGCGCGCGATGATCCTGCCGGGCGTGACGATCGGGAAGCGGGTCGTGGTCGCGGCGGGCGCCGTCGTGACGCGGGACGTGCCGGACGACGTGCTGGTGGCCGGGAACCCCGCCCGGGTGATCCGGCCGCTGGAGTACCCGCCCGGCTGCAAGCGCGCCTGGCACGACGACTGGGGCTGCGCCTGCCCGCGCCTGGTCGCGCTCGAGGCGGATGCCGGTGACGAGGGGGCTGAGGCGCACCCGGCGTAGGCGGGCCCGCCGAGCGGAGCGTTGTCCGTGCGACGCGCCGGCGGGGCGTACGGACAACGCTCCACTCGCTGCGCTCAGATGCGCCCACGGGCAGCCCAGGCTCGCCCTGTCATCGGAAAGGGCGCCTCGGGAAGCAGCTCCCGGCAGCGCTGCACGAGTCGGGTCAGCTGCTCGCCGTCGAGCCCGGACACGTAGTCGCCTGCCGGTCCGACTCCCAGCGTGAAGGGCTCCCACCAGTCCTCGAAGCTCGGGTGCGGTACGGCAACCGTCAGGGTGCGCTCCTCGACATCGACGAGACCGGCCCGGCGGAGCAGCTCGCCGAGCTGACCGCGTCGCGTGCCCGGCAGCGCGTCCTCCCCGGGCGCATCCCGATCGAGGTCCTGGGCCGCCTGCCAGAACAGGCTCAGGGGACTGCCACCCGACTCGAAGTCCCACACGCAGGCGGCGACCGTCCCGCCCGACCGCGTCACCCGACCCATCTCGGCGAGACCGGCCACGGGATCGGACATGAAGTGCACGACGAGCTCCGCGAGCGCGACGTCGAACGACGCATCGGCGAAGGGCAGCTGCTCGGCGCCGGCCAGGTGGACCTCGACGCCCGGATGCCGCTCCTGCACGGCAGCGACGAAGGGCGGAGAAGGATCGACGGCAGCGACCCGCCCTGGTCCCACACGCGCCACCAGCTCGGCGGTCAGCGCGCCCGGTCCGCATCCCACGTCGAGCACCCGTTGACCTGGCCTGACCCCGGCCAGGTCGGCGAGCAGCGGTGCGAGCGGGGACGAGTACCTGCCCATGAACCGGTCGTACGCCAGGGCCGAGACCGAGAAGCTCACACCAGCCTCTCGAACGCCGTCGCGGGGTGCTGGCCACCCACTGCTCTCGCCGACGCTGCGCGACCGCAGAGCGCGCCCACGACGTTGCCGGTGCCGCAGTAGCCGCCGGCGGCCCACACCCGGTCGCGCACCTCGCCGAGGAAGGGCAGCCCGTTCGACGTGTAGCCCACCGACGCCGCCCAGCGGTGGGTCACGGGGGCCGTGCTCCCGATGCGGGTACGGAGCAGGTGCTCGATCGCGGCCTGCACCGGCTCCGCGGGGTCGGCGGAGGAGGTCTCCTCGGCGTCCCCGCCGACGTCGCGGAAGCCGCCGACGGCGAGGCGTCCGTCAGGGAGCTGCTGCCAGTACTCGTAGCCATCCCGCAGGTAGACCGGGCGCGGCACCGAGACCGCCGGGTCGGGGGCCGTCCCCAGCATCTGCAGGCGCACCGTGCGGACCACCCCCGCCAGCTCCGGCAGAAGCAGCTCCAGCCGGCCGTCGACCGCCACCACCACGGCGTCGCACTCCACGACCCCGTCCGGCGTCGTGACCCGACCCGGACCGATCTCGACAGCGGGGGAGTGCTCGTGCAGTCGCGCTCCCCGCGAGAGCGCCCGCTGGGCAAGGGATCGACACCGCCGGAGAGGCTGCATGGCGCCGTCGTCGGGGAAGAGCAGCCCGCGCCCCTCGACCCCGTCGTACTCCTCGACGGCGAAGCCGTCCGCCCGCAGCGCAGCGGCCTGCGCGGCGCAGTCGGCCAACCCGACCTCGTCGTCCTCGACCCGCAGCGACCCGACCCGGCGGACCGCGTCGGGCGTCATCGCCGTCATGCGGTCCATCTCCGCGAGAGTCAGCGCGTGCAGCGACGACGCAGCCGAGCGCCCCAGCGACGCGACGACCCGGTGGTAGGGGTCGGCGAGGCCCGCCAGCAGGAAGCCGCCGTTGCGGCCGGCCGCACCCCCACCGACCGGTCCGGCGTCGACTCCCACCACGGAGACCTCGCGCCCCAGCAGCTCGTCCACGGCCGCCAGGCCGGAGCCGCCGAGCCCGACGACGCACACGGCAGCCGTCACCCGACCGGACAGGACAGGCAGCGGTGTCCAGCCGCCGTCCTCCCAGACCGGTGCCGACACGGCGCGGGTCAGCCGCGGACGTCCAGCACGAGCTTGCCCTGGGAGGCGCGGCTGCGGAGGTCCTCGTGCGCCCTGCGGACGTCCGACATCGGGTACGTCCCGCCGACCACGGGCGTGAGCGTCCCGGCCTCCACCCTCGCCAGGAGCTCGGCCATCTGCGGCTGCAGCATGTCCGGCCGCGCGAAGCAGTGCGCCAGCCAGAAGCCCACGACGGCACGACTGCGCGACATCAGCTCGCCGGCGTGCACCGGCTTCGGCGCCGTGCGCGACGCCATGCCGAAGGTCGCGAGCCGGCCGAACGGCGCGAGCGCCGCGAGCGAGGCGTCGAACGTCGGGCCGCCGACCATCTCGAGGACGACGTCGACCTTCTTGCCGCCGTTCGCCTCCTCGAGCGCGCTCTTGAGGTCTGGGGCACCCGCGTCGACGGTCGTGTCGGCGCCGAGAGACGCTGCCAGTGCGCGCTTCTCATCGGACGAAGCGACGCCGATGACGTTCCCGGCGCCCCATGCCTTGGCCAGCTGGACGGCCAGCGTGCCGACACCGCCGGCGGCGGCGTGGACGACGACGGACTCGCCCGGCTGCAGGTGGGTGCTGGTGCGCAGCAGGTGCCACGCGGTCAGCCCCTGCACCATCAGCGAGAGCGCCTGGCCGTCGCTCACGCCCTCCGGCAGCGGGAAGCTCATCGCGGGGTGGACGAGCGCCTTCTCGGCGTAGCCGCCGCCCATGGCGAACGCCGCGACGCGCGTGCCGTCCGGCAGGGTCCCCACGACCTCGGTGCCGGGCACCAGCGGGAGCTCGGTCTTGGACAGGTAGCTGTCCTCGACCTGGTGCGTGTCGGCGTAGTTGATGCCTGCCGAGGTCACCTCGACGAGCTGCAGCCCGTCGCTCGGGACGGGGTCCGGCAGGTCGGTGACGGAGAGGACCTCAGGTCCGCCGAACTCGGTGATCTGGACAGCGCGCACGACAGGCTCCTGGGTCGGGGGATCTCCCCGGCACCGTAGCCGAGCCGGGGAGAGGTCAGTCCGTCCCGGCGGTCGCGCGACGGACGCGCATCTCGGCGACCTGCCCGGCGCCGGCGGCGACGAGCACGACCGCGGCCACGGCGACCACCAGCGCCGGCAGGCCGGCCGGGGTGACGGGGCTGGACGACGGCCGCGACGCCGCGACCTCGGTGATCGGCGCGGTCTGCGGGACCGGGAGGCCCGGCAACGTGAAGCGCGGAGCGGCGGCGATCATCGGCGCGCCGAGCGCGGGCACGTCGGCCGCACCCGTGCCGGCGCGCAGGCCGCCGACGCCGCGCAGCGCGCCGAGCGACGCGGAGCCCACGCCGCCGACCGACGTGGAGCCAGGGGCACTGCCCTTCGCCGTGGTGGTCCGCGGAGCCGCCACCGGCTGGGGCGCCGAGCCCTGCGGCGCGACCGGCTCCTCCTCGGGCGTGCTGCCGGCGACGGCCTCCACGACCGGGTCGACGACGGGCGCGAGCGGCTCCGGTACGGGGACCGGCAGCGGCTCGGGGCTGGGCGACGGGGAGGGCGAGGGCGACGGGGAGGGCGAGATCAGCCCGCTGATGGGGTCGGTGACGGTCTCGAGCTGCGGAAGCGGGCTGTCCAGGGCGAAGGCGGGCGAACCGGTCAGGGCCACCGCGAGGGCGGTGAGGCCGACGACTGCGGCGGCACGGCGGGGGGCGGTGGTGGGCGTCCGGTCGGGCACAGCTGCCTCCTGGGTCCTGCGCGGCCCGTCGGGGGTCGGGCCACTGCTTCCTTCCCGCTCAACGAGCGACGACGCCGGCGGTGACTGCTCCGAACGGGCGAACGCGCGCCCCGCCGGGCACGATGTCCCGGTGACGGCAGACCTCAGCATCGACACCGCCCCGCTGTCCGCGCCCCCGGTCGACTGCCTGCTGCTGGTCTCCTTCGGCGGCCCCGAGGGACCGGACGACGTCTTGCCCTTCATGGAGAACGTCACCCGCGGCCGCGGCATCCCTCCGGCAAGGCTCGAGGAGGTGAGCCGGCACTACCTCGAGGTGTTCGGCGGGGTGAGCCCCATCAACGCGCAGGCCCGCGCGCTGAAGGCCGCTCTCGAGAACGAGCTCGCGCGGCGCGGCCCCGATCTCCCCGTCTACTGGGGCAACCGCAACTGGCACCCGTTCCTCGCCGAGGCGCTCACGCAGATGCGCGACGACGGCCGCCGGCATGCCCTCGCCCTGGTCACCAGCGCCTTCCCGTCCTACAGCGGTTGCCGGCAGTACCGGGAGGACTGGTGGCGGGCGCGCGAGGAGGTGGGGGAGGGCGCGCCGCTGATCACCAAGCTGCGCCACTACTGGGCCGAGGACGGCTTCCTCGCCGCCGTCACGCGCGCCGTCGCCGCCACCTCACCCGGTCCGGACGCCCGGCTGGTCTTCACCGCGCACTCCATCCCGCTCGTCATGGCGGAGTCGAGCGGCCCGCCGGACGCGAGAGGGGCGTACGTCGCGGCGCTCGAGCAGGCGGCGGCCTCCGTCACGGAGCGGCTCGGGCGCGGTCACCGCTGGGACCTGGTGTTCCAGTCCCGCAGCGGTCCGCCGCAGGTCCCGTGGCTGGAGCCCGACGTCGGTGACCACCTGCTGGCGCTGCACGACCAGGGCGTGCGCGAGGTCGTGATGGTGCCGATCGGCTTCACCAGCGACCACGTCGAGGTGCTCTACGACCTGGATCTGCAGGCGCAGCAGCAGGTCTCGCACCTCGAGGACTTCGTGGTGAAGCGGGCGGCGACGGTCGGCACCGACCCGGGGTTCGTCGCGATGCTCCGCGACCTGGTCGTCGAACGGCTCGCCGGCGAGGAGCTGCCGTCGCACGGCTCCGTCGCGACGCACGACCGCTGCCCGGTCGCCTGCTGCCCGCCGCCGCCGCCACGTCGGTAGTCCCTACATCCCGTGATCCACGCGCATCCTGAGGTGTTCTCCACCGAGCAATCCACCTCAGGATGCGCGTGGATCAGCCGTTTTCGTCCTCCGCGTCGGCCGCCTCGACCTCCTCGCGAGGCACGCCGAGCAGGAAGAGCACCGCGTCGAGGAACGGCACCGACAGCGCCGCGTCGGCAGCCTCGCGGACGACCGGCTTGGCGTTGAAGGCGATCCCGAGCCCGGCCGCCTCGAGCATGTCGAGGTCGTTGGCGCCGTCGCCGATCGCGACCGTCTGCGCCATCGTGACGCCCTCGAGCGCGGCGAACTCCCGGAGTGCCTGCGCCTTCCGCGCCCGGTCCACGACGGCACCGACGACCCGACCGGTCAGCCGGCCGTCGACGACCTCGAGGGTGTTGCTCAGCGCGTGGTCGAGGCCGAGCTCCTCGCGCAGGTCGTCGGTGACGCAGGTGAAGCCACCGCTGACGATGCCCACCGCGTAGCCCAGCCGCTTGAGGGTGCGCACCAGCGTCCGGCCGCCGGGGGTGAGCCGCACCTGCGCGCGGACCGCGTCGACCGCCGACACCGGCAGCCCCTCCAGCAGCGCGACGCGTGCCCGGAGGGACGCCTCGAAGTCCAGCTCGCCGGCCATCGCCTGCTCGGTGACCCGGGCGACCTCCGCCTCGCAGCCGGCCTGCGCGGCGAGCATCTCGATCACCTCGCCCTGCACGAGCGTCGAGTCGACGTCCATGACGACGAGCCGTCGCGCGCGCCGCCAGAGCGTGGCCTGCTCCACCGCGACGTCGATCGACTGCGCCACGGCCTCCGCCGCGAGCTCGGTCCGCAGCCGGGCCGTCTCGCCGCCGGAGACGAGCAGGTCGTACGCCGTGAGGGGGTAGCTGGACAGCCGCAGGACGCGCTCGATGTTCGCGCCGCACGCCGCGAGCCGGCGCGCCACCCCTGCGAACGCCGCTGGTGCCAGTGGGGATCCGAGGATCGTCACGTGGTGCCGGATGCCCGGGGCGGGGTGCTCGTCCTCCGGCAGCGGCGTGAACTCCACGTCGACGGACAGCTCGACGGCACGACGCGACAGCGCCTCGCGCAGCTCTCGACCGTCGCCCTCGCCGGAGACGACGACGCCCAGCAGCAGCCGGTCGTGCACGACGACCTGCTCCACGTCGGAGAGCTCCGCGCCGTGCTCGGCCAGCACGTCGAACAGCGCCGCGGTCACGCCCGGGTGATCCGTCCCGGTGACGGTCATCAGCAGGCTCATGCCGGCAGCCCGTAGGCGTTGTAGGCGGCGACGTGCGCCCGGCGCACGACCCGGCCCAGCTCGCGCAGCGCCGCCTCGCGGGCGGCGGCCTCCCGGGTGTCGACCGCACCGCCGAGGTCGCCACCGGCGAGCGACAGGACCCCGGCCAGCTGCCGCGCCCGGACCAGCAGCTCGCGGGCGCGCGGCGGGTAGCCGCCCGGCAGCTCGTCCTCGTCGATCCCGGCGCGCGCGGCGCTGCGCAGGTCGTGCAGCGCCTCGGCGACCTCCGGCCGCCAGCGGGCCACGTCGAGGTCGCGCAGCGTCCCGACGCACTCGAGCACCCCGCGCCGCAGGTCGTGCTCGGCGTCGTGCAGGTACGGCCCGGGATCGGGACCGGGGACCGAGACGTCGTACGCGCTCCACGTCACGGTGGTGACGGTCCCGTCGAAGGGCGACCCGTGCGAGGTCAGGGTCGGGACCAGCCCGGTGCCCGTGCCGTCCTCGCGCAGTGCCAGGACCCCCTCGCTCGCGGACAGGGCTGCCGCCGTGAACGGCCCCGGGCCGGGCAGCCCCACCACGTCGCCCGGCGCCGGCAGCACGACCCGCAGCCGGGTCACCCCGGCCGCGCGCAGCCGCGCGACCGCCCGCTCGACCGGCAGGTCGTCCGGGGCCAGGCCCACGACCCGGTGGTAGTCGTCGTGCGCCGTGACCCGCGACACGAGCTCGGGAAGAGCCGCGTCGCCGGACAGCCAGGCGTTGCACCAGGCAGCCAGCAGCGCGCTCCGGGGAGGGGCTGCCGAGGCGGGAGACACGCTCGGCGAGCCTAGCCGGGAGAGCCTCCGGAGCCGCCTAGCGTCGAGGGATGCGCAGCCGCCAGTACGACGCCTCCCTGGTCACCGCGCGGCCCGCGCGCCGGGTCGTGGAGACGGTCGCGGCGGAGCGCGGCCTGGTCGTCGAGGAGGCCGGCACCGGCTTCTGCGGCGCGGTCGTCGAGTGCGACAAGGAGCGCGTCAGCCTCGAGGACCGGCACGGCAAGGTCCGCGTCTTCCCGCTGGACCCGGCCGGCTTCCTGCTGGACGGCGTCCCAGTGACCCTCACGCGTCCCGTGGCTGCCGCGCCCGCGGCTCCCCGTCGTACCGCCTCGGGGTCCGTCGCCGTCGCCGGACTCCGGGCCCAGGTCGCCAAGGCCAGCCGGATCTGGGTGGAGGGCACCCACGACGCCGAGCTCGTCGAGCGGGTCTGGGGGCACGACCTGCGCGTCGAGGGCGTCGTCGTCGAACCGCTCGACGGCGTCGACGACCTGCCCTCGCTGGTCCGCACGTTCGGCCCCGGGCGCAGCCGCCGCCTCGGCGTGCTGGTCGACCACCTCGTCGCCGGCACCAAGGAGAGCCGCATCGTCGAGCAGGTCAGCTCGCCGCACGTCCTGGTCACCGGGCACCCCTACGTCGACGTGTGGCAGGCCGTGAAGCCGGCGGCCGTCGGCATCGCCGCCTGGCCGGTGGTCCCCAAGGGGCAGCCCTGGAAGGAGGGGGTCTGCGCGGCCCTCGGCTGGGGGGAGACCTGGCAGGGCTGGAAGCGCGTGCTGGCCGCCGTCGACTCCTACGCCGACCTGGAGGTGCCGCTCCTGCGGTCGGTCGAGATGCTCATCGACTTCGTCACGGAGCCGTCGGGGGCCTGACCTAGCCTCGGACCCGCCTCCTCCTCCCGCCTCCCAGAGAGCTCCGTGACCGCACCCCTGACCCGCCCCCAGCCCGCCGGACGGCCGCTGCGCGCCTGGCAGCGCGAGGCTCTTGCGGCCTACCGCGAGGCCGCCGCGGTCGACTTCCTCGTCACCGCGACACCCGGCGCGGGCAAGACCGCCTTCGCCCTGTCACTGGCCGCGGAGCTGCTCGCGACCCGCGCCGTCGACCGGGTGATCGTGGTCTGCCCGACCGACCACCTGCGCACCCAGTGGGCCGAGGCGGCGCTGGCCGCCGGCATCGGACTCGACCCGACGCTGCCCAACAGCGTCGGCCCGGTGCGTCCGGACCTGCACGGCTACGTCACGACGTACGCCCAGGTGGCTGCGCGCCCCGCGATCCACGAGGCACGCACCCGGGCCAAGCGCACCCTCGTCGTCCTCGACGAGGTGCACCACGCCGGCGACGGGCTGTCCTGGGGCGAGGCGGTCGCACACGCCTTCGACGGCGCACGGCGACGGCTCTGCCTGACGGGCACGCCGTTCCGCACCCGCCCGGACGAGCGGATCCCGTTCGTCCGCTACGAGCCGGACGGCGAGGGCGGGCTCGCGAGCACCGCCGACTACGGCTACGGCTACCGCGAGGCGCTGCGCGACGGGGTCGTCCGGCCGGTCGTCTTCGCCGCCTACACGGGCGTCTCCCGCTGGCGCAACAGCGCGGGCGAGGTCATCAGCGCCTCCCTCACCGGCGAGTCGACCAAGAGCGTCGAGGCGACGGCGTGGAAGACCGCGCTCGACCCGGGCGGCGAGTGGGTGCCGCACGTCATCGCCGCGATGGACGAGCGGATCACCCACCTGCGCGAGGCAGGCATGCCCGACGCCGCCGGCCTGGTGCTGGCCAGCGACCAGGACGACGCCCGTGCCTACGCCGCGATCGTCAAGCGGGTCACCGGCACCAAGCCCGCGCTGATCCTCTCCGACGACCCGAAGGCCTCCCGCAAGATCAGCGAGTTCGCCTCGGGGACAGCGCGTTTCGCCGTGTGCGTACGCATGATCTCCGAGGGCGTCGACGTCCCCCGCGCCGCGTGCTTGGCCTGGATGACGTCCTACCGGACGCCGCTGTTCTTCGCCCAGGCCGTCGGCCGCGTGGTGCGCAGCCGACGGCCGGGGGAGTCGGCGACGGTCTTCCTGCCGGCGGTGCGTCCGCTGCTCGCCCTGGCCGCCGAGCTCGAGAGCGAGCGCAACCACGTCCTGCCGCCGCCCGCCTCCGCCGGCGACGAGGAGCTCTACGACCCGCTGCCGCCGGACGAGGCCACCGACGAGGGCGAGGTGACCGGCTGGCAGGCGCTCGGCGCCGAGGCGGAGTTCGCCCACGTGCTGCACGGCGGGCGCGCGGTCGTGGCCTCGCTGGAGCTGACAGGTGAGGACGAGGAGTACCTCGGGCTCCCCGGGCTGCTGTCGGCCGAGCAGACCGCAGCGCTGCTCGCGCGACGCGACACCGAGCACCGCAAGCGCGCGTCGTCGACCCGCGTCGACGAGGTCGCCTCCGACGCCGAGCTGGAGCAGGCCGAGCTGGACGCCCGGTCCTGGCGGGCTGCGGGCGACCTGCGCCGCGAGATCAACAGCCTGGTCGGCCAGCTCGCCGCGCGCACCGGCGCACCGCACGGCACCGTGCACGCCCGGGTCCGCAAGGCCGTGCCCGGACCGCCGTCGGCGGCGGCACCGGTCGAGGTGCTGTCCGCCCGGCGCGACTGGCTGCTGGAGCAGACGGTCCGCTAGGCCTCGGGCTCGCGCGCCACGACGAGCGCGATGTGGCTGAGCAGCTCCCGGGGAGTGAGCCCCTCGTGGGCGGCCGCCATGGGCAGCAGCAGCGCCGACAGGTTGAGCAGTCCGTAGTAGCCCTGGGCCAGCGCGCCGACGCCCTCGTCGTCCACCAGCTGCTGCAGGTAGTGGCCCACGGGACGCGTCGACCCCGCCTCCATCTCGAGCAGGAAGTCGGTGAGCGCCCCGACCGCGGCGGAGGTGGCGGCGCGGCTCTCCGGGGTGGTCAACCGTCTAGTGCGCGTCGTCCATGATCTTGCCGGTGATCCCGAGGATCACGCCGATGACGCCGATCACCACGCCGACGATCCCCATCGGGATCGACTGCACGACGAAGGCCACGCCGATCACGACGCTCGACAGGATGAGCACCGCGACGGTGATCCACGACGTGAGCTTGTGCTTGTGGGCCGTGTCGGCCATCGAGGTGTCGCCGAGGTCGGCCATCTGTCGTCCTTCCGGGGGGAGCGGGTCGCGCAGGCAGACTACCGGGCATGAGCTCGCTGTTCTCGCCCTTGCCCCTGCGCGGCGTCACCTCCCGCAACCGCATCTGGGTCGCCCCCATGTGCCAGTACTCCGCGACGGACGGGATGCCCGGCGACTGGCACCTCGTGCACCTCGGCGCCCGCGCCGTCGGCGGCGCCGGAGCGGTGATCACGGAGGCGACGGCGGTGAGCCCCGAGGGACGCATCAGCCCGCAGGACACGGGGATCTGGACCGACGAGCAGGCGACCGCCTGGTCGCGGATCGCGGCCTTCGTCCGGTCGCAGGGGGCGCTGGCCGGGATCCAGCTGGCGCACGCCGGTCGCAAGGCGAGCACGGTCCGGCCGTTCGACGGCCGCGGCGTCGTCGGTCCCGAGGACGGCGGCTGGACGCCGGTCGGTCCCACCACCACCGGCTACCCGGGGCTGGGGGAGCCCGCCGCCCTGGACGAAGCCGGGATCGCGAAGGTCCGAGCGGACTTCGTCGCGGCGACCCGCCGGGCGGACGCCGCCGGCTTCGACCTGGTCGAGATCCACGCCGCGCACGGCTACCTGCTGCACTCCTTCCTGTCACCGCTGTCCAACGACCGCACCGACGGCTACGGCGGCGACCTGCCTGGCCGCATGCGCCTGCTCCTCGAGGTCGTCGAGGACGTGCGCGCGGTCTGGCCGGACGACAAGCCGCTGGTGCTGCGCATCTCGGCCAGCGACTGGTTGGACGGCGGCTGGACCGTCGATGACTCCGTCGCCCTGGCCAAGGAGGCCGCCGCCCGCGGCGTCGACCTCGTCGACTGCTCCTCCGGCGGCAACGCCCCGTCGCAGATCCCGCTGGAGCCCGGCTACCAGGTGCCGTTCGCCGCAGCCGTCCGCAGCGGCGCGGGCGTGCCGACCGGCGCGGTGGGCCTCATCACCGAGCCCGGGCAGGCCGAGGCGATCGTGGCGGAGGGACAGGCCGACGTCGTCCTGCTCGCCCGCGAGCTGCTCCGCGATCCGCACTGGCCGCTGCGGGCCGCGGCAGAGCTCGGCGTGCACGTCGCCTGGCCGCCGCAGTACGACCGGGCACGCGCCGCCTGGGACGCCCCGCGTGCCTGAGCAGGTCGACCGCCCTGACGACCCCCGTGTCGCCGACTACGTCGGCCTCACCGACGGGGCCCGGCGGATGCGGCACGAAGCGGGGGCCGGCTTCTTCATCGCCGAGGGAGAGAAGGTCATCGCCCGGACCGCAGCCGCCGGCTACCCGCCGCGGTCGCTGCTGCTCTCCCCGCAGCGGCTGGCCGACCTGACGCCCGCGGTGGCCGCTCTCGACTGCCCGGTCTACGTCGCGTCGTACGACGTGCTGCAGGCGGTCACCGGCTTCCACGTGCACCGCGGCGCCCTGGCGTCCTTCGGCCGGCTGCCGCTGCGCACGGCGCAGGACGTGCTCGCGGAGGCCACCCGCGTCGTCGTCATGGAGGCGGTGACCAACCACACCAACCTCGGCGCGGTCTTCCGCAGCGCGGCGGCACTCGGCATGGACGCGGTGCTGCTCAGCCCCAACAGCTGCGACCCGCTCTACCGCCGGACCGTGAGAGTGTCCATGGGGCAGGTGTTCTCGGTGCCGTACGCCTTCCTCGAACGCTGGCCCGACGGGATCGACGACGTGCGCGCCGCGGGCTTCCGCGTGCTGGCGCTCACCCCCCACCCGGACGCGACCGACCTCGCCGACATCACGGTGGCACCCGACGACAAGGTCGCGCTCGTCTTCGGCGCGGAGGGCCCCGGCCTGACCGAGGAGGTCATGGCCGCGAGCGACGAGCGGGTGCGCATCCCGATGGCAGCGGGGGTCGACTCGCTCAACGTCGGCGCGGCCGCCGCCGTGGCGTGCTGGGTGCTCGGCCGCCGACCCTGACAGAGTGGAGCCATGAAGCGCGCCCTGCTCCTGCTGCCCCTGCTCCTCCTCCCTGCCTGCGGTGGGGGCGACGACGGGGGCGAGGACGTCCAGGCGACCTACGTCGCCGACGCGACCGCCGTGTGCGAGGACGCGGTGGAGGACTTCGAGGCGCTCGTGACGCCCACGACGCCCGAGGGCTTCGCGCCGTACGCCGACTCCCTCGTCGGCATCCTCGACGAGGCGTACTCCGAGCTCGCCGCCCTCACCCCGCCCGAGGAGGACAGGGCGCGCCTGGACGAGAAGGTCGTCGACCCGCTCGAGAAGCTCGTCGCCGAGGGCAAGGCGTACGCCGCCCAGGTCCGCGCCGCCGGCGCCGACCAGGGCAAGCTGCTCACGCTGCTGTCGGAGCGGCCCACCGGCAAGACCATCGACGTGGGCTTCCTGCGCAGCTACGGCCTGAGCGCCTGCGCCGAGGCGGTCGAGAAGGCCGGCTGACGCTCACGCCTCGTCGAGCAGGTCCAGCGCGACGCCGACCACCGAGCCGGCGTCGAGCCCGTGGTGCCGGTGGACGTCGCCGAGCGACCCGGCCTGACCGAACTCCGAGACACCCAGGCAGCTGACCGGCACCCGGTGCAGCCCGCCGAGGAACGCCAGCGTGTGCGGGTGCCCGTCGATCAGCGTCACCAGCGGCGCCGGTCGGAGCAGCCGGTCGAGGACCGTCTCGTCGACCCCGTGCGCCGGTCCGCGCAGCAGCCCGCGCCGGAGCTGCACCGCGCGCCAGAGCCGGTCGTACGACGTCACCACCGACACGTCCGCCGCGATCCCCAGCGCTGCCAGGCGATCTGCCGCCGCGAGCGCCTCCGGGACGAGTGCCCCGACGACCGCCAGAGCGACGTCCGGCGAGCCCGGTGCGGTCCGCAGCCGGTAGCCGCCGGCCAGCACGTCCCGCCGACGCTGCTCCAGCTCCGCGTCGTCTGTCGGCAGCGCGCACAGCGCCTGGTCGAGCGGCCGGGTGGTCAGCCGCAGGTACGCCGACTCGCCACCGGGCCGGCCCAGCCGCGACAGCGCGTCGAGCAGGCACCACTCGGCCTCCACGGCGAACGCCGGCTCGTACGCCGTGACCCCGGGCGTCTCCAGGCCGATCGACGGCGTCGTGATGCTCTGGTGCGCACCGCCTTCGGCGGCGAGCGTGACCCCGGACGGCGTGCCGACGAGGATCGACTGGCCGCCGGCGTAGGTCCCGAACACCCACGGCTCCAGGGCGCGTCCGACGAACGGGTCGTAGACCGTGCCGATCGGCAGCAGCGGCTGGCCGAGCGTCGACCAGGTCGAGCCCAGCTCGCCCAGCAGCCCCACCAGGTTGACCTCGGCGATGCCGAGCTCGACGTGCTGCCCGCTGGAGGTCTCGCGCCAGCGCACCAGCCGGTCGCCGTCGTCGGCGAACCAGTCGCGCCGGTCCTCGGGCGACCAGACGCCGACCTTGTTGATCCAGCCGCCGGTGTTGGTCGACGAGGCGACGTCGGGGGAGACGGTCACCACGCGCTCCGCCACCGCGGGCGCGTCGCGCGCGAGGTCGGTCAGCACGCGCCCGAGCGCCGCCTGCGTGCTCTGCAGCCCGCGGTAGGTGCGACCGAGCGACGCCGGCACCGGGGGCGGCTCGACCCGGTGCACCGGTTCGCGGCGCAGCCGGTCCGCGACCTCCGCGCACAGCCGCCCTGCCTCCGACTCGGCCGGGAAGCCCTGCCAGGGCTGGTCCAGGGACATGCCGACCGAGGCGGCGAAGTCGGCGTACTGCTCGGCCGTGAGCAGCGCCGAGTGGTTGCCCGGGTGCCCCTCCACCGGCAGGCCGCGGCCCTTGACGGTGTACGCGAAGACGACCGTGGGGCGGGTGTCGTCCACCGATGCGAACGCGTCGGCGAGGGCGACCAGGTCGTGACCGCCGAGGTCCCGCAGCGCCGCCGCGACCTCGACGTCCGTCAGGTCCGCCAGCAGCAGGCGCAACCGCTCGGAGGAGCCGACCAGGCGCTCGCGCACCGCGTCGACCGGCGAGCGCAGCAGCCACTGGTACTCCTCGTTGCCCATCCCGTCGATGCGCTCCCGGAGCAGCTCGCCGTCCGGGCGGTCGAACAGCGCGGTGAGGCGCCGGCCGTACTTCACCTCGAGCACCTGCCAGCCGGCAGCCGCGAACATCCCCATCCAGCGGCCGATCGCGATGTCCGGGACGATCCGGTCGAGCGACTGCCGGTTGAGGTCGACGACCCAGAGCACCTCGCCGAGCCGCTGCACGACCGGGTCGGCGACGCACTCCCAGATGGCGCCCTCGTCGAGCTCGGCGTCGCCCAGCAGGCTGATCTGCCGGCCGCTCGGGCGCAGGTCGCTGTGCGTCTCGACGTAGCGCCGCGCCAGGGCGCCCCAGACGGGCGCGGTCGCGCCGATGCCGACGCTGCCGGTCGAGTAGTCCGGCGTGTCAGGGTCTTTCGTGCGCGAGGGGTAGGGCTGCAGCCCGCCGTACTCCCGCAGCCGCGGCAGGTACGACGCGTCCAGGGTGCCCAGCAGGTAGTTGAGGGCGTGCAGGACGGGGGAGGCGTGCGGCTTGACCGCCACCCGGTCGTGCGGCGTCAGCGCACCGAACCACAGCGCCGTCATGACGCTGACCAGCGAGGCGCTGCTGGCCTGGTGTCCGCCGACCTTCAGCCCGCTGCCGTCGTCGGGGCGGCTGTTCGCCGCCTGCACGACCGAGGTGGCCAGCCACAGCACGCGCTGCTCGACCTCGCGCAGGACCTTCTCGTCGGGCGTCACGCGCGACAGTCTGCTAGTCGGTGCCGGCCCCGCTCGCCTGAGGGGCCACGGCGATCGGCGCGCGCAGCAGCTCGGGTGGGATGGCGAAGGACTCGACCAGGCCGAGCGCGGCCGGGCGCAGCTGCCCGCAGAGGACGTTGACCTCCTTCTGCACGGCCTTGCCGGTGTCGCGCTCGAAGAAGCCGTGCTCGAGCCACCAGCCGCGGTCGCGCTCCATCACGGTCAGCGCGTAGAGGTCGCGCAGCCGGGTGAGCACCTCGAGGGCCTGCTCGTCCTGCTCGTCGGCGATCGACAGGGTGAAGCGCTCGTGCGCGATCCGCTCCACGTGGGCGACGGCGGCCTTGAGCGCGTGGTCCTGGCAGTGCGACAGCGCGCGGAGCGCGTCCATGCCCTCGCCCTGGACGAGCCGGCGCAGCCGGCGGGCGAGCGAGTCGACCAGCCGCTCCTCGCGGGCGCGCAGCATCGACGCCTGCCACGAGGCGTCGCGCAGCTCCGCGTCGTCGCGGGTGAAGCGGCCGAGCGGACCGGCGTCGGAGAAGAAGCGGGTGACCGACCGCGTCGTGAGGTGACGCACCATGCCGACCGCGTCGAGGTCCTCGAACTGCGAGGCGTAGTCGGACAGCAGCGTCTTGGCCACCAGCTGGAGCAGGACGGTGTTGTCGCCCTCGAAGGTCGTGAAGACGTCGGAGTCGGCCATCAGCGAGGCGAAGCGGTTCTCGGCGAGGTAGCCCTTGCCGCCGCAGCACTCGCGGGCGTCCTGCAGGGTGCGCGTCATGTGCCAGGTCGCGACGGCCTTCAGCCCGGCGGCCAGCGCCTCGACCTCGCGCTGCTTCTCGCCGCCCGGCTCCTCGAGCACCTCGGCGTACTCCTTGATGAGGTGGTCGAACGCCGCCTGCAGCGCGTAGGACTCGGCGATCGGCGGGATCAGCCGGCGCTGGTGGGTGAGGTAGTCCATCAGCGGGGTGTCCATGTCGAGCCCGGTGCCGAACTGCCGCCGCCGCTCGCCCCAGCGCACGGCGATGGTCAGGCCGCTGCGCGCCACCGCGAGACCGGCGGCGCCGATGCAGATGCGGCCCTGGACCAGCGCGCCGATCATCGTGAAGAAGCGGGCGCCCGGGGAGGTGATCGACGACTCGTACGACCCGTCGTCGGTCACCGTGCCGTAGCGGTCGAGCAGGGCCTCGCGGGGTACCCGCACCGCGGAGAAGCGGATCCGGCCGTTGTCGACGCCCTGCAGCCCCATCTTGTCGCCGCAGTCCTCGATCTCGACGCCCTCGAGCAGGTTGCCGTCCTCGTCGCGCAGCGGCACCACGAAGGCGTGCACGCCGCGCGCCTCGCCGGCGACGTCGAGCTGGGCGAAGACGGCCGCGACCCGGCCGTGCCGGGCGGCGTTGCCGATCCAGTCCTTGCGGGCGTCGTCGTCCGGCGTGTGCAGCACGAACTCCTGCGCGGCCGCGTCGTAGCGCGCCTGGGTCCGGATGCTGCGCACGTCCGAGCCGTGGCCGCTCTCGCTCATGGCGAAGCAGCCGGGCAGCTCGACCGACGCGACGCCGGGGAGGTAGGCCGAGTGGTGCCGCTCGGTGCCCAGCCGGTGCACGGCGCCGCCGAAGAGCCCGAACTGCACGCCGACCTTGACCAGCAGCGACAGGTCGCCGTGGGCCAGCGTCTGGAAGCTGACGATGCTCGCCTCGGGGTCGTCGCTGCCCCCGAGGTCGGCCGGGAACGACCGGGCACCCGCGCCGGAGCCGGCCAGCTCGCGCAGCCAGGCGAGGACCTGGTCGCGGTAGGCCTCGCGGTCCAGGCCGTCGGCCTTCTCCAGGCCGAGCCCGCGCAGGGCGTCCCTCGTCTGCTGCCGCACCTCGGCCCGCGGGCCGTCGAGATGGGCCTGCAGGCGGGACACCACCTGGGGGGTCAGCGGGTCCAGGGCGTCGGGCACGGTCGGCTCTCCCATGATCGGATGCCTACCGCGGCAGTCAACGCGTCAACCCTGTGCGGACGCGTGATCCTCACCGCGCGGACAGCAGCGGGAGCAGCAGCCCGAGCGGCACGGGCAGCAGGACCAGCGCCGTGGCGCCGAGCACCGCCAGCCGGGCGGGCAGCGGCAGCCGCGGTGGCGGCTCGAGCAGCCGCTGCGCCCGGACGAGGACCCCGGTCGCGGCCGCGGGCAGCCCGCCGGCCGGGACGCCGGCAGCGCCGACCTTGTAGAGCGCACGCGCGAGCACCGCCCGGTCGTGCGTACGGACGGCGCGGTCGTCGGCGAGCGCCTCCACGAGCAGGGCGACCTCGGACGCGGCCGTCCGTACCGCCCGCAGCCGGGGGAAGGTCGCCCGCAGGGCGACGAAGGGGAGCACGACCAGGTCGTGCCGCTGGTCGACGTGCGCCTCCTCGTGCGCCAGCACGGCGCGGACCTCGTCGTCGGCCAGCAGCGACAGCGCGCCGCGGGAGAGAACCACCCGGGGGCGCAGGCCGGGCAGGCAGTAGGCGACCGGCAGGTCGGAGTCGACCACCCGGGTGCCGGCCAGCAGCGGGTTCCGGGTCGCGACGAGGTCGACGAGCGCGCGGTTGTCGCGCCGCGACCGCAGGGTCACCGCGGCGGAGCCGAGCAGGACGGAGAGCAGGCGGAGCAGCAGCAGGACCGCGAGGCCGAGCGCGAGCCCCGCCCAGAGCGGGAGCCGCCCGAGATCGCCTGCGGCGAGGGCACTCACGGCCTCCGCGTGGGTGCTGCCGGCGGGTGCCAGAGCGACCGTGGCGGCCGTCTCCAGCGCCAGCAGCCCGGCCGACAGGCCGATCGCCTGCCACAGCACCAGCGCGAGGCCGGGGGAGCGGAGCACCCACCGCGCCCCGGCCAGCCGGGCCGGGACGGCGGCCAGCACCACCAGGCAGACCGCCAGGGCGGCGGCCGCCACGAGCACTAGCCGCGGCCCTCGAGAGCGCGGCGCAGGGCGTCCGCCTCCGCGGGGGAGACGGTGCGGACGAAGTGCTGGAGGGCCGCTTCCCGGTCGGCGGCCTCGCCGAGCGCCGACTGCATGAGCACGGCGATGTGGTCCTCACGGGACGCGACGGCGGAGTAGGTGTGCGCCCGCCCGGAGCGCTCGCGACGCAGCAGCCCCTTGCCCTCGAGACGGCTCAGCACCGTGAGCCAGGTGGTGTAGGCGAGCCCGCGGCCGGCCAGCCGGTCCGCGACCTGACGGGCCGTCGCGGGCCCGGTCTCCCAGAGCACCTGCATGGCCGCGCGCTCGAGGTCTCCGGGCCGTGTCACGGAGGTCATACTACGCCCGGTAGAAGTTCTACGAGCCGTAGGAGAGACTCGGACGACCCCCCTCGACAAGGAGCGCTGCCGTGCCTGACCTCCTCGGCACCGCCCGGCCACCGGGCGCCCAGACCTGGCGGTGGGAGTGGCAGCTGGCAGCCCGCTGCCGGGGCCGCGACGACCTGTTCTTCCACCCGCACGGGGAGCGCGAGCCGGCGCGCAGCCTGCGGGAGGCGGCGGCCAAGCAGGTGTGCGCCGGCTGCCCGGTGCGCCGCGAGTGCCTGGACCACGCGCTGACCAGCGGTGAGCCCTACGGCGTGTGGGGCGGCCTCTCGGAGGGCGAGCGCGAGGAGCTGCTGCACGGCCCCCGGCCGGTCCGCAAGCGCTGACCGCTCCGACAGGCCACCTGCCCTGGTCCTTCCGGGCCATGGCAGGGACGCCCGGACCGCGAGACAGTGACCCGCGGTGAAGGAGGGTGCACGTGCGGTCACAGGTCGAGCTGGTCGACGTCCCCGAGCAGGCCGCACCACCGGACCCGGTCGAGCCCGAGCTGAGGGTGGCCGCGCTCACCACGGCCGTCGGCGCCCGGGACCTCCTGGTCCTCCGGCAGGTCGCACCCGGACGCTTCCTGCAGATCGGCGGCGCCGGTCGCGGCGTGGGCTGGGCGGGCTGCATCGAGCTCACCCTCGCCGACGAGCCCGCGCTGCGGATGGCCTTCGCGGAGGACGACGTCGTGCGCTGGGACGCCGGGGTGGCCCGGCGCATCCTCGGGCCGTACCACGCCCGGCACGCCGCCCTGGTCACCATCGACCACGACGTCGCGGTCCTGCTGGGCAGCGACGGACCGCTCGCGGACGACGACGAGCTGCGCGAGGCCGCCCGCACCGCGGTCGGCCTGGTCGGCGCCGTCTCCCCGGCGAAGCGGCTGGCCGACGAGCTCGAGCTCCTCAACGCGGTGCGCACCGTCATGGAGTGCGCCCCGGCCGACGTGCGCTCGACCCTCACCCACGTGGCCACCTGCGCCGCGGAGGCCCTCGGCTGCGAGGTCGCCCTCGCCTGGCTGCCCGAGCAGGACGAGCTGGTGGTGGTCGAGCGGGGCTGGAGCCTCGACGCCGGCCCCGGGCAGCTGCTGGCAGCGCTGGAGCAGCTCCGCTCCGCCGACCTGCCGGTCTGCGAGCAGGACAGCGAGGCCGCACCGCTGCCGGCGCCGCTGGACGGCGCGCACGGCGTGCGCAGCCACTACGTGCTCCCGCTCGGCGACCCCTCGCGCGGGCTGCTGGTGCTGCTGCACACGGTGGTCACGCCCCGCGGCTTCACCGGCCTGTGCCGCACGATCGGCGAGAAGGTCGCCGAGGCGGCCGGAGTGGTGGTGCAGAGCAGCGTGCTC
>JAKFFB010000245.1:0-2213 GCA_036675425.1 Actinomycetales bacterium | reverse complement strand
ACGGCGAGGTCGGCCTCCGCGACCAGCGCGGACAGGTCCGCGGTGGAGGCCAGCGGCGTCACGGTGGGCAGCCAGGAGCGGCGCGACTGCTTGTCGGCCTCGCGGGCGGTCGCCTGCCACTTGGCGTGCGACTTCGCGGCCCGCTCGCCCTTCCACACCGCCACCGAGCGCGCCGCCGCCCACGGCACGATCCGGTCGACCCCGACCTCGGTGAGCACCTCGACGGCGAGCTCGCCCCGGTCGCCCTTGGGCAGCGCCTGGACCACGGTGATCGCGGGATCCGGACGCTCGACCCGATCGACGGAGTCGACCGACACGGCGAAGAGGCGCTTGCCGGTGGACGCGACCGAGCCGGTGACGGAGGTCCCCCGGCCGTCGGTCAGCACGACCTGCTCGCCCTCGCGCAGGCGTCGTACGGCGACCGCGTGGTGGGCCTCGTCACCGGTCACCTCGACGACCTGGCCCGGCGCGGCTCCGTCCAGGGAGTCGACGAGGTGGACCGGGAGCGACACGGCTCAGCCCTGGAAGGCGTCGCGCAGCCGGCCGAACATCGACTTGTGCGGTGCCTCCACCTGCCCGTCGGGCGTCTCCTCGCCCCGGATGGCCGCGAGCTCGCGCAGCAGCTCCTCCTGGCGCGGGTCGAGGCGGGTCGGGGTGTCGACGGAGATGCTCACGACCAGGTCGCCACGACCGCCGCGCAGGCTCGGCACGCCGAAGCCGCGGATCACCTGCTCGGTGCCGGACTGGGTGCCGGGCTTGACCTCGAGGTCGAACGTCGTCGACATCTCGGAGTCGGCGGAGGCCACGTCGGCCTCGAGCAACGGCAGGGTCAGCTGGGTGCCGAGCGCGGCCGCGGTCATCGGCAGCGAGATCGTGGTGTGGAGGTCGTTGCCGTGGCGGGTGAAGGTCTTGTGCGGCTCGACGTGGATCTCGACGTAGAGGTCGCCGGCGGGTCCGCCGCCGGGACCGACCTCGCCCTGGCCGGTGAGCTGGACGCGGGTGCCGTGGTCGACACCTGCGGGGATCTTGACGGTGAGGGTCCGGCGGGTGCGGACCCGGCCGTCGCCGGAGCACTCACGGCACGGGTCGGGGATGATCGAGCCGTAGCCGCGGCAGGCCGCGCAGGGGCGCAGCGTGCGGATCTCGCCGAGGAAGGACCGCTGCACGACCGCGACCTCGCCCTGCCCGTGACAGGTCTCGCAGGTCGTCGGGGACGTGCCGGGCGCGGTGCCCTGGCCTTGGCAGGCCTCGCAGCTCAGCGCGGTGTCGACCTTGATCTCGCGGGTCACCCCGAAGGCCGCCTCGGCGAGCGTCGCGTCGAGCCGGATCAGGGCGTCCTGGCCACGTCGGGCACGCGAGCGCGGACCACGCGTGGCACCCCCGGCGGCTCCCCCTCCGCCGAAGAACGCGTCCATGATGTCGGTGAACGAGAAGCCCTGGCCGGCACCGCCGAAGCCCTGGCTGAAGGCGTCGCCGCCCCGGTCGTAGGCCTGGCGCTTGCCCGCGTCGCTCAGCACCTCGTAGGCGCGGGAGACGTCCTTGAAGCGCTCCTGCGTCTGCGGGTCCGGGTTGACGTCGGGGTGCAGCTGTCGGGCCAGCTTGCGGTAGGCCTTCTTGATGTCGTCGGCGCTGGCGTCACGCGAGACGCCGAGGATCTCGTAGGGGTCCTGGGTCACTGGTTTCCTTCATCGAGGATCCGCGAGACGTAGCGCGCGACGGCGCGCACGGCTGCCATGGATCCGGGGTAGTCCATCCGGGTGGGGCCGACGACGCCCAGGGAGCCGAGGTGGAACTCCTGGGGGCCGTAGCCGGTGGCGACGACGCTGGTCGCGGAGAGCTCGGAGTAGGGGCCTTCGTGGCCGATGCGGACCGTCACCGCGTCCACGCCCGACTCCCCCAGCAGCTTGAGCAGCACGACGTGCTCCTCCAGCGCCTCGAGGAGCGGGCGGACCGCAGTGTCGAAGTCGCCGTAGCGGGCGAGGTTGGCGGTGCCGCTCACCGCGAGGCGCTCGTCGCTGCGGTGGTCGGACATCGCCTCGGCGAGGACGGTCGCGATGGCGCGGGTGGCACCGGCCTGGTCGGGGCGTACGCCGTCGGGCAGGTCGACCACCGCCGCCGCTGCGGCCGCGATCTGCACGCCTGCGCTGACGCGGTTGACCGCCACCCGGACCTCGGCGAGGTCGGCGTCGGCCAGGGCCTCGTCCAGCTCGACG
>JAKFFB010000263.1:0-2226 GCA_036675425.1 Actinomycetales bacterium | reverse complement strand
CGGACGGTGCGGCCGGGCCGGAGCCGTAGGGGGCAGTCTCTTCGGGCATGCGTCGCTCCTCGTCATCTCGCGGCTCCCCGATGGAGTCCACGGACCGCTCCTCAGGCTAGTGCCGACCAGGCGGTAGGGACCCTGTGTCGCCGGTCACGTCACCGGGGCGACACCCGCAGGATCCGGTCGTCGACGCCGTTGTCGGTCGTGATGAGGAGGTCGCCGTTGGCCGCCGAGGTGATCGAGCGCAGCCGGCCGAAGCGCTGCAGGCGCTTCGGGCGGGTGACGGAGACGAGGCCGCCGTCCTGGTCGAACCGCATGAAGAGCACCTCGGACGCCTTCAGCGCGGCGACGGCGAGCGTGCCTTCCAGCGGACCCCACTGGGCGCCGCGGACCCAGGCGGCGCCCGAGGTCGCGACCGTGGGGTCGCCCGAGGACCACGCTGCCTCCTGCTGCACCCCGGGCAGGCCCTGGTCGGTCATCGGCACCGACTCGTTGTAGCCCGGGACCGGGTTCCAGCCGTAGTCGCCACCGGGGACGAGGAGGTTGACCTCGTCGTCGCGGTAGCTGCCGTGCTCGACCGACCAGAGCGACCCGTCGGGGCGCTGGGCGAGGCCCTGCACGTTGCGGTGGCCGTAGGTCCAGACGAAGCGCCGGGCCGAGGACGCGTCGGCGAAGGGGTTGTCGGCCATCGGGGCGCCCGTACGCCGGTGGACCCGGAGCACCTTGCCGCCGAGGGAGTCGAGGTTGCGCGGGTTGGTGCCGATCGCTGCGTCACCGGTGCCGACGACCAGCGCATCGCCCTCGCGCTCCAGCAGCAGCCGGCAGCCGCCGTGCCGCCCGGAGGAGGTGGGGAGGCCGGCGAGGACGACCCGGCGGTGCGACAGCGAGCGCCACTTCGCGTCGACGCGCCAGCGCGTCACCCGCACCTCGTTGCCGTTGCTCGTCGTCGCACCGTGGCAGGCCCACACAGTGCGGGACCCGGCGTCGACGGCCAGGGAGAGCAGGCCGGTCTCACCGGAGACCCAGACGAGCTTCGACAGGTTCGCCAGGGTGCGCCGCTTGCCGTTGCGTACGACGCTGATGCGGGCGCGGTCGCGCTCGGACACGACCAGCCGACCACCCGGCGCCTGCTGGACGTCCCACGCGTGCTGCAGTCGGCCTGCGACCGTGCGGACCTTGAGGGCGGGCGCCGCGGCCCGCTGGGACTCGGTGGCCGCCGGCGCGGCGGCCGGAGCGCCCGGTGCGCCCAGGGGAGCGAGGGCCAACGTGGTGGCGAGGACGAGGGAGGTGCGCAGGAGTCGGGCCATCTCCACGACGCTAGCCGTCGGATCGCCTGTTGTGAACGGTCCGGATCAGTCGAGGGGCAGTGCGCGGGCCACCTGGATGCCGGTCCTGGTGGTGGCGTAGCCCAGTCGGGTGTTGAGGCTGCGCATCGCTGCGTTGCCGTCCTGGGTCCAGGTGTAGACCTCGGCGATCCCGTGGTCGGCGGCCCACGCGAGGGTCCGCTGCTTGAGGTGGATCGCGAGGCCGCGACCGCGCCAGTCGCCACGGACCGCGGTGAGGGAGTTCTCGGCCCGCGCCGGGTTGTCGGCGTCGAGGCCGAGCCCCGCGCAGCCGACGACCTCGCCCTCGTGCAGGGCGAGGAACATCGGGTCGCCGAGCCAGTCACGGGTCCAGCGCTCGAGGCTGACGTCCAGGAGCGTGTCGACGGAGAAGCCCGCGAGCGCCTCCCTGCCGAAGCGCTCGAAGCACGCGGGCCACAGCTCGGGGCGGTCCTCGGCGGTGACCACCTCGAGGCCCTCGGGCAGGGGCGCGACCTCCGGCGCTGAAGCGACGACGTACGTCTGCTCGACCTCCCGGTTCACCTCGGCGAAGCCGAACCGCTGCGCGAACAGCAGGGACGGCTCGTCGTCGACGCTCGCCCGCAGGATCGGGAGCCCCAGGGAGTCGACGTGGTCGCTCAGGCGACGGAGCAGTGCCGAGCCGACCCCTCGCCGTCGGTGCTCCCGGCCCCGCTGCGCGGCGACGCGCACGACCTGCCGCAGCTCGCCGGCTTCGACAAGGCGGCCCTCGACGCCTACCGCGCCGACACCAAGGCCCACGACGCCGAGGAGGAGCTCCGCCTCGGGTACGTCGCCTTCACCCGCGCCGCGCACACGCTCTGGGTCACGTCCTTCCTGTGGAGCCAGCGCGCGACCGGCTTCGGCCCCTCGGCCTACCAGCAGGTCGTCC
>JAKFFB010000079.1:0-12845 GCA_036675425.1 Actinomycetales bacterium | reverse complement strand
GGCCGCGGTGGTGCCCGCGCAGTCCGGCGCCGCCCGCGCCGCCGCGCAGGAGCCACCGGCCGCGGCGTCCGCCGCCGCCGAGACGGTCGCGAACGGCACCGTGCTCGTCGTGGAGGGCCGCCCGCGCTACCACGTCGAGGGCTGCCGCTACCTGTCCGGCAAGGCCGCCCAGGGCGTCGACGTCGCCGACGCCCGCGAGGAGGGCTTCAGCCCCTGCGGTGTCTGCAAGCCCGATGAGGCGCTCGCCGCCCGCGCGGCCGACGCCGTCGCGGAGCCGGTCACCGAGGAGATCGCCGTCGACGAGGTGGCGGCCGAGGAGGCCGTCGAGCCGGTCGAGGAGGCCGCGGCCCCGGTCCGTCGCGGCCGCACCGCTGCCGGCACGCGCAAGGTCGCCCCGGCCAAGGCTCCGGCCGCTCGCGCGGTCAAGGCTCCCGCTGCCAAGGCACCCGCTGCCAAGGCTCCCGCCAAGGCGCCGGCCCGCACCGCGCGCACGGCTGCCGTGGCTCCCGTCCCACCGGCCGCACCGGCTGCTCCCACCAGGGCCGGCCGGGCCGTGAAGGCGCCGAGCAAGGCCGCCGCTGCCGCTGCCGCCTCGACGCCGGCCGCCTCCGCCGCGGCCAAGCGGCCGGGCAGCGTCGTGGTGATCCCGGACCGCGGCAAGTTCCACAAGCCCGACTGCCGCTTCGTCCGCGACGCCGCCGACGCCGAGTCGATGAGCCGCGCCGCGGCCGGTCGCGCCGGCTACGCCGCCTGCGGGGTCTGCAAGCCGTAGCTCCTCAGCCGCACGTCAAGGCCCGTACGAGCAGTGCTCGTACGGGCCTCGTCGTGGGGGGCGGACGTTCCTGGGGGGCCGGCTAGTACCCCCGGCCGGCGCGCAGGTCGGAGCGGAAGGGGTCCCGCGGCGGCGGCACCGGCAGCGACAGCGCGTCGCGCGGAGCCTCCACGCCGGCCAGCGCCAGCACCCGGTCGAGCAGCGACTGCGGCGTCTCGCCCGCGGAGTTGCCCTGCGTGGTGACGAGCACGCGGTAGACGGTGATGTAGTGCCGGGTCGGGGTGTCGTACGACCAGTCGACCGAGCCGTGGTGCTGCGCGTCGCCGTGCCGGCCGAGCAGGCCGTTCCACGGGCCGCTCCAGACCTGGATGCCGGCCGGCCCGGCCGAGAAGCAGCCGCCGCGGGAGACGTCCTGCCGCTCGGCCGCCGCCAGCAGGGCACGGGCCTCGCGGTCAGGGAGCACGATCGCCGGGCGGACCTGGGTCGCGATCGACGGGGAGGCCGGGGTGGGCCGGGTGAGCCGGAACGAGCGGTGCTTGATCTCGGGCTCGACGCTGGTGAAGGTCACCGGATCCTCCGGGGGCTGCGGGACTGCTCCGGGTGGAGCAGCGGGCGGTGTCACCAGGACCATCGGCGCCGGGCCAGCCCGAACTGACGGGGCCGTTCGGGTGATCCTCCGGCCCGGCTGTAACGCCGCCGTACGGAGCAACCGGGACAGACCCGGACACCCTGCCGCGTCAGCCGCCGGCGACCCGCAGCCAGAAGCGCAGGCCGAGCTCGGCGTCCTGGTGCTGCTTGAGGTCGGCGGTGGGCGCGGCGCCGGTCACCGCGACCGCGAGCACCTCCTCCGCGAGCCGGGCCGAGCCCTCGCGCAGCGCCTCGGCCAGCTCGCCGTCGGCCGACCACCACAGCTCGATCCGGTCGCTGACCTCCAGGCCGCTGCTCTTGCGGGCCTCCTGGACCAGCCGGACCGCCTCGCGGACCAGGCCGGCGCGGCGCAGCTCGGGGGTGATCTCGAGGTCGAGCGCGACGGTCTCGCCGGCGCCGCTCGCGACCGCCCAGCCGGTCCGCGGGGTCTCGGTGACGACGACCTCCTCGGGGGAGAGCGGGACCGTCTCGCCGTCGACCTCGACCGACGCCGTTCCGTCCCGCAGCCCCGCGGCCAGGCCTGCTGCATCGGCGGCCGCCACCGCGGCCGCCACCGCCTGGACGCCCTTGCCGAAGCGCTTGCCCAGTGCGCGGAAGTTGGCCTTCGCGGTGACGTCGACCAGGTCGCCGGCCAGCGGCTCGAGGGCGACGACGTTGAGCTCGGAGCTCACCAGCGCCTTGAGGGGGTCCGGCAGCGCCTGCCAGCCCTGGGCGGACACCATCGCCCGGCCGAGCGGCTGGCGGGTCTTCACCTTGGACTCCGCGCGGGCCTGCCGGCCGAGGTCGACCAGCCGACGGACCAGCGCCACCTGCGCGTCGAGCTCGGCGTCGATCGCGGCATCCTGCACGGCCGGCCACTGCTCGAGGTGCACCGAGTCGTCGCCGAACAGCGCGCCCCACACCTCGTCGGTGACGAACGGCGTGAACGGCGCCATCAGCAGCGTCACGACGCGCAGGCACTCGTGCAGCGTGCCGAGCGCCGTCGGGTCGCCGTCCCAGAAGCGGCGGCGGCTCGACCGGACGTACCAGTTGCTGAGGTCGTCGATGAGCTGTGCCAGCCGGCGGCCGGCCCGTAGCGAGTCGAAGTCCTCCAGTGCCTCGGTGACCTCGCGCGCCGTGGCGTACGTCTGCGAGAGCGCCCAGCGGTCGAGCAGGGTCGGCTCGGCGCCGCTGGTCGTTCCGGGCTCCCACTGGTTCACGCTCGCGTAGAGGCTGAGGAACGACGCGGTGTTCCAGTAGGTCAGCAGGACCTTGCGGACGACCTCCTCGACCTGCTCGTGGCCGACCCGGCGGGCCGACCACGGGCTGCCGCCGCAGAGCATGTACCAGCGCAGCGCGTCGGCCCCGTGCCGCTCGAACAGCTCGAACGGGTCCAGGACGTTGCCGAGGTGCTTGCTCATCTTGCGGCCCTCGCCGTCGAGGATGTGCCCCAGGCAGAGCACGGTCTCGTACGACGAGCGGTCGAAGACCAGCGTCCCGACCGTCATCAGCGTGTAGAACCAGCCGCGGGTCTGGTCGATCGCCTCGCAGATGAACTGCGCCGGGTAGGCCGGCTCGACACCGCTCCACGGGTGCCCGACCTGGGCGAACGGCATGGCGCCGGAGTCGTACCAGCCGTCGATCACCTCCGGCACACGCCGGGCCTCGGCGCCGCACTGCTCGCAGGGGACGACGACGTCGTCGACGTACGGCCGGTGCGGGTCGAGGCCGGACAGCTCCTGGCCGGCGGCGGCCCCGAGCTCGGCGAGGCTGCCGTAGGCCTGCCAGTGGTCCTTGTCGGACGTGCAGCGCCAGATGGGCAGGGGGGTGCCCCAGTAGCGGTTGCGGGACAGCGCCCAGTCGATGTTGTTGTTGAGCCAGTCCCCGTAGCGGCCGTGCTTGATCGTGCTGGGGTACCAGCTGGTCCTCTCGTTCTCCTCGACCAGCCGGTCCTTGATCGCGGTCGTGCGGATGTACCAGCTCGGGAGCGCGTAGTAGAGCAGCGCGGTGTCGCAGCGCCAGCAGTGCGGGTAGCTGTGCTCGTACGGCAGCTCGCGGAACAGCAGGCCGCGCTCGCGCAGGTCCGTGACCAGCGCCGTGTCGGCCGACTTGAAGAACTGCCCGCCGACCAGCGGCAGGTGCTCCTCGAAGGTGCCGTTCGGGCGGACCGGGTTGACGACCGGCAGGCCGTACTTCTTGGCGACGAGCATGTCCTCGGCACCGAAGGCGGGGGACTGGTGCACGAGGCCGGTGCCGGAGTCGACGGTGACGTAGTCGGCGACGCCGACGTAGTGGGCGTTCTCGATGTCGACCATCTCGAACGGGCGGTCGTACGTCGTGTGCTCCAGCGCGGTCCCCGGGAAGCGCTCGAGCACCTCGACGTCGTCGCCCAGGACGCCCAGCAGCGGCTCGGCGACGACGAGGACCTCATCGCCTGTGCGCGCGGCGACGTAGGTGACGCCGGGGTTGACGGCGACCGCGGTGTTGCTGACCAGCGTCCAGGGGGTGGTCGTCCAGACCAGCAGCTTGGCGCCGAGCTTCTCCAGCGGGCCGCTCGTGACCGGGAACCGGACGTAGACCGACGGGTCCGTCACCGTCTGGTAGCCCTGCGCCACCTCGTGGTCGGACAGGCCGGTGCCGCAGCGCGGGCAGTAGGGCGCCACCCGGTGGTCCTCGACCAGCAGGCCCTTGTCGGCGATCTGCTTGAGCGACCACCAGACGCTCTCGACGTACGAAGAGTCCATGGTGCGGTAGGCGTCGCCCATGTCGCACCAGTAGCCCATGCGGGTCGTCATGCGCTCGAACTCGTCGACGTGGCGGAGCACGCTCTCGCGGCACCTGGCGTTGAACTCCGCGACGCCGTACGCCTCGATGTCCTGCTTGCCGGAGAAGCCGAGCTCCTTCTCGACGGCGAGCTCGACCGGCAGGCCGTGGCAGTCCCAGCCGGCCTTGCGCGGCACGTGCCGCCCCTGCATCGTCTTGAAGCGCGGGAACAGGTCCTTGAAGACGCGGGCCTCGACGTGGTGCGTCCCGGGCTTGCCGTTGGCGGTCGGCGGGCCCTCGTAGAAGACCCACGGCTCGCCGCTGGCGGTCTGCTCAAGGCTGCGCTCGAAGACGCGGCCCTTCTCCCAGCGGGCGAGCACGTCGCGCTCGACGGCCGGCAGGTCGACCTGGGCGGGCAGCTGCTTCATCTGGGGATGTCCTCCGTCGGGTGCGTGCTCTCGACGGAGGGACGAGGCTCGCGCCCCGCGGTACCACCCTCCTTGGGACTCGCGTCCCCGCTCTTGTCGTGCGCTGTCGCTGCGGCTTCCGTGGGGCTGATGTTCACGGGCGTGCACGCCGCCGGGCTCCCACCGTCCCCGGCTCGCTGTGGGCTGCGTCCGCCGCTACTGGTCCCCGTCGCTGCGACGGCGCCGAGCGTACTCGCGGCTCCGGCGGTGGCCCAGCGGGTTGCGCGGAGCGCTGGTGATCGTTGCGGACTGCTCCCGCGTGGTGGCTTTGTGGGGGGCAGACCCTCACGTATCCTGCGCGCGGTCGCGATCATGCCCGCCCGGGCGTGGCGGACGTGAGGGGTATCGATGGCCACGCGCTTCGGCAAGGTCCGCAGCTTGCTCGGCAAGAAGGGCTCGGACGCGCCCGCCGCGAAGCCGAGCGCCGCCAAGGGAGCGGGTGAGGCGACCCCGGCTGCCGCAGCGCCTGCCCGCAAGGCACCTGCCGGGACGGCGAAGCCCGCGCCCGCGGTCACCGCCGCGAAGGCCGTGAAGGCTGCCGCCAAGGCGGCTCCGGCGAAGAAGGCCGCCCCCGCGAAGGCTGCGCCGGCGAAGACGGCTGCCAAGGCGGCTCCGGCCAAGAAGGCTGCCCCCGCGAAGGCGGCGGCCAAGGCTGCGCCGGCCAAGAAGGCCGCTCCGGCGAAGACGGCTGCCAAGGCTGCGCCGGCCAAGAAGGCCGCTCCGGCGAAGGCGGCTGCCAAGGCTGCGCCGGCCAAGAAGGCGGCTCCGGCGAAGACGGCTGCCAAGGCTGCGCCGGCCAAGACGGCTGCCCCCGCGAAGACGGCTGCCAAGGGTGCGCCGGCCAAGAAGGCCGCCCCCGCCAAGACAACTGCCAAGGCCGCTCCCGCGAAGCCGGCGGCCAAGGCTGCACCGGCCAAGGCTGCACCGGCCAAGAAGGCTGCACCGGCGAAGGCGGCTGCCAAGGCGGCGCCGGCCACGAAGGCCGCCCCCGCGAAGGCCGCGACCGCGGTGAAGAAGGTCGCCGCGCCGGCCAAGGCCGCCGCTACCAAGGCTCCCGCTACCAAGGCTCCCGCTACCAAGGCCCCCGCTACCAAGGCCCCCGCGCCGAAGCCGGAGACCGCCCCCGCCAAGACCGGTGCCAGCGGAGCCGCCACGGCCGAGCACGTGGCCGAGCCCACCGCTGCTCAGCAGGCCCCGGCCAAGACCGGCACCGCCGCTCTGCCGGCAGCCGCAGCCCCGAAGGCGGCCGCGAAGGCGCCCGCGAAGGCGCCCGCGAAGAAGGCCGCCGCCAAGGCCCCGGCGCCGCCCGTCCCCATGGGTGACGACGCGTGGACCAAGCCGGAGCTCAAGGCGGTCCGCAAGGAGCTCGAGCAGCAGGCGGCCGAGCTGCGCGGCGAGATCGACGACGCCGAGGCGGCCAGCGAGTCGCTCAAGCGCGACCAGAGCAGCGAGGGCTCCGGCGACGAGGCCGACGCCGGCACCAAGACCTTCGAGCGCGAGCACGAGATGTCGCTGGCCAACAACAGCCGCGACCTGCTGCTGCAGGTGGAGCGTGCGCTGGTCCGCCTCGACGAGGGCACCTACGGCCGGTGCGAGAACTGCGGCAACCCGATCCCGAAGGCCCGCCTCCAGGCGTTCCCGCGGGCGACCCTGTGCGTGGCGTGCAAGCAGCGCGAGGAGCGGCGCTGACCGACCAGCCCGCGGACGAGCCGACCGACCCGGAGCGGCCCCGTCGTACCCCCCTGCTCGCGGTCGTCGCCGTCCTCGTCCTGGCCCTCGACCTGGTCACGAAGGTCTGGGTGGTCGCCGAGCTCGAGAACAAGCGGTCCATCGAGCTCCTCGGCGGCGAGCTCTACCTGCGGGTCTCGCGGAACTCCGGCGCGGCCTTCTCCTTCGCGGAGGGCGCGACCCTGCTGTTCACGGCGGTCGCGATCACGGTCGTCGTGGTGATCCTGCGGGTGAGCACCCGGCTCCGCAGCGCGGGCTGGGCGCTGAGCCTCGGGCTGCTGCTCGGCGGGGCGCTCGGCAACCTGGTCGACCGGCTCTTCCGCGACCCCGGCCCGGGCCGCGGCGCCGTCGTCGACTTCATCGCCCTCGGCTGGTTCCCCAGCTTCAACGTCGCGGACTCGGGCATCGTCGTCGGCGGCCTGCTGGCGGTGCTGCTGACCTTCCGCGGGATCGAGGTCGACGGCACCCGGCGGGTCGACCCCGCATGATGTACGGGTGACCCAGAGCCGCTCCGTGCCCGTGCCCGAGGGGCTCGACGGGCTGCGCCTGGACGCCGCGATCAGCAGGCTGTTCGGTCTCAGCCGCACCGCGGCAGCCGACCTGGTCGGCACCGGGGCCGCGACCCTGGACGGCAACCCGACGGTGAAGAGCGAGCGGGTGACCGCCGGCGCGGTGCTCGAGGTGCAGCTGCCCGAGCCCGACCGCGCCGCCGCCCGGCCGCCGGAGGTCGTCCCCGGCCTGGCCGTCCTCTACGAGGACGACGACATCCTCGTGGTGGACAAGCCGGTCGGCGTGGCCGCGCACCCGAGCCCCGGCTGGGAGGGGCCGACCGTCATCGGCGGGCTCGCCGCCGCCGGTCACCGCGTGAGCACCAGCGGCGCCGAGGAGCGGCAGGGCATCGTGCACCGCCTCGACGTCGGGACCAGCGGCTGCATGGTGGTCGCCAAGAGCGAGCGCGCCTACACCGTCCTGAAGGACGCGTTCCGGGAGCGCACGGTCGACAAGCGGTACCACGCCCTCGTCCAGGGGCACCCGGACCCGATGAGCGGCACCGTCGACGCGCCGATCGACCGCCACCCGACCAGCGCCTACAAGTTCGCCGTCGTCGCCGGCGGGCGCGACAGCGTCACGCACTACGAGACGATCGAGGCGTTCCGGCACGCCACGCTGCTCGACATCCACCTCGAGACCGGCCGCACGCACCAGATCCGCGTGCACATGGCCGCCCTGAAGCACCCCTGCGTCGGCGACATCACCTACGGCGCCGACCCCACGCTGGCCAAGAAGCTGGGCCTGGAGCGGCAGTGGCTGCACGCCGTGCGCCTGGGCTTCGCGCACCCGGACGACGGGCGGTGGGTCGAGTTCGAGAGCACCTACCCGGCCGACCTGCAGGCCGCGCTCGACCGCGTCGCGGAGTGGTCGTGAGGCGGGCCCGGTGAACCTCCGCGACCTCGACTCCCGGCTGGTGCCGCGGCTCGCCGCGCTGCTCCGGGAGGTGCTCGACGGCGCCGCCGCGCGGCGCACGACCGCCCGTGCCAACCTGCGCCGCAAGGCCGGCGAGCTGCTGACCCCGAGCGAGACCGGGGTGCTGCACCGGCTCGACGAGAGGTACGCCTCGAGCGGTCCGCTCAAGCTCGTCCGTGACGTGCCGCAGCTCGGGCTGCTCGCCGTGGCGACCGTCTTCCTGGCGGGCACCGGCGCCGCCCTGGCGCTGAGCGGGCCGGAGGCGGTCCGCGAGCGGCAGCAGGCCGAGCGGGAGGCGGCGCTGCCGCTCGCCCTCGGTCCCGGTGTCGGCGACCAGATCGACGAGCACTTCGCCGCCGCCCGGGAGCGCGCGGTCGACCTGTCGCGGCGCGATCCCGGGGCGAGCTACCTCGCGCTGATCAGCCTGAACAAGGCGCTCACGCCGGAGGAGCTCGGCGAGCTGCTCGAGGAGTCCGGTCTCGAGGTGAGGCGGGCCTACCTGCGCGCGCCCGTCTCGGGCGAGCCGGAGGAGATCGTCTTCCAGACGCCGGGCGACGTGGTCGCCGGGCTCGAGCGCGTCTTCAGCGAGACGGCGGCGCGCAAGGCCAAGGAGCAGCAGGACCTGCTGGCCACGGCCAAGACGATCGAGGCCGGGACTCCCGAGGAGCAGGCCTTCCGCGACCTCTACGAGGCGGACGCGACGACCGCCGGCGAGGAGGCGGCGGCCTACCGCACCGGCTGCGCCTGCGTCTTCGCCCTCGTGGTGGAGGCCGAGGC
Source organism: Actinomycetales bacterium (assembly GCA_036675425.1). Classification (GTDB taxonomy): domain Bacteria; phylum Actinomycetota; class Actinomycetes; order Mycobacteriales; family SCTD01; genus SCTD01. Next base: position 4,247 of record JAKFFB010000079.1, on the reverse strand, counting down.
GCGCGAGCTGGCCGAGCTGCCGGCGCTGCCCGTCGTACGAGGTGTGGAGCTCGCCCCTCGTGGCGCCGAGCTGTCCTCGCTCGACGTCCGGCCGCTCGAGCCGAGCGAGCAGGGCGTCGTCGGCCCGCCCAGCTCCCGCGCCCCGAGCGACGGCTCGTGACGGCTGAGGTGCGCCTGGCCGGTGCCGACGACCTGCCGGCGCTCTTCGCCCTGCGGCACGACGTGTTCGTGCTCGGCCAGGACGTGCCGGAGGAGCTGGAGCGCGACGAGCTGGACGCCGCGGCCGACCACGCCGTCGCGCTGCTCGACGGCGTGGTGGTGGGGACCGGCCGGCTGGTCGACGGCCGGATCGACGACGACAGCTGCTTCGTGCCGGGCAGCGAGGGGACGGTCGGCACCATCGGCCGGATGGCGGTGGCCGACGGCGCCCGCGGCACCGGCATCGGCCGTTCCCTGCTCGACCTGCTCGTCGCGCGCGCCGCCGAGCGCGGCCTGCCGTCGGTCGAGCTGCACGCGCAGCTGCACGCGCGCGGGTTCTACGAGCGGGCCGGCTTCGTGCCGTTCGGCGAGGTCTACCTCGAGGCGGGGATCGAGCACCTCGGGATGCGCCGGGCGCTCACGGGCTGACTAGAGCCAGCCCAGCTCGCTGGGCTGCGGGAAGCCGCCCTGCCGCAGGCCGTACGCCGCGACCAGCACCAGGCTGAGCCCGAAGGCGAGCAGGAGCAGCCGGCCGGTCGGGCGGGCGCGGGTCCGCCAGCCGTACGCCGTCAGTCCGGTCGCGAGCGCCGCCCCGAACGGGACCGCGCCGCCCTCGACGACGTTGGCCGCCCAGGTCAGGCCGACGAGGGCTCCCAGCGCGACCGCGACCGCCCCGGTCCGCAGAGGCAGGGACTCGACCGACCGCACCACGACCACCACCAGCAGGGTGAGCCCGCCGAACCACAGGTGGTGCCCGACCTGCTCGTCCCACAGGTAGGCCGGGTCGGCCGGGCCGCTGGCGAAGCTGATCGAGTTCGCGGACAGGTGCATTCCCTGCCCCGAGGTGAACACCGCGGCGCCGAGCAGCGCCAGCGCCCAGGCCCGCCGCCCGGCGCCGGTGCGGGCCAGGACGGCCAGCGCCGGACCGGCGACGACGTACGGCGTCAGCAGGTCGACGAAGTCCTCCCACCGGGTCGCACCAGGCGCCGCGTAGCCCAGCGGCAGCAGCCGCAGCCAGTGCGTCAGGACCATCGCGACGGCCGAGGCCGCGAGCAGCCGGGGGACGGTCACAGGCTGCTCGGGGCGGGGAAGCCGCCGTGCCAGAGGCCGTACGCCGCGAGCAGCAGCGCGCTGAGGCCGAAGGCGACCACCAGCAGCCCGCTGCGGCGTCGCAGCCCCCAGCCGGTGAGGCCTGCGGCGACGAGCAGCGAGCCGACCGCGGTCGTGCCCTCGAGGGCGTTGGTGGTCCAGGTGATGCCGGTGGCGAGGGCCAGCAGCAGCGCGGCCGGTCGCACCCGGAGCTCGACCGCACGGGCGACGGCCACGACCAGGAGCGCGACGCCGGCGTACCAGAGCCAGTGGCCGACGACCTCGTCCCAGAGGTGCACCGGCGGGGCGTCTCCCCGCTCGTTGCCGATGCTGTTGGCGGCCAGGTGGATCCCGTGCCCCTGCACGTACGCGCCGGCGCCGAGCAGCGCGATCCACCAGCCGCGCCGGTCGGTCCCGGCGGATGCGAGCGCGGCCAGCGCCGAGCCCACGACGGCGTACGGAGTCAGCAGGTCGAGCCAGTCGACCCAGCGGGTGGCGTGCGGGGCAGGTCCCAGGCCGTCGGGAAGGACGCCCAGGTGGTGCAGCAGGTTGTAGGCGAGTGTCGCCACGGCGGTCCAGTGGGCTGCCGTCACGCCCACGACGCTAGCGGTCGCGGGTGGCGGCGGCGTGCGAGGCGCTACCGGACGGTGACGGTCCGGGTCACGGTCTTGACGACCTTGCCGCCGTCGTACCAGACGACCTTCAGCGTGTGCGTCCCGCGCGAGGCCGGGACCGAGCCGCTGACGTCGTAGCGGCCGTGCCGGGTCATCACGGTGCTGCTGCTGACCTGCTCGCCGTCGAGGAAGGCCACGACCTTCTCGTCCGCCTTCCCGGGGCAGCCGCTCAGGCTCCGACCGGCGGCCTTCGGGCAGGCGTCCCGGACGTCGAGGACGCCGTCGCGGTCGGTGTCGGGGCAGCCGCCGGAGCTGGCCGGCCCCTTCGCGGTCCGGCAGACGTCGGCGACGTCCGGCACGGCGTCGCCGTCCGCGTTCGCCGTCAGCGACGTGAGCACGGCGGTCACCGTGTAGCCCACCGACTCCGAGCCGACCTGCGACGGCACCACCTGGACGGCCAGGTCGCGCTTGGCCCACGGGACCGTCACCGTCACCGAGTCGCTGCCGCTCTCGACCACCTGGCCGGAGCCGCCCTTGACCACGAGGCCGAGCGAGGAGGAGGGGTCGTCCCAGGTCAGGGTGACCTCGGCGGTCGCCTGCTCCTTGATGGGCAGGGGGATGTGGTGCACGTTGCCGATGACCGGCACGAGCGGGATGCCCTGGGTGGAGGTGTCCTCCGGGGTGAAGGCGTTGCCGCCCTCGTGCTGGAGCTCGACGGTGCGGGTGCGCGCCTTCCTGGCGAGCGGAGCGTCCTTCGGGCCCGCCTTCATGGTCGGGCCGGCCAGGCGCACCTTGCCGGTGTCGGGGGCGCGGTCCAGCGAGGTCACCCAGTCCTTGGTCCGGATGTGGACGCCGGTCGCGGCGAAGACGTCGTACGGCGCCGTGATCCGGTGCTTGGCGAGGTAGCTGCGCGGGATCGTGAAGGTGACGGTGCCCTTCTCGGTGTCCCAGGTCGAGGTGCCCGCGGGCATGACGGTGCGCCCGCCGGCGTCGATCGTCTGGACCTCGCTGCTGGTGCCCTGCGTGGTGACGTAGGAGTCGAACTTGCGGCCGCCGACGTAGAGGCCGTAGCCGGTGGCGCGGCCGCCGTCGGTGGTGGGCCACAGCTGGTCGAGCGACAGCGTCGCCGTGACGGCGTCCTTGGTGACCGCGGCGGTGAAGCCGGTGAGGTCGGTCATCGGCGTGGTGCCGTCACCGGTCGGGTCGTCGACCCGGGTGCCGGCCGCCTTCGGCGCGACCTCCTTGGTCGCCCAGGAGGCGGTGGCGTCCCACGTCACGCGGCCGGGCGCGGCCGCGGCGTCGACGGCGAGCCTCGCGTTCCGCGTCGACACCGGCGACGGCTGCCAGTCGGTCTCCTCGGCCAGCGGCGCCAGCCCCCAGTCGGGCTGCGGGCAGTCCTCGGGCCGGCCGGTCGAGGAGGCGTACCAGTGGTCCTTGGGGTTCTGCACCTGGAAGGAGCTCATCCCGTCGCCTGCGGCGTCGTTGGGGACGAGGACGTCCTTGCCGTCGACCTTGCCGTCGCCGTTGGTGTCCAGGAACTGGCTCATCTGCAGGGCGAAGCCCTCGACGTCCAGCGTGGAGACGCACTTCGCGACGTCGACCGGGTCGGAGCTGTAGGCCATGATGTCCGCGGTCGGTATCTGGCCCCACGGGCCCTCGGCGCCGTCGCCGACGTGCCCGAGCGTCAGGCAGTGGCCGTTCTCGTGCGAGACCAGGTCGTAGAGCGAGAAGAAGTCCGTCGTGCCGGGGACCGGGTCGACGGCGCCGTTGACGGAGAAGCAGACCTGGCCGCCGGTGCCGTCGCAGCGCACGACCTCGAAGCCGCCGAGGTCGCCGTGGTGGCCGTCGAAGCCCGGCCGCTCCTGCCAGGTCTTCAGGTTGAACGGGTCCGGGATCGAGCCGCACGGCAGGCCCTTGCCGTCGGTGAAGCCGACCTCGCCCATGAAGTCCGCTGGGTCGATGCCGATGCCGATGCCGCCGACCGGGTTGGTGGCGATGACGACGATCTTGGGCTTGATGAGGTTGACGGCCTGGGTCGGGACGCCGTTGGCGTCGACCGGCACGAGCTTGGTCGTGACGTTGAACTCCACGCCGTCGGCCAGCCAGTCCATGTCCATCTGCCGAGCGAGGTGGTCGATGCCGCCGCCCCACATCTCCACCGACTGCCGCATGATCCGCATGTCGCGCTCGGCCGTCGGCGACACGGGCACCAGGACGGCGACGTTGACCTTGGGCGAGTCGAGGTTGTTGAGCCCCACCTTGAGGTGGTGGCAGCCGTTGTCCGGGTTCGCCTCGTCCCGGTCGACGATGCACCCGGCGGGCAGGTTGCCGTTGCCGAAGTGGGCG
>JAKFFB010000252.1:0-12857 GCA_036675425.1 Actinomycetales bacterium | reverse complement strand
CTGCGCCGGCAGGTCAAGCGGGTCCGGCTCCGCCTGGAGAGCGAGCAGCTCACCGCCGAGCAGGCCGAGCAGGCCGAGACCGAGAAGGTCGGCCGCCGGCGGACCTGGACCCGCCCGACCGAGGACGGCCTGATGCTCACCGGCGCCGTCCTGACCCCCGAGCAAGGCGTCGCCTGGGCACAGGGCATCGACGCGCTGGAACGCCGCGAGCGCCTGGCCGACGCCGCCGCCGGGATCACCCGCACGGCCGAGCAGCGCCGGGCCGGCCTGTTCGCCAGCCTGCCCGCGATCGCGCTCGCCGGGATGGCCGCCGACGACAAGTGGCGCACCCAGGCCGGACTCGTTGGCGGCCGGACACCACTCACCCGCGACAGCAGCTCGGTCCTGTTCCCCGCCGACGGACCGGTCCCGCCGCCGTGGGCGCTCACCCCGGAGCAGATCGCCGCGCAGACCACCCTCAACGTGCACGCCCCCGTCGCGACCGTCCTGGACCTCAGCCAGGAACCCGGCACGCTGGACCGGTACGGCCCGATCAGCGCCCAACGCGTCCGGCTGGTCCGGCCCAAGAGCTACCGGCGGATCCTGGTCGACGCCCGCAGCGGACGACCACTGGCCGTCGACGACACACCCACCCCCGCCGCCACCACCGACACCGGCCGGCGCGAGCAGATCCGCGCCATGCTCCGACCCGACGTGGTCATCGACGCCGACGAACCCCAGCACGACCCTTCCGCACGGCTTGCCCGGCTCGTCGACGTGCGGGACCGGCACTGCTGCGGACCCGGCTGCAGCAGCTCACGCTACGACCGCGACCACCTCGAGCCCTACGCCTCCGGCGGCAAGACCAACGCCCGCAACCTCGGACCCGTCAGCAGACGCTGCCACAACGCCAAGACCCACGGCCGCTGGATCCTCCAACGCCACCCCGACGGCAGCGTCACCTGGCACAGCGCCCTTCACCAGACCTACCAACGACCCGGACCCTGGGCACCACCCCCCAAAGCCGACCTCCACGCCCCACCACCGAGCGCGACCCCCACACCGGCGAGCCCGGAGACCGACGACGAACCCGACGTCACGCTCACCCAGCGCGTCCGACCACCAGATCCGCCGAAACCGCCTGCACCGAAGCAGACCTGGGACTGGAACGACGACAACCCGCCGTTCTGATCTCATCTGGTCTGATCCGGAGTCAGGACATCGCGTCAGGCCGCGGCCTGCGCGGGTCGGTACAGGAGGGCCACCGCCCCGGAGCGGAACGCATGACGATCCACCAGCTCGAGTGCCAAGCGCTCGCGGAGGCCGGCCAGCAACGTCGGCCCGTGCCCGGCAACGACCGGGTGCACGACGAACTCGTACTCGTCGATCAGCCCCAGATCCGCCAGGGCCAGCGGGAGCGTCACGCCACCCACCCACAGGCCCTCGCCTGGCTCCGCCTTGAGCCGCTCGACCGCCTGCCTCAGGTCCCCCTGCACCAGCTCGGCGTTCCAGTCGACCCCGGGCAGCGTGCCCGACACGACGTACTTCTTCGCCCGGTCGATGGCGTCAGCGAACGGGACCTCCCACTCACCCATCCAGTCAGGCCAGGTGCCCGTGGCCGGCCGCCGCCACGCCGACTCCATCATCTCGTAGGTCACGCGGCCGTACAGCAGGGCATCGGCCTGCTCCATGGCAGCGGTCCAGTAGTCCATCGACTCCTCGTCCGGGGGGAGACCCGCCTCGTGATGGCAGCAGCCGTCGAGGGTGACGTTGATCGAGTACCGGAGGGGTCTCGTCGCGCTAGCCACTGGACGCGCTCGAGGTTCCCCTGGCGACGCGGTCGGCCTGGACGCCGCCGATGACGATGACGACGAGGATGGCGACGCACGTCGCGAGAACCACGTTGCGGCTGGAGCTCGCCGCCGGGCGGGACACCAGGAGCCACACGCCGACGACCACCAGGACGAGCCCCGCGAGCGCGACGGACCACGCGCTCGCGCGATGGGAAGCGTTCCACGCGGCGTCGCTCGCCATGGTCGCCTTGGTCCGCATCCCGACCAGCCCGTTCCTCGGCAACCGTTCCTGCTGCATCAGCCAGGCCAGCCACAGGAAGCCCGCGCCGATGATCCCGAAGAACGGTCCCATCGGCACATGGTCGCACCCCCGACGGGATGCGGGGGGCTGCTCGCGAGAGGCTCTCCCGGTGACCGACCTCTGGCGCGTGCTCGCCCTGCCCCCGCTCCCGCACGAGATCCTGGAGTCGCTGTTCGCCGACCCGCGGATGGAGCTGGTCACGCCGAAGGAGCGCACCCAGGACGAGGTCGCGCGCCTGCTGCCCGAGGTCGACATGGTGATCGGTGACTGGTCGCCGAGCCTGCGGCTGATCGAGCCCGGACCGCGGGTCTGCTTCGTGCAGCAGCCGAGCGTCGGCACCGACGGGATCGACCTCGACGCGTTCGCCGCGGCGGGCGTGCCGGTCGCGAACTGCGCCGGAGCCAACGCGACCAGCGTCGCGGAGTGGTGCCTGTCGGCGACGCTGTCGCTGCTCCGGCACACCGTGGAGGCGGACGCGTCGGTCCGTCGCGGCGAGTGGAAGCAGACGACGATGGGCGGCCGCGAGCTCGCCGGCAGCCGCGTCGGCGTGGTCGGGATGGGCGCGATCGGGCGTCGTACGGCCGAGCTCTTCCGCGCCTTCGACTGCGACGTCCGCTACTGGTCCCGCAGCCGGCGCGACGACGCACCGGCGGAGTACGCCGAGCTCGACGAGCTCATCGCCACCAGTGACGTCGTCGTCCTGGTCATCGCGCTCGGCGAGCAGACGCGCAACCTGCTCGACGCCGGCCGGATGAGGTCCGGGGCGCTGCTCGTCAACGGCGCGCGCGGTGAGGTGGTCGACGAGCCGGCGCTGGTCGCCGCGCTGGAGAGGGGGCACCTCGGCGGGGCCGCTCTCGACGTCTTCTCCGTCGAGCCGCTGCCCGCTGACTCGCCGCTGCGCACCGCCCCGAGGGTGCTGCTCAGCCCGCACATGGCCGGCTCGAGCGCGCAGGCGGCGGGCCGCATCCTCGGGCAGAGCACCGCCAACCTCACCCGCGTCCTCGACGGCGAGCCGGCGGTCGACGTCGTCAACGGCGCAGATCCCGCGGTGCGTCGCCGCCTGTCCGGCTGACAGGACCGCGCAGCAGCGGGAAGGATCAGCCTCGTGCCCCTCCTCCGGCCCGTGCAGGTCGTGGCCCACCGGGGCTCGTCAGCGTCGAAGGCCGAGCACACGCTCGACGCCTACGAGCTCGCGCTCGAGGAGGGCGCCGACGCGCTCGAGTGCGACGTGCGGCTCACCCGCGACGGGGTGCTGGTCTGCGTCCACGACCGGCGCATCGACCGGGTCAGTGACGGGCGCGGCGTGCTGTCGACGCTGGAGCTCGCCGAGCTCAACGACCTCGACTTCGCGTCGTGGAAGGCGCGGCAGGGCGACCCGCTCCTGGAGGCCGCCTGGGAGGAGGCCGACCAGGACCCCGAGCGCCGGTCGGTGCTCACCCTCGAGCGGCTGCTGCAGCTCGCGCTCGACCGTCGCACTCCGACCGGGAAGCAGGTCGAGCTGCACATCGAGACCAAGCACCCGACGAGGTACGGCGGTCTCGTCGAGCGCAGCCTGGTCGAGCTGCTGAGCCGCTACGGGCTGGCCGCTCCGCTGTCCCGCTCGGTCTCGCCGGTGACGGTCATGTCCTTCGCGGCGACCTCGCTGCGCCGCGTGCACGTGATGGCGCCGCTGCTCCCGACCGTGTTCCTGATGGAGCGCGTCCCGGTCCGCTACCGCGACGGCCGGCTGCCCGCGCAGGTCCGCAGCGCCGGCGTCGCGCTGCGGGTGCTGAAGAAGTACCCCGGCTACGTCGAGCGCGTGCACGACCAGAACAACCGGGTGCACTGCTACACCGTCGACGAGCCCGCGGACATCGAGCTGATGCTCGACCTCGGGGTCGACGTCATCATCAGCAACGACCCCGCGCGCGTGCGCCGGATGATCGCCGCCCGCGCCTAGCCCAGCCGCTCGGCCAGCGCCTTCCCCAGCAGGTGGCCCGACAGCCACGCCGTCTCGACGCGCGGCGACCCCCAGCCGTCGCCGCACAGTGACACCCCGGAATCGCCTGACCAGTAGGGGATCTCGCGCGCATCGAGAGGACGGGCGTACGTCCATCTCTGCACGAACGACCACTCCGGCGCCGCGCCGATCCCGAGCATCGACTGCAGCGCGTCGAGCAGCGCCGGTCCCGCAGCGGTCGGGTCGGTGAGGTGTCCGGCGGCGAGCGCCGACGTCGAGTGCGCGACGAGAACCGGTGCGCCGTCCCCGCGCCGCTGCCCGTCGTCGGCGATCCAGCCGAGGACGTCGCTGCCCTCGACGAAGCAGCCGTCGAGGTCCCAGCTGCGCGACGGGAAGCGCGCCGCCAGCGCGAGCACCGGCTCCCAGATCCGGTCGGCCAGCTGCGCGCGCTCGTCCGGCAGGTCGACCAGCAGCGGCAGCGCCTGCGGGTCGGGCATCGCCAGGACGACGGCGTCGTACGCCCTCCCGTCGACCACCGGGCCGGGACCGACGGAGGTCACCTGCACCGACTGCGTGACGGTCAGTGGCGACAGCAGGTCGACGACCAGCGAGCGGAGCCCGCCCCGCGTCCCGTAGCGCAGCGGTCCGCTCTTGCGCTCGCCCAGCCCGGCGGGCGTCGCGACGTGGAAGGCGTCGGTCCACGGATGCGCGAGCCCGCGCGCGCACCAGTCGTCGACGACAGCGGCGAAGCGCTCGTCGCGGGCGGTGAGGTACGACGCGCCGAGGTCGACCGGTCGCCCGTCGAAGCGGCGCGACGCGAGCCGCCCGCCGGGCACGCGTCCGCGGTCGAGGATCGTGACGTCGACCCCGGCTGCGTGCAGCGCCCGAGCGCAGGCGGCACCCGCGATGCCGGCACCCACCACCGCGACCGTCATGGAGCCGAGTCTGGGGCAGCCGGGCCTCCCTCGCCCGTCCTAGGCTGCCGACAACCCGCCGCACCCCGAGGAGCCCGCGATCAGCAGCCGACGCCGCCCGCCCGCGCGACCGACCGGCGCGCCCTCACCTGCCGCCGACCCGAACGCGCCCGTTCCCGTCGTCGGCGCGCGCGAGCCGTGCCCGTGCGGGAGCGGCAAGCGCTACAAGGCCTGTCACGGCAAGGGATCCGGCGACGACCGGCGGCTTGTCGCGCGCCCGTTCGCCGGTCGTGCCGACGAGACGGACTGGATCGCGCTGCGCGAGATCGTCCCGGCCGCGACCGCACCGCTGCGGCTCAAGGACGACCCGTCGCGCGAGATCACCCTGTCGACCGTGCTCCCGCTGGCCTGGCCGGCGATGGTCCGCGCCGACGGCAAGGTCTTCCTCGGCCTGCAGGTGCAGTCGCGCTCCGGTGACGTGAGCCGCGACCTGGCGCACGCGCTGCAGCTCGCCCTCGACGCCGCGCCGGGCAGCAGCGTGCAGCCCCCCGGCCTGCCCGGTCCCGGCCCGCGGCTGCAGGACCTGCTCACCGACGACGCGCTCGACATCACGCTGCACCCCGGCTTCGACTACTGGGTCGAGGGCGCGGCCGACCCGACCGGCGAGGTCGCGGCGTCGATGGAGCGCGCGAACGCCTCCGTCGTCCCGACGGCGAGGCTGTCGTCGGTGCCGTCGGCCTACTGGTGCCGGATGAAGGAGCGCACCCACCTGCGCTGGGTCCTGCCGGAGGCCGAGGACGAGCTGCTCGACGCGCTCGCGCGGCTCACCGTCGACGGCGGTCTCGGGATCGGCCCGGACACGCGCTACGTCGGCAGCTTCCGCGCGCACGGCCTGCTCGTGCCGGTGTGGGACGCACCGCTCGACCGGGAGGCCGAGGCGATGGAGGAGCCGGCCGTCGCCCTGCGCGCCCGGCTCGACGAGGCGCTCGCCACCGACCAGCCGCTGACGGTCGAGCAGCGGCGCGCGCGCTCCGGCCTGCTCAGCCGGCAGCTCACCCTGAACTAGAGGGCGTCCCGCGCGATCGGGCAGCTCATGCAGCGGGGCCCGCCCCGTCCGCTGCCCAGCTCGGAGCCGGCGATCCGCACGACCTCGATGCCCGCCTTCTCCAGCCGGTCGTTGGTCTCGGTGTTGCGCTCGTAGGCGACGACCAGACCCGGCGCCAGCGCGAGGGTGTTGTTGCCGTCGTCCCACTGCTCCCGCTCGGCGGTCACCGGGTCGAGCCCGGTGTCGATCGTCCGCAGGTGGTCGATCCCCATCGCCGCAGCGGCCGCGACGAGGAACGGCTGCGGGTCGGCGACGGTGACGCCGTGCTCGTCGTGCGGCGTCACGGTGTAGGCCGCGAGGGTGTCCGCGACCGCCGGGAACATCACCACCGCGTCGCGGTCGACCATGGTGCAGATCGTGTCGAGGTGCATCGTCGCGCGCTCCTGCGCGATCGGCACGGCGAGCACCGTGTGCGCGATCCCCGCGGCGAACGCGCGCACCGCGAACGCCTCCACGCCAGCAGGAGTCGTGCGCTGCCCGGTGCCGACGGCGACGACGCCCGGCGCCATCACGAGCACGTCGCCGCCCTCGAACCACGCCTCCTCCCGGTTGCCGCCGTAGAGCAGCGGCGTGCCGGCGAAGCGCGGGTGGTGCCGGTAGATCGCGCCGGTCAGAGTCCGCTCCCGCTGCCGCGCGTGCATGGACGGGCTGGTGATCGCGACGTGGTCGTCGACCCACACCGAGGAGTCGCGCGTGAAGAGCAGGTTGGGCAGCGGGCGTACGACGAAGTCACCGGGGCCGGCCAGCCGCGCGACCACGCCGTCCGGTCCGTGGGAGGGCAGCTCGTCGTGCGTCAGGCCGGCGGAGAGCACCGCTGACAGGTCGACGCTGGGCAGGTCGAGCAGCCACTGCCGCAGGACGGTCGCGAGGGACGGGCCGACGACGGTCGGGGCGACCGCCGACTCGACGACCTCCTGCCGGGCCTCCGGGTTGTCGAGCGTCTCGACCAGCAGCTCGGTCAGGTAGAGCACCTCGACACCGCGGTCGCGCACGGCCTGCGCGAAGCCGTCGTGCTCCTCCTGCGCGCGGGCGACCCAGGGCAGCCCGTCGAAGAGCAGGTCGGCGCTGTTGCGCGGGGTGAGCCGCTGCAGCTCGGCGCCGGGGCGGTGCAGCAGGACGGTGCGCAGCCGGCCGACCTCGCTGGCCACGCGGTGCGGTGCGGGTGCGCTCATGGCTGCACCCTAGAGCGGAGGTCAGGCCGCCGCTGAGCCCTCGACCAGCCGTGACTGCAGGTCGGCGAAGAACGCCAGGTTGATGGTGGATCGCCACCAGGCGCCCTTGACCATCCGCGGCCCCCAGTCGGGCTGGTCGGCGGCGAGCGGCTCGATCGCCTTGTCCATCCAGTCCTTGCCGTGCACCGGGTCGACCTCGGCGTGCTCGACGTAGAACGGGTACGCGCCCGCCGGAGCGCCGAGCCGGTCGAACGCCTGCAGCACCAGCCGGCAGCGCGGTCCGGCCTGCAGCTCGAGCAGCCCGAGCGCGCCGATCATCTCCGGCTGCAGCCAGCGGTTGGTGGCGAAGAGCCCGCCGAGCGCCGCGCGCTCCAGCGCCGCCTCGGACAGCTTCTCGCGCGGGATCGTCGGCATCGCGATCGCGTCGACCAGGTCGTGGTGCAGCTGGGTGTGGACGCCGGCCAGGTCGCCCTGCCCCATCTCGTCCCAGTAGTTCTTGCCGAGCTCCAGCTTCGCGCTGCCGGTCAGCCCGACCTGGCAGACGGCCACGAGGTCGTCGAAGCCGCCGTCCGGCCCGCCCTCGAGCGCGAGGAAGTCGACGACCTGGTCCCAGGTCGCGTGCTTGGCCAGCCACCTGTAGGCCGCGGGCAGCCGGTCCTTGGCCGCGACCGCGCGCATGGCGCGCACGACCTCCTCCGGAGTGCGGCACTGCGCCAGCGCTCCGGCCGTCGCCCAGGCCGCGTCGAGCTCGACGAGCCAGTCGGCCTCGAGCCGGCCCTTGAGCTCGGCGACCTGCGGGGCGTGCTGGTGCCGGGCGGCGTCGCCGATCTGTTCGAGCGGTGCGGTGTGCAGGTCGTAGATGCGCAGCAGCGTCAGGAAGCGGTCGCGGCGGGTCCGCGGCGACGGGTCCAGCTGGAGGGAGTCGAGCACGTCGGCGGGTCGCCGGAGGGTGGAGGTGGCGTCTGGCGGGGTCATGGCAGCGGTCTCCGGGGTACAGCGCGGCATCTGTGTCGCCCCGGTCCTGCCCCGCGTGCCGCGGATGTAACGGAGCGTCCTAGGGTCGCCCGCCATGGGACTCCTGGACGGCAAGGTCGCGATCGTCACCGGCGCGGGGCGCGGACTGGGTCGCGGCGAGGCGCTCGAGCTCGCGCGTGAGGGGGCGGGCGTCGTCGTCGGCGAGGTCGACGAGGCGGCTGGGCGGGCCGTCGTCGACGAGATCACCTCGGCCGGCGGCACGGCGGTGCTCTACCTCGGCGACTGCAGCGAGATCGAGCACGGCGACGGCATCGTCCAGGCTGCGGTCGAGCGGCTCGGCCGGCTCGACGCCCTGGTCAACAACGCCGGCATCCTGCGCGACCGGACGCTGGCGAAGATGACCCCCGAGGAGTGGGACGCGGTCATCAAGGTGCACCTGCGCGGGCACTACGCGCCGACGCACGCGGCGATCAACCACTGGCGCGACGCCGGCTCCCCGGGCCGGGTCGTGTGCACCGCCTCCACAAGCGGGATCCTTGGCAACTTCGGCCAGAGCAACTACGGCGCAGCCAAGGCGGGCATCGCGTCCTTCGCGCAGATCGTCGCCCAGGAGAGCTGGAAGCACGGCATCACCGTCAACGCGATCTGCCCGGCGGCGCGCACGCGGATGACCGAGGGGGCGTACGGCGACACCCTCGCGGAGGCGGGCGACGACTTCGACTTCTGGCACCCGGACAACGTGGCTCCGCTCGTCGCGTTCCTCTGCAGCGACGCGAGCGCGCACATCAGCGGCAAGGTCTTCGGCGTGCAGGGCGACACCGTCGAGCTCTACCGGCCCTGGACGAGCGAGGCCGTCATCGAGAAGGGCGGCGCCCGGTGGGAGCCGGCCGAGCTGGTCGACCGCGTCGGCGAGCTGTTCGAGGCGACCGGCATGGAGCCGGCGCCCGAGAACGGCATGGGCCGGCTGCGCTACTCCATGACCGCCCGCGGCTGAGCCTGCGCGTCAGGTCACGAAGAGGTCACGGAGCGCGTAGCCTGCTCGCGTGCGCGTCTTCCTGACCGGCGGGACCGGCTTCATCGGCAGCGAGGTGGCTCGGCTGCTCCGCGAGCGCGGCGACTCGGTGCGTGCGCTCGTGCGCACACCCGGCGCCCCTCCGGCGCAGGCGCTGGCCGACCTCGGCTGCGAGCTCGTCGAGGGCGACCTGTCGGACGAGAGCGCGCTGGTCACCGCCTGCCGCGGGACGGACGCGGTCGTGCACGGCGCTGCCGTCTACGAGGTCGGCGTGCCCGAGTCGCGGCGCGACGTCCTGGTCGACGCGAACGTGCGGGGCACCGAGCGCGTGCTCGGCGCGGCGCTCACCGCCGGCGTGCAGCGTGCGGTCTACGTCTCCACCGTCGCGGTCTTCGGCAACACCCACGGCGAGGTCGCCGTGGAGGGGTGGAGCCGGACCGAGCCGAGCTACACCTCGGTCTACGAGGAGACCAAGGCCACCGCGCACAAGCGGGCCCAGGAGATCGCCGCGCGCGGGTTGCCGCTCGTCACGGTGCAGCCGGGCGCGGTCTACGGGCCCGGCGACCCGAGCACCTTCGGCCAGCTGGCCGGGCAGTTCCTCGACGGCAAGCTCCCCGCGCTGCCGTTCCCGCAGCTCGGCGTCTCACCGGTGCACCGCGACGACGTCGCCGCCGGCATCCTGCTGGCGCTCGACAAGGGCGTGCCCGGCGAGTCCTACGTGCTGACAGGAGATCCCGTCCGCGTGCAGGACCTGGTCGGGACGCTCGCGACCGTCAGCGGGAGGCGCCCGCCGCGGTTCAACGTGCCCACCCCGCTGCTGCGTGCGCTCGCGCCCGCCGGCCGCTTCGTCGGACCGGCGCTCGGCTTCCCGCCGAACCTGCGCGAGCTGATCAGCTCGTCGGACGGCGTGACGTTCTGGGCGAGCGGTGACAAGGCGCGCGACGAGCTGGGCTGGACCAGCCGCCCCCTTGCGGACGGGCTGGCCGAGCTGGTCGCCACGCGCGGCTAGGTCAGAGCAGCTGCTCGACCTTGTCGACCTGCCCGCAGTCGACGCCGAGCGCCGCGTGGTGGTCGCGGACGGCCTGCTCGTCCGGGCCGTCGAGCAGGCAGTAGACCTTGCCCTCGGGGTTGTAGTAGAGCTCGAGCTGCTTCACCCCGAACTGGTCGACGGCACCCTCCTTCGCGCCCTGCCGGAGCGAGTCGATCGCCTCCTGCGGCAGCTTGAGGTCGTCGTGGTAGTCCATGAACCGCGCCATTGAAGCTCCCCCTCAGATGGACCTGCGGCCCGGACTCTGGACCTGCGCCGGGCTCCTGTCTAGAGGCCGTTCGCGGCGACGCCCGCCTCGCGCAGCACGTCCTTCGCGGGCCGGCCCAGCGCCGCCGCGGCCGCCGCGACGTCCTCCCACTCCGGCATCGCGTTCACGACCTCGCCGCGCAGCAGGCCGAGCTTCACCCGGATCCGCTGCCCGTCCACCTCGACCACGCGCTCGCACCGCTCGAGCGTCGTGCGCGCGACCGGGACGGACCGGACCCCGAGCGTCGTCGTCTGCCGGAAGACGACCTCGCGCAGCGCGTCGGCGGCCGACGGCGCGCACAGCACCGACAGCGTGTGCGCGGGACGCCCCTTCTTCATGAGGATCGGCGTCAGCCAGGCGTCGTGCGCGCCGGCGTCGAGCAGCGCCTGCAGCACCCCCGGCCACACCCGCGGGTCGAGGTCGTCGACGTTGGTCTCGAGCAGGAGCGCGTCCGACGCACCGGCGGCGACCGGCTCGCCGAGGACGAGCCGCAGCACGTTCGCCACCTCGGCAGGGTCGCGTCCCCCTGCGCCGGATCCCGTGCGCAGCAGCGACATCGGCGGCAGGGGACCGTACGACGCCACGGTCGCGGCGAGCAGCGCCGCCCCGGTCGGCGTCGTCATCTCCTTGGCCACGGGTCCGGCGGCGACCGGCGCCCCGGCGAGCAGGGCGAGCACCGCGGGCGGGGGGACGGGCAGCGGGCCGTGCGCGCCTTGTGTGGTCCCGGAGCCGAGCGTCACCGTCGACGCGGTCAGCGACGTCAGTCCCAGGTGCAGCAGCCCGGCCGCGCAGCCGACGACGTCGGCGATCGCGTCCAGCGCGCCCACCTCGTGGAGGTGCACGTCGTCGACGGCGACCCGGTGCACCGCCGCCTCCGCGGTCGCGAGCCGGGCGAAGACGTCGAGGGCGAGGGCGCGCACCGGCTCGTCGAGCGCCGCGGTCTCGAGCAGCCCGCGCACGTCGGACCACGCCCGGGTGGCCGCGTCGTCGGCGACCTGCACGTCGACCTTGCAGGCCCCGATCCCGCCGCGCACGACGTCGGACACCTGCAGCGTCACCGGCTCGACCCCGACCGCGTCGACGGCGGACTGCAGCACCTCCACCGGCACCCCCGCGTCGACCAGCGCGCCGAGCAGCATGTCGCCGCTGATGCCGGCCGCGCAGTCGAGCCAGCCGATCACCGGCCGGCGCCGATCCGCCGTGCGACCCGCGCCGCGAAGACGCCTGCCCCGAAGCCGTTGTCGATGTTCACGACGGTGATGCCGGGGGCGCAGGCGTTGAGCATCGCCAGCAGCGCGGCGAGCCCCCCGAACGACGCGCCGTAACCGACCGATGTCGGCACCGCGACCATCGGCGTGCCGACCAGCCCGCCGACGACCGACGGCAGCGCGCCCTCCATCCCGGCCACGACGACCAGGCAGTCGGCCCGGTCGAGCGCTCCGCGCGCGGCGATCAGCCGGTGCAGCCCGGCCACGCCGACGTCGTCCACCCGCTCGACCTCGGCGCCGAAAGCGCGTGCGGTCAGCGCGGCCTCGGCAGCGACCGGTCCGTCGGACGTGCCGGCAGCGAGCACCGCGACGGTGCCGACGGGACGGGGGAGCGACCCCACCGCGACTGTCGCGCCGTCGACGACGACGTCGTCGTGCGCGGCCGCGAGCGCGTGCACCGTGTCGGGGGTGGCGCGGGTGACGAGGACGGCGCGGTCGCCGGAGGAGCGCAGCGCCTCGACCACGTCGAGCACCTGCGCGGTGGTCTTGCCGGAGCCGTAGACGACCTCGGGGTCACCGGTGCGCAGCGCGCGGTGGACGTCGACGAGGGAGTGCGCGAGCGCGTCGTACGGCGCAGTCGCGATCCGGTCGAGCGCGTCCGCGGGGTCGACCTCGCCGGACGCGACGGCGGCGAGCAGCTCCTGCGCCTCCGTGCGGTCCACGGCCGGAGCGTACGGGCGCCGCTACTGTGCCCGCGTGTCGACCGACAGCCTCGTCGTGGTGGCCGCGGGCCTGGCTGCCTTCTCGCTGGTGGTCTCCGTCGTGCTGCTGGGGCAGGTGGGCCGGCTGCGCCGGGCGTACGACGCGCTCGTCTCCGGCGAGGAGGGCGGCTCCTTCACCAGCGCCCTCGAGGGCACCCACGCGCTGCGCTCCGACGTGCAGCGGCTGCGCGAGGAGGTCACCGCTGCGCGGGCCGACCTCGCCGACGCGCTCCGGCACGTCGCGGTCGTCCGCTACGACGCGTTCGGCGACATGGGCGGCAGGCTGTCGTTCTCCGTCGCGCTGCTCGACGACGCCGGTGACGGGCTGGTGCTCACCAGCATCAACAGCCGCACCGAGACCCGCACCTACTGCAAGGGGGTGCAGGGCGGCCGCAGCGAGCAC
>JAKFFB010000237.1:0-12870 GCA_036675425.1 Actinomycetales bacterium | reverse complement strand
CTCGGTCGGGCGGGTCCAGGTCCGCCGGCGGCCGACCTTCTCGGTCTCGGCCTGCTCGGCCTGCTCGGCGGTGAGCTGCTCGCTCTCCAGGCGGAGCCGGACCCGCTTGACCTGCCGGCGCAGATCGGTCGGGCACAGTCCCGCACCGGCCGGCAGCACCTCGGCTTCGGTCGCCCGGGCGATCTCGGGGGTGCACGGGTCGAGCTCCTGCCGGACCACGACCGCCTGGTGCCGGAGCAGCCGGCCCTCACCGAGCAGCTGCAGGGTCAGCGGCAGCGCGTCGGTGAACCGCTCGGCCTCGCCGATCCAGCGCTGGGCGGTGAGCTGGCTGATGTGCCAGGACCCGGCCAGCTCCATCGGCAGCTCGGTCAGCGCCGACCCGCCGGCCTGCTGCGCCCGCCAGGCCATCGTCGCGATCTCGGTCAGCTGCCGCGCCCAGGACCGCGCGTCGGCGACCAGGTCGTCCCGCACCTGGTGCAGCGAGTCGACCTGCGCGGATGACTCCGCCGACAGCGGCGGCCGGACCGGAGCAGCGTCACGCGACGGCTCCTGCTCGGACCGGTCGAAGGGCATGCGCTATTCGAACATCAGTTCGAGGACATGTCAAGCCCGAAATCGGCTTGTGGACAGACTTTTTCATGCATCCAGCGTGCAAGTTCAGGCCGAGCCGGAGGCCGCCGAGTGACTGGAGCGTTGCCCGCACGACGCGCCGGCGCGTCATCCAGGCAGCGCTCCACTCAACAGGCGTGGCCCACCTAGACCTCCTCCCCACCCCGCATCCGCCAGGCGTCGGTGACCAGCTCCTCCAGCCGCCCGACGTCCACCGCGTCGAGCCGCAGCAGCACCAGCGGCCATCCGTCGTGGTGATCGGTCGTGAAGAACAGCGACGGCTCGCCCTTGAGCAGCGCCTGCTTCTCCGCCTCGTCACCGACGTAGAGCACGGCGACGTCGGTGCGGATGCGCCGTCGCGCACCCGGCACGCGCTCCGGGTAGGACCAGACGAATCCCTTGCCGCGGACGCGGAAGTCGAAGCCCTCGCTCTCGATCTCCACGACGTCCGGCAGCGAGAGCGCGAGCGCGCGGACGTCGGCAGCCCTCGCCATCACTTCAGCAAGCGCGACAGCCGTCGGTCGGCGAGCGGCTTGCCGTCGGTCTGGCAGGTCGGGCAGTACTGCAGGGACTTGTCGGCGAAGGAGACCTCACGGACGGTGTCGCCGCAGCGCGGGCACGGCAGGCCGGTACGCCCGTGCACCGACAGCCCGACCCTCTTCTCCGCCTTGAGCTTGCCGGCGGCGAGCCCCTCGGCCCGCCCGACCGCAGCGCCGAGCGTGCTCACCAGCGCACCGTGCAGGCGCGCGACCTCGGAGTCGCTGAGGTTCCCCGCCGGCTTGAACGGCGACAGCCCGACCTCCCACAGCACCTCGTCGCTGTAGGCGTTGCCGACGCCGGCGATGACCGACTGGTCGGTGAGCACGCCCTTGATCTGACCTCGCTGCCCGGCGAGCAGACCGCTCAGCACCTCGGGCGTGAAACCCGCTGACAGCGGGTCGATCCCGAGCCGCGCGACCCCCGGGACGAGACCCGGGTCGGTCACGACGTAGACCGCCAGCCCCTTCTTGGTCCCGGCCTCCGTCAGGTCGAAGCCGGAGCCGTCGTCGAGGTGCACCCGCAGCGCGATCGGTCCCTTGCCCATCCGCGGCGGCGCCGGCGGCAGGGACTCCCGCCACTGCAGCCAGCCCGCCCGCGCCAGGTGCACCACCAGGTGCAGCCCCGACACGTCGAGGTCGAGGAACTTGCCGTGCCGGGAGACCGACACCACCTCGAGACCGGCCAGCGCCGTGGGCGGCGGGTCGTAGGTCTTGAAGGCCGAGATCGCCACCGGGTCCACGCGCGCGACGACGCGGCCGACGGCGCGCGTGCGCAGGAAGGAGGCGAGCGCTTCCACCTCGGGCAGCTCGGGCACGGGTGCAGCGTCGTCGACGCCCCGCGTCCCGCGCAAGCCGCTGGTCCGTGTCACAGTGACGAGATCATGTCCACCGCGCTGCTCACCGACCGCTACGAGCTGACCATGCTCGAGAGCGCCCTCGCCAGCGGGTTGGCCGACCACCGCGCCGTCTTCGAGGTCTTCACCCGGCGGCTGCCGGCAGGCCGGCGCTTCGGCGTCGTGGCCGGTCAGGGTCGGCTCGCCGCACTCGTCGCCGACCTGCGCTTCGGCGAGGACGAGCTGGCCGCTCTGGACTTCCTCGCCGCCGGCACGAAGGACTGGCTCCGCGACCGCACCCCGAGCCTCCAGATCAGCGCCTATCCCGAGGGCGAGACCTACGCGCCCGGCTCCCCGGTCCTCACCGTCGAGGGCTGCTTCGGCGAGGGGCTGCTGCTCGAGACGCTCGCGCTCTCGGTCCTCAACTCCGACACCGCCGTGGCCTCCGCCGCCGCGCGGATGGTGCTCGCCGCGGGCGGGCGCCCGCTGATCGAGATGGGCGGCAGGCGTACGCACGAGCAGGCCGCCGTCGCCGCCGCCCGGGCCGCGTGGATCGCGGGGTTCGCCAGCACCTCCAACCTGGAAGCCGGTCGCCGGCACGGGATCCCGACCGCGGGCACCAGCGCCCACTCCTTCACCCTCGCCCACCGCACCGAGATCGAGGCCTTCCGCGCCCAGGTCGCCGGCCTCGGCACCGGCACCACCCTGCTCGTCGACACCTACGACACCGCCCAGGGCATCCGCAACGCCGTGGCCGTCGCGGGCCCGGAGCTCGGCGCGATCCGGCTGGACAGCGGCGATCCCGAGGCCGAGGCGCGCAGAGCGCGGGCGCTGCTGGACGAGCTCGGCGCCACCGCCACCCGCATCGTCGTCACCGGCGACCTCGACGAGCACTCGATCGCCGCACTGGCCGACGAGCCGGTGGACGGCTACGGCGTCGGCACCGCCGTCGTCACCGGATCTGGCGCTCCCACAGCCGGTTTCGTCTACAAGCTGGTCGCGATCGCCCGCGAGCCCGGCCCGGACGCGCCGCTCGAGCCGGTCGCCAAGACCTCGGTCGGGAAAGCGACGCTCGGCGGTCGCAAGTGGGCCTACCGGACCGACGACGGCCGCGAGGTGCTCCGGCTCGCGCCCCGCAGCGGCGGCAGGCCGCTGCAGCAGCCGCTCGTCGTCGAGGACGTCGCCGTCGCCCGCGCCCGCTGCGCCGCGGCGCTCGTCGCGCTGCCGGCGGAGGCACGACGGCTCGACCCCGGGACGCCCGCGTGGACCGCCCAGCTGGAGGAGGCCTGATGACCGCCTACGACCGCCGTACCGCACTCGTCGTCGTCGACGTGCAGAACGACTTCGCCGACCCCGCAGGAAGTCTCGCCGTCGCCGGCGGCCCGGAGGTCGTCGACGCCGTCAACGCCGAGGTCGCTACCGCGATCGCGGACGGCGCGCTCGTCGTCTACACGCAGGACTGGCACCCCGCCGACACCCCGCACTTCGCGAAGGACGGCGGCACCTGGCCGGTGCACTGCGTCCAGGGCACGTGGGGCGCCGAGCTGCACCCGCGGCTCGAGGTGCGCGGCGCGGTGGTGCGCAAGGGCGAGAACGGCGAGGACGGCTACTCCGGCTTCACCATGAAGGACCCGGTCGGCGACGAGACGGTCCCGACGCGGCTCGAGGCGCTGCTGCGGTCGCACGGCGTCGAGCGACTC
This sequence comes from Actinomycetales bacterium, assembly GCA_036675425.1. GTDB lineage: Bacteria > Actinomycetota > Actinomycetes > Mycobacteriales > SCTD01 > SCTD01. The sequence continues at coordinate 9,189 of JAKFFB010000237.1, read as the reverse complement.
GTCGTCGTCGGGCTGGCCACCGACTACTGCGTGCGCGCCACCGCCCTCGACGGCCGCCGCCTCGGCTGGCCGGTCACGGTGCCGTGGCACGCGGTGCGCGCCGTCGACCTCGAGCCGGGCGACGGGGAGCGCACCCGCGACGAGCTCGTCGCCGCCGGGGTCGAGGTCACGTGACGCGCCGGACACCGCCCCGCGACGAGCGGGCCTGGCTGAAGGGCTATGACTCCAGGGCCTTCCCGCCGTTCGCGGTCACCGTCGACGTGGTGCTGCTGACCGTCCGGGCCGGCCGGCTCAGCGTGCTGCTCGTCGAGCGCGACACCCACCCCTTCCGTGGCGCGCTCGCCCTCCCCGGCGGCTTCGTCAAGCCCGACGAGGACCTCGACGAGGCGGCGGTGCGACGGCTCGAGCACGAGACCGGCGTACGCCGCGACACCGCGCACGTCGAGCAGCTCGGCGCGTACGGCCACCCGGACCGCGACCCGCGCATGCGCGTGGTCTCCGTCGCCTACCTCGTCTTCGCTCCCGACCTGCCGCCGCCGGTGCCGGGTCGCGGCACCCGCTCGGTGGAGTGGGTCGCGGTCGAGGACGTCGACCCGGCGCAGCTCGCCTTCGACCACGACGAGGTGCTCGCCGCAGGGGTCGAGCGCGCCCGCGCCAAGCTCGAGTACACCCCGTTGGCAGCGGCTTTCGTCGGCGAGGAGCTGACGATCGCCGAGCTCCGGCGCGTCTACGAGGCCGTCTGGGGGCGCCCCCTCGACCCGCGCAACTTCCATCGCAAGGTGACCGGCACGCCCGGCTTCCTCGAGCCGTTGAACCGCTCGGCACCGGTCGGTCCGGAGGGCGGCCGCCCCGCCGCGCTCTACCGCCGCGGCGACGCGACGCTGCTGCACCCGGCGATGCTGCGCCCCATCCGGTGAACGCGAAGGAGCCCGGCCCTCCGGGGAGGACCGGGCTCCGACGGGAGTCCAGCTCGGTGAGCAGCCGAGCCGGAGGACCGGCCAGGCCTGCCGGCTAGCTCAGCCGCACCGCCTCACGACCCAGCCGGACGGCGAGCAGCAGCGCGCCGCCGGCCAGCAGGAGCAGAGCGCCGAGGGCGGCGAGCAGCCCCGTGTCAGCGCCGGTGAAGGGGAGCGTGCTCGGCGCAGCGGCCGGGACCGGACGCTCCACCGGCAGGGTGACCGGACCGGTGATGACGGTCGGGTTGACCGCCTTGTTCGGCACGACGACCGGACCGACCGGGACGGGCCGGGTGACCGGGCGGGTCACCGGCTGCTGGACGACGCCCGTGGTCGGGGTGCCGCCGCCGCTGGTCGGCGGGACCGGGGTGCTGGTCGTCGGGAAGCAGCCCGCCATCACCGGACCGGTGGCCGGCATGACCGCCGGGCAGACCGGCGGCTTCGGCAGGACCTGGGTGCCGGGGCGGACGCAGCCGGTGGCCAGCAGCGACTGGTCGCCCTGCGCCGGGTAGCTGGTGCCCTTGAAGGTGAACGCCGGGATGACGTCCCGCCCGCCCTGGTGGTCACGGCCGTGGTGGCCGTTCGCCGCAGCCGCCTTGCTGGTGGTGAGCAGGACGTAAGGGTTCTTCGCGCTGCCGGTCGCGTGGCAGAAGGTGAGCTTGTCCGCGCCGGTCTCCGGGCTCTTGCTCGGCTTCGGGGACTTCGACGGCTTGGGGCTCTTGGACGGCTTCGGGCTCTTGCTCGGCTTGGGCGACGGGCTCGAGGTCGAGCCGACGCAGCCGGTGTGGGCGGGGTTGCCCTTGCCGATGCCCTTGTTGCGGTCGCACTCGTAGCCGGCGTTGCGGTCGTTGCCGTTCGCCGCCTGGCCCTTGGGGTTCTTGTTGTCGGCCTTGCCGACGCAGCCGGCGCACGGCTTGCCGTGGGCCGCGCCCCCGCCGTTGCCGTTCTGGCTGGCGCTGCCGTCCCGGGTGGAGCAGTAGGCGTGCGTGCAGCTCGCACCGGGGTTCGCGCCGGTGCCGTTCTTGTCGGCCTTCGACAGCGGCTGCGGCTTGGTCAGCGGGCCGGACGTGGCCGGACCGTGCTGGGCGGCGCCGTTGGCGTTGCCGTTGCCGTTGCCGTTGCCGTTGCCGTTGCCGTTGGCCTGCGCGTCGGCGGCCTTCGCCGCCTGCGGCTCGGCCTTCTGCTCAGCCTTCTGCTCGGCCTTGGCCTCGGACCGGGTCGGGACCTGCGGGCCCATCTCGGCGGCGCGCTCGGCCTTGGCCTCGGCGCGCTCCTCCGCCTTCGCGGCGGCGACCTCGGCCCGCTCGGCCTTCGCCTCCTGCTTGGCCTCGGCCTGCTCGGCGGCCTTGTCGTCCGCCTTGTCGTCGGCCTTGTCGGCAGCCTTGTCGTCGGCCTTGCCGGGCGCCGCGTCGGCGGCCACCCGGAGCGAGGCGCTCTCGGCCGGGCCGCGGTCGGTCGACCCGACGGCCAGTGCGGTGCCGGTCATGGCCAGCGAGAGGGGAAGTGCGAGAGCTGCCGCCACGATGCGGCGGCGGTGGACTGCTCGGGCGAGCGAGGTGCTCGTACAGCTGGTGGTGGTCATGCGGGGACTCCCGTCCGCGGTAGGAGGGGTGCCACGTGCGCACCCGACTTCCCGGACGAGCCGGTCTCGCCACTCGCTCCCCGTACGGTCTGGGCGACCGTTCCTTCTCCGTGCGCCGCGTGGGCGTCGGTGAGGACCGTACGGATCACAGCCTCTGCGTCCGGAGAGCCGGATGCCCGAGGGCACCCCAGATCTCCAGGGGCAGGTCGGTCTCGCCACTCACTCCCCGGACGGCCTAGGCGACCGTGTCTCTCCGTGCGCCGTGGGCGTCGGTGTGGACCATCCGGATCAACGCTTCCTTCACAGCCGGGGGCTCAGTCCCGGCCGCCGATGACCTCGCTGGATGCGACGCCGTCACTACGTAGTGTGACCAGATACGGCGTGGGGGTACTCATCCGTTCGGCCGAACCTTTGCGGCGAAACGGACGCCGAACGGCCGGTTCTCAGCCCTCGTCGCCTGTTTCGTCCGGTTCGACGGGCGCGCCGGCCGCGTCGCGCTCCCGGCGACGGGCCTTGCGCTCGAGCACGACGAACACAGCCAGTAGCAGCAGCGGCGCGCCGATCATGGCCGCCTCCGGTGCCCCGCCGCCGTGGGCCAGCGAGCTCATGAGGACAGCAGCAGGCTGAGGCCGCCGACGGTGAAGGCGACCATGGCCACCACCAGCGGCAGCTGACCCGCGGTGGCGCGGTGCGGCCCGACGCGCACGGCCCGGTCGTGCGCCAGCACCACGCCCAGCACGTGACCGAGCACGATGGCGCCGACCTGGGTGTTCGCGATCGCGCGCGGGCTGATCGCGGTGTAGTCGATCACGTTGCCGTACGTCCCGAAGACGTCCACGCCCTCGCGACCGAACGGGTTGCTGGCGAGGATCCACGTCGCCTGGCCGTCCAGCAGGAGCAGGGAGAAGTAGTGCGCGACGGCGTAGCCGGCCGCGATCGGGATGAGCGAGTGGGCGTACCAGCCCGGCTGCTCCCGGCGCGGCTGCCCCGTCAGCACGCCGGACAGCGTGGTGGCCCCGACGAACAGCGCGGTCGCGATCGCGATCATGACGACCAGCCCGATCGTCCCCGGCACCGCGGTCAGGTAGGCGTCCTGCCCCGGCCCCGACTGCCAGAACTGGGTACGGGAGAGCCCGTCGAAGCCGGTCGAGCCGATGAGCACCATGACCACGGCGACCAGCCCGGGCTCGACCTTCACGCCGTCGATGCCGTCCAGCGGCGACCGCACCACCAGCCGCCCGTCCTCGCGCCGGCCGAACGGCGACATCCGGCCCAGCAGCGTGCTGTAGACCTCGAAGCCGTCGCCGCGGGCGAACCAGCCGGAGCCGAACCACAGCGACGCGACCAGCTGAGCGACGCCGTACAGGACGAGGAAGACCCCGACGGTGCGCGGCTCGGCGCGCCCCGGCAGGACCAGCTCCAGCCACACGAAGACGAGCAGCGAGACCGCCGCAGGCCAGTAGCCGAGCGCGGGGAGCCGCCCCTCGGCCGGGGCGGGACCGGTGATCTTCGCGAGGACGGCGTGCAGGGTGCGCAGCGGGTTGACGTACGCCCAGAAGGACCCGAGGAGCAGGCTCGCCGGGATGAGGCCGACCCACAGCGTGACGTAGAGGGCGTACGGCGAGAGGTTGTCGTTGGGGCTCGGCGGTCCGACGAGGGCCACCGCAACCACGACGAGGGTGAGGAACAGGACCACCACCCGGGCGAGCCAGCGGGTGACCGGGCTGTCGACCACCGCCTGGACCGCCCCCGGGAGCGGTCGGCCGGCGGCGTCGCCGCGCAGCTTCGGCGTGCGCCACAGCAGCACCAGCGCGAGGAAGCTGACGACGACGGCGAGGCCGGCGCCGTAGAGGGCGAGCGCGAGGGGGATCGGCAGGTCGGCCCGGCTGCCGACCCCGTGGGCGAGGATCACGCGACCCGCAGCTGGTAGAGCGGGCGGCCGGCCTGGTGCAGCTCGACCTCGAAGGAACCGGGGATGTCCGCCGTGAAGGCGATCTCGGCCGGGGTCCCGGGGACCAGGTCGGTGTAGAGGTCGTAGCCGTGGACGTGGATCTCCTCGGCGACGTCGCTGGTGAAGCGGAGGACGACCCTCTCGCCGAGCGTCACGTTGACCCGCGCGTCGACCCCGGTGACCTCGCCGCCCGCGTAGGTCACGTCGACGACGGTCCCGCTCGGCGACGGGCTCGGGGCGGGTGCGGCGCTGGTGGCGGCCGCGCTCGGCGCGGCCGACGTCGGCGCCGGGTCGGCGGTCTCGTCGGTGCCGGCGGAGCACCCGCTGAGCAGGACGACGGCCAGCAGCGAGGTGAGCAGGCGTGCGGTCACGAGTCCGGAGGCTACGTGAGCGATCGCCACCCCCGCTGGGTCGGAGGTCCCGACCTCAGCGCCCGGTGAACCGCGCCTCGCGCCGCTCGAGGAAGCTCAGCACGCCCTCGGCGGCGTCCTCCGACACCAGCAGCGGCGGGAGCAGCCCGGACAGGTGCTCGCGCGCCGCCTCCTCGTTCCGGCAGGCGATCCGTGCGTTGGCGAGCGTCCCCTGCACCCCGAGCGGCGCCTGCTTCGCGATGAGCTGCGCGATCTCCACGGCCCGGGCCAGCTGCTGTCCGGGCGGCACGACCTCCTGCACCAGCCCGATCCGGTGCGCCTCGGCCGCGCCGAGCTCCTCCCCGGTCAGGATCCAGCGCATCGCGTTGCCCCAGCCGAGCTGCGCCGGGGCCCGCAGCGTCGCGCCACCGAACGGCAGGATCCCCCGGCCGACCTCCAGCTGACGGAACCGGACGTCGTCCGCGGCGACCACGACGTCGGAGGCCAGGGCCAGCTCGATCGACAGGGTGAAGGCGATGCCCTGCACCGCCATCACGACGGGCTTGGGCACCGGTGGCCCCCACAACCCGAACGGGTCGTGCAGGCTCTTCCCGCTGAGCACCTCGGGTCCGCCGGCCTGCACCGCCGGCAGCACCTCCGCCAGGTCGAGGCCCGCGGAGAAGTGGTCGCCGTGCCCGAAGACGACCCCGACCCGGGCGTCGTCGTCCGCGGCGAGCCGGTCGTACGCCGCCGCGACCTCGTCGATGACCTCCAGGTCCCAGGCGTTGCGCTTGTCGGCGCGGTCGACGCCGATCAGGAGGACGTGCCCGTCCAGCTCGACGGTGACCTTGGACATGGGACCCCTTAGAGGAGGAAGCGGAAGAGCGGGCTGTCGGGAGGTACGCGGGTGATGTCCGGGGGCGCCGCCTCCATCCGCGCGAGCAGCGCGGGCAGGTCCTCGGGGCTGCCGAGCTCGATGCCGACCAGCGCCGGGCCGGTCTCGCGGTTGTTGCGCTTGACGTACTCGAACAGCGTGATGTCGTCGTCGGGCCCGAGCACCTCGTCGAGGAACTGCCGCAGCGCGCCGGGCTCCTGCGGGAAGTCGACGAGGAAGTAGTGCTTGCGCCCCTCGTGGACCAGGGCCCGCTCGACCACCTCGCCGTACCGGCTGACGTCGTTGTTGCCGCCGGACAGCACGACCAGCGTGGTGAGACCCGGTTCGACGTCGACCACGTCACCGAGCGCGGCGGCGGCGAGCGCGCCGGCGGGCTCGGCGATGATCCCGTCGGACTGGTAGAGCGCGAGCATCTCGGTGCAGACCCGCCCCTCGGCAACGGCGACCAGCTCGACGGCGCTGTCCCGGACGAACGGGAAGGTCAGGTCTCCCGCACGACGCACGGCGGCGCCGTCGACGAAGCTCTCGATCTCCTCGAGCCGCACCGGCTCCCCGGCGGCGACCGCGGCGGCCATGCAGGCGGCACCGGCCGGCTCCACCCCGATCACGCGCACCTCCGGGTGCCGCTCGCGCAGCCAGGCGAGCGCGCCGGCGATGAGACCGCCGCCGCCGACCGGCAGCACCACGACGTCGGGCACCCGGCCGAGCTGGCCGATCGCCTCGAGCAGCACCGTGCCCTGGCCGGCGATGGTGCGCAGGTCGTCGAACGCCGGCACCAGCGTCGCGCCGGTCGAGGCGGCGTCCGCGAGCGCGGCAGCGGCCGCGTCGTCGTAGGTGTCGCCGACCAGCAGCACCTCGACGCAGGACCCGCCGAGGACGGCGATCCGGTCGCGCTTCTGCCGGGGGGTCGTGCGCGGCAGGAAGACCTTGCCCTTCACCCCGAGCGCGCTGCAGGCGTACGCCAGCCCCTGCGCGTGGTTGCCGGCGCTCGCGCAGACGACGCCCCTGGCCCGGGCGTCCTCGCTCAGCTGGGAGATGACGTTGTAGGCGCCGCGCACCTTGTACGACCGGACGACCTGCAGGTCCTCGCGCTTGAGGAACACCTCGCCGCCGACCCGCTCGGACAGCCGCGGGCTGCGCTCCACCGGGGTGGGCGCCACGACGCCGGCCAGCCGCTCGGCGGCCTCCTCGACGTGCTGCGCGGTGACGGTCACGATCCAGAACGCTAGCCGTCCGGCCGAGCACGACCTCGTGTGCGTGGGCGAGGGGGGAGTTGAACCCCCACGTCCTTTCGGACACACGGACCTGAACCGTGCGCGTCTGCCATTCCGCCACTCGCCCGAGTGGAGATCGAAGGCTAGCACCAGCGACGAGACCGACGCGGAGGGCGACGATCGTCACGGATACGATCACTCCCGACAGGGAAGGGGAACCGGCGTGGGAGTGCTGCAGCGCTTCGAGCGTCGGCTCGAAGGCCTCGTCGAGGGTGCCTTCGCGCGCGTGTTCGGCGGGGTGGTCCAGCCCGTCGAGGTCGCCGCCGCGCTCCAGCGCGAGGCCGCCGACAAGAAGGCCATCGTCGGTGCGGGCCGGGTGCTCGTCCCCAACGCCTACGTCGTCGAGCTCGGCCCCGTCGACCACGAGCGCCTGGGTGAGTACGACGAGCCGCTCCGGGCCGAGCTCGCCAGCATGGTCGAGGAGCACGCCGAGGAGCAGGGCTGGTCCTTCGTCGGGAAGGTCGGCGTCGTCTTCGAGGAGGTCGGCGAGCTCGACACCGGCGTCTTCCGGGTCCGCAGCGCCGTCGTCGCCGACGCGCAGCCGGTCGACCCGGGCACGACGGGCACCGGCCGACCCCGCCTGGTGCTGCCCGCAGGCAGCGGCACCCCCGAGCGCACCGTCCTGCTCACCAAGCCGGTGACGGTCGTCGGCCGCGGCGCCGAGGCCGACCTGCGCCTGCACGACACCGGCGTCTCCCGCACCCACCTCGAGCTGCACCTCGAGGGCGACGACGTCCGGCTGGCCGACCTGCGCTCCACCAACGGCACGATCGTGAACGGCCGCAAGGTGAGCTCGACGCTGCTGGTGGACGGCGACCGCATCGAGGTCGGTGCCACCCCGATGGTCTTCAAGAGAGAGGCCTGATGGGCAGCGCCCTGGTCGTCGCGGCGGTGAAGTACGGCCTGCTGGCCCTGCTCTGGGTCTTCGTCGTGCTCGCCTTCCGCACCGTGCGCAGCGACCTCTACGGCAGCCGCGTCGTCAAGACCCCCGCGCCGGCAGCGGCTGCCGCCGCACCGCGCACCCCCGCCCCGAAGCGCAGCCGCGGCTCGGCCCGCAAGCTCGTCGTCACCGAGGGCGCGCTCGCGGGCACCACGATCAAGCTCGGCGACGGGCCCGTCACCCTCGGCCGCGCCGACGACTCCACGCTCGTGCTCACCGACGACTACGCCAGCAGCCGGCACGCCCGGCTCGTGCCGTCCGAGGGCACCTGGCTGGTCGAGGACCTCGGCTCGACCAACGGCACCTACCTGAACAACGCGAAGGTCGCCCGCCCGACGCAGGTCCCGGTCGGCGCGCCCATCCGGATCGGCAAGACCGTCCTCGAGCTGCGCCCATGAGGCCGACTCCATGAGCCTGGGCCTCCGTTACGCGGCCCGCTCGCACACCGGGCTGCTGCGGGACGGCAACGAGGACTCGGTCTACGCCGGGCCGCGCGTGCTGGCCGTCGCCGACGGCATGGGCGGGCACGCCGCCGGCGAGGTCGCCTCCGCGGTCGCCATCGCCGCGCTGGCCCACCTCGACGAGGACGCCCCTGGCAGCGACCTGCTCGAGGTGCTGCGCGAGAGCGCGGAGTCCGCCAACTCGCACCTGCGCGACATGGTCACCGGCGATCCGGCGCTCGAGGGCATGGGCACCACGCTCACCGCCGTGCTGTTCGCCGGCAGCCGGCTCGGGATGCTGCACATCGGCGACTCCCGCGCCTACCTGCTGCGCGACGGCGCGCTGACCCAGATCACCCACGACCACACGCTGGTGCAGACCCTGGTCGACGAGGGCCGGATCAGCGAGGACGAGGCGAGCACCCACCCCCAGCGCTCGCTCATCACCCGCGCGCTCGACGGGCGCGACGGCATCGAGCCCGACCTGTCGGTGCGCGAGGTCCGCCCCGGCGACCGCTACCTGCTGTGCACCGACGGGCTGACCGGTCCGGTCGGTCGCGCGGAGACGCTGCAGGAGGCGCTCGAGATCGCCGACCCGCAGGAGTCCTGCGACCGGCTGGTCCAGCTCGCGCTGCGCGGCGGCGGCCCCGACAACGTCACCGTGATCGTCGCCGACGTCGTCGACGGCAACGGCCACCGCACCTCCTCCCCGGTCGTCGCCGGCGCCGCCGCCGAGTCGCCGCAGGCGCCCCCGGACGGCGTGGCCGACCACGCCGCCGGCCGGGCGCGCGCCATGAAGGA
>JAKFFB010000320.1:0-2281 GCA_036675425.1 Actinomycetales bacterium | reverse complement strand
TCCGACGGCATGCCGTCGCCCTGGCGCTCCACCAGCCGGAAGACGACGCCCTTGCGCTCCCACCGCACCGGGTCGGGGACCAGCTCGGCCTCCGCAGCCTCCACCGAGCGGCTCATCTGCCACCAGGTGCGGACCCGGTCGAAGCCCGCGTCGGCCAGCCAGGCGTGCTGCCGCTCGTCGTCGGCGAAGGCACCGGTGTCGATCTGCTGCTCGGCCAGTCCGCGGGCCGCGCCGACCGACCTGGCCTGGGCCTCGGCCCACTCGAAGAGCACGTCGCTGCAGCGGTCGGCCAGCCGTTCGTCGATGTCGCGGTCGACGACGTGGACGAAGAGCATCCGGCCCTCGGCGCGGTCGTGCACGCTCCCCCAGGCCCGGATCGTGCCCTCGGGGTCACGGACGACGAGGTTCTCGCGCATCGCCGTCCCGCGCGCGGAGATCTCGACGAGGACGTCGTCCTCGCCGGAGCCGGCCCAGCCGCGGCCGGCGCGCTCGTGGCCGCGCAGCAGCTCGGTCAGGCGTTCGACGGTCGCCCGGTCCGTCGCGTCCGGGGTGTCCGCGACCCACCCCTCGGGAAGGCCGGGGTCCTCGGGCAGGACGTGGTCGGGGTCGCTCTCGAACCGGTTGTCCTCAGGGATCACGAACAACCATTGTTCCGCACCGCGCGGGTGCCGTGCCGGGCGGTGTGTGGATCAGGCGCTGCGGTGGGCGCTGCGGGAGGCGGCGGCGCGGAGCGACTCGACCTCGGAGCGGAGCACGTCGATCTCGGCCTCGAGCTCGGCGACCGTGACGATCGCCTCGGCGGCGCGGGTCTCGGCGTCGTCGCGACCCTGCTCGGCGGCCGCGCGGCCCTGCTCGGCGGCGTCGGCGCGGCGAGCCTCCTGGCCACGCTTGAGCGTCTGCTCGGCAGCGTTCTTCTGCGCAGACGAGAGGGCGCGCTCGAGGACGTCGAGGGCTTCCTCGCGGTCGGCGATCTTGCGCGACATGTCCGCGGCGAAGGCCGCCGACTCAGCCGTACGACGCTCCGTGAGGGCGCGGTACTCCTGGGCCTGGACGGCGCGGTCCTGCGCGGCCTCGCGGCGGGCGGCCATCAGCTCGGAGTGGGTGATGCGGGTCGCGGCGGCACCCGCGAGGACGGCGACGACCGCGGCGACGGCGGTGAAGCCGGCCGACGAGGACGCCAGGGCGCCGACCACGATCGCGGCACCGACCGCGAGGAGGGCGACGGCAACCACCAGGCGGGTGCTGCGCTGGCGACGACGAGCGGGCGTGCGAGACGCCTGTGACTGCTGGGGCTGCTGGGAAGGCATGGGGTCAGACTAGGGCTGCGGTGGGCCGCCGTCCGCGCGACACGCACGCTCCAGCACGAGCGAGGCAAGGGTCACGCCCAGCGCTCCGAGCGCCGCGACGGCCGATCGGAGGATCCACCGGTCGGCGTACTGCGACGCGTCACCCAGCCAGCTGACGGCATAGCCGAGGTAGCCGGCGGCGATGACCGTGCCGGCCAGGGCGCAGGCGCGGGCGAGCACGAGCCGGTTGACCGCCCGCTGCGGCTCGAGCCGCTCGCCGCGCACCTGGACGGTCTGCCAGGTGTGCCACGCGAGGTAGCCCATGATCCCGGCGACCAGCACCAGCGACAGCACCTGGGGCCACGACACGAGGGGAGGGCGGCCGGCGATCCGGGTCATGACCGGGTGCAGGCCCCAGCCGATCGCCATCCCGACGACAGCGCAGGCGGTGAGCGCGCGGGCCGAGGTGGGGCGCAGCGTCCCGCGCGGCTCCGGGGGCTCGTCCGGACCGGTCTCGCTCACTCGGGGTCCCCGCGGCGTCGTGCGGGGGAGCGCAGCGGAGGAGCAGGACGTCGTGGGGGGGTCACTCGACCTCGAGGGAGAGGTCCTCGCGCTTGCGGACACCCGAGGAGTCCGTCGCCTCGAGCAGGGCGGCGATCGGCCCGAGCTCGGGGAAGACGGCGTCGGGCTCGAGGTCGAACCACGGCTGGAGCACGAACGCCCGCTCGTGCGCCCGCGGGTGGGGCAGGCGCAGGAAGTCCTCGTTGGAGCGGCGGTCGCCCACGACGATCAGGTCGACGTCGAGCGTGCGCGGGGCGTTGCGCACCTCGCTGCGCTCGCGCTCGAAGGCGTCCTCGACCGCGAGGGCGCGCTCCATCAGGCGGGCCGCGGGCAGCGTGGTGTCGGCGAGCAGCACCGCGTTGAGGTAGGGGCCGGAGTCGTCGGGCGAGTCGACCGGGTCGGTCTCGTAGACCGGCGAGACGCCCGTGACGAAG
>JAKFFB010000219.1:0-2288 GCA_036675425.1 Actinomycetales bacterium | reverse complement strand
GGCCGCCGCCGAGCGCGCCGCCCGGGCCGCCGCTGCCGCGGTCGCCGCCGGCGGCTCCTTCACCGTCACCGGCGGAGGGCTCTGCGGCCCGCCGTCCAGCCTCGGCGAGGTCAACGGCTGGCTGTCCCCCGCGAGCCTGTGCCCGCTGCAGACCGCACCCGGGCACCGGCTCCGCACCGACGCCGCCCGCGCCTTCGACGCGCTGAGCCGCGCGCGCCAGGCCGCCGTCGGCGTGCCGCTGTGCGTCACCGACTCCTACCGCAGCTACCCCGAGCAGGTCGACGTGTTCGCCCGCAAGCCCCAGCTCGCCGCGACCCCCGGCCGCAGCCAGCACGGCTGGGGGCTGGCCGTCGACCTCGGCTGCGGCGTCCAGGGCTTCGGCAGCGAGGCGCACCAGTGGATGCAGCAGAACGCCCCGCAGTTCGGCTGGATCCACCCCGCGTGGGCGCAGCGCGGCGGCAGCCGTCCCGAGGCCTGGCACTGGGAGTACGTCGGCGCTCGCTAGCGTCACCTCGTGAGCGTGCTGGCGAGGTACTCCGCGGTGCTCCGCGGGCACGGCACCGCGGTCCCGCTGATCGCCAGCGTCGTCGGCCGCCTGTCGCTCGGCATGACCGGGCTCGCCCTCCTGCTGCTCGTCAAGGACACGACGGGGTCGTACGCCTCCGCCGGGCTCGTCTCCGCCTGCTACGCACTGGCTTTCGGGGTCTTCGGACCGTCCCGGGCGCGGTCGGCGGACCGGCGCGGTCCGGTCCGGGTGCTCCTGCTGACGGCGGTGCTGCACCCGCTGTCGCTGATCGCCCTCGTGCTGATCGCGACCTCCGGCCTGCCGACGTGGGTGCTCGTCCTGCCTGCTGTCACCGGCGGCGCGACGGTGCCGCCACTGGGACCGGTCATGCGCGCCATCTGGGGCGCACTGCTCGAGGGTCCGCTGCGCGCGACCGCCTACTCCCTCGAGTCCGTGGTGATCGAGCTGTGCTTCGTGCTCGGCCCGCTGCTGACCGCCCTGCTCGCCGCGACGATCGACCCCGCAGCCGCGGTCCTCGCCGCCGCCGGGCTGGCGGTCGGTGGTGCGCTCTGGATGGCGGCCACGCCGGTCGTACGAGCCGTCGTCCCCGTCGAGGCCGCCTCCCGAGGGCGGACCGGCCCGCTGGCGTCCCCGGCCGTACGCGCCCTGCTCCTCACGGTGGTCGGGATCGGCGTCGGCTTCGGCGCCATCGAGGTGGCGCTCCCGGCGTACGTGGAGGCGCAGGGCGCGCGGCCCGCCTCCGCCGGGATCCTGCTGGCGGTGTGGTCGCTCGGCTCGATCGTCGGCGGGCTCGTCTACGGCGGGCTGCACCTGGTCACCCCGCACCGGCGGCAGCTGCCGGTGCTCGTGGCGGCGCTCGCGGTGGGCGCCGTGCTGCCGCTGCTGGCCGGCGGACCTGTGCTGATGGGGCTCGCGCTGTTCGCCTACGGCCTCGCGATCGCACCGTTCACCGCCTGCAACGCGGTGCTGCTCGGCGAGGCCGCGCCTCCCGGGACGGTGACCGAGGCGTTCGCCTGGAGCAGCAGCATGATCTTCGGCGGGGCGGCCCTCGGCAGCGGCGTGGCCGGGATCCTGGTCGAGCGGTCCGGACCGGCCGCCGGGCTCGCGGTGACGGCTGTCGCGGGCGGGCTCTCGCTGGTCGCCGCGATCTCCGGCCTGGTGCGGATGAGGGAGCCGGGCACCGGCCAGGTTGCGGGGATCTGAGCCCTCGCTCGCCTAGGTTCCGAAGGGTGTTCCGCGGCTCCTCCCCCCTGCGCCGCGCCGGGACGGTCCTGACGCTGGCGGTGCTGCTCCCGCTGGTCCCGGTGCCGACCGGCGCGCAGGCCGCCGACCCCGTGAAGACCGCCTCGCGCGAGCTCGCTGCCGTGCGCGCCGAGGTCGACCGGACCGCCCGGGTGCTCAGCGAGGGCACCCGCCGCCTCGAGCAGCAGCGTGCGTCGCTCGGCCGGGTCCAGCGCGAGCTCGAGAAGGCCCGCCGCGAGGCCGGCGCCGCGCAGTCGCGGTCCGACCAGGCACGGGACCGGATCCGCACGATCGCGGCGGCCGCCTACCGCTCGCCGGTGCCCGACGGCCTCGCGCTGGCGCTGACCGGGACCCCCGACCGCTTCGTCGACGCGGTCGTCGCGCAGGCCGACCTGGCCCGGGTGCAGGGCACGTCAACGGGGGCGCTGCGCGAGGCGACCGCCGAGCGGGTGCGGGCGCAGAGCGCGGTGCGCAGCGTCGAGCAGCTGTCGGCGGAGGCGGCCCGGCGCGAGCGCGAGGT
>JAKFFB010000012.1:0-2335 GCA_036675425.1 Actinomycetales bacterium | reverse complement strand
GTGGACGGTCATGAGCTTCCTCCGAGGGTGATGTGTGCTGTGTGGGCAATGGGTCCGCGCCCGCGACCGAGGTCCCAGGTGCGGCTGAGCAGGAGCTGTTGGTGCGTGTACGCCGCGGCGCGCCCGGCTGCCTCGGCAACGGTGGCGCCCAGTGCGAGTTGGGCGGCCAGGGCGCTGCTGTGGGTGCATCCGGTGCCGTGGTCGTTGGTCGTCTCGACCGGTTGGTGCGTGAGTGGACGCGGCGTTCCGCCGGGGACCGCGAGCCAGTCGATGCCCGCCTCGCCACCGGTGAGCACGACGACGCACCCGAGGTCCGCCAGCCGGGCTGCCAGGTCGGCGGGCGGTCCGTCGCGCCCCGTGAGGACGCGGGCCTCGTCGTGGTTGGGGGTCGCGACCAACGCCTGGGGCAGCAGGAGCTCGACGTAGGCGCGCGCCACCGAGTCGTCGCCGAGGACCGCGCCGCTGGTGGCCATGAGCACCGGGTCGACGACGATCGGGAGGTACGCCAGCCGGCGCGCCACCAGGGCGACCACGTCCGGCGAGCCGAGCATCCCGGTCTTGACGACGGACACGGGCAGGTCGTCGAGGACGGCACCGATCTGCGCGTCGACCACGTCGACCGGCACCGGGTGCGCGGCGTGCACGCCGGTGGTGTCCTGGGCGGTGACGGCCGTGACGACGCACGCGCCGTGGCAGCCATGGTGCCCGATCGCGGCGAGGTCGGCCGCGATGCCGGCCGCTCCCCCGGAGTCGGTGCCGGCAACGGTGAGCACCACGGGCGGCGACGTCATCGCAGCGCCTCCACGAGGTCGGCGACCACGGAGGCCGGGTCGGCAGCCCGCATCACGGCGCCCATGACGGCGACGCCGTGCGCGCCGGCGGCGACGGCAGCGGCAGCGTTGTGGACGCCGATCCCGCTGAGCGCGAGCACCGGCATGGGGTGGCCGGCGAGGTCGCCCGCCGGGAGGAGCGTGCGTGCTCCGGGCTTGCTCCCGCTTGCGGCGTACGGCGACAGCGTGGCCCACGAGGCGCCCTCGGCCGCCGCCCGCGAAACCTCGTCGCGCGAGTGGCAGGACCGCCCCCACCAGCCCTGACGTGGCGCAGGCTGGTGGGCGGCCACGTGCAGGCCGTGGACCGCCACGTCGTGGATGCGCGACGAGATGACCGTCAGCCCGGGCAGGGCGGTGAGCTCGCGCACCAGTGCCGCACGGGCGACCGGGGCGAGGTCGTGCTCGCGCACGACCACGGCTCTCAGGCCGGCGTCGACGCACTCCGACACCGTCCGGATCAGGCCACGCCCGAGCGAGAGCTGCGACCGGTCGGTCAACAGCACCAGGCGCGGGATCACGAGACCCTCCCCGCCAGCGGGCTCGCCGAGCGGGCGGCGGCCCGGCGCGGGATCCGCCCGGCCTGCCGCGCGGCCCAGCCGGCCTCGACGGCGAGCCGCAGAGCCCCGGCCATGATCACCGGATCGTCGGCCCGCGTGACCGCGCTGGCCGCGAGGACCGCGGCACACCCGAGCTCCATGGCGAGCGCGGCGTCGGAGGCGGTGCCGATGCCGGCGTCCAGCACGACGGGCACGTCGACCGCGGCCACCACCGCCGAGATGGCGTGCGGGTCGAGCACGCCCAGCCCGGAACCGATGGGCGCGCCGAGCGGCATCACGGCCGCGCAGCCGACGTCGACCAGTCGGCGGGCCAGCACCGGGTCCGCGGGTGCGTAGGGCAGCACGACGAACCCCTCGCCCACCAGGGTCTCGGCAGCGATCAGGAGCTCGACCGCGTCAGGGAGCAGGGTGAGCTCGTCGCCGATCACCTCGAGCTTGACCCAGTTCGTGTCCAGCGCCGCGCGGGCCAGCCGGGCGGTGTGGACGGCCTCGCCGGCGGACAGACAGCCGGCCGTGTTGGGCAGCACCCGCACCCCGATGTCGCGCAGGATGCCGAGCAGTCCGCCGGGCGCGTTCCCGGACGTCCGCCGCATGCTGACCGTCACCAGCGCCGGGCGCGCGGCCTCGAGCACGGGCCGCACGAGGACGGGTCGGGGCAGGCCGCCGGTGCCGAGGAACAGCCGCGAGTCGAGAGTCTCGCCGGCGATCACCAGGGTGGTCATCCGCCGGCCACCGCCTCCACGACCTCGACGTCGTCCCCGTCGGTGACCGGGTGGGTGGCATGCACCGAGCGCGGGACCACCTCACCGTTGACGGCGACGGCGTGGCCCGGCGGCAGGTCGCCGAGCAGCAGCGTCACGGTGTGCGCGGCGGTCTCCACGACCGACCCGTTGATGGTGATCAGCATGTCTCCTCCTGGGTGAAGCGGCGGGGATCGAGGGACGGATC
>JAKFFB010000034.1:0-55130 GCA_036675425.1 Actinomycetales bacterium | reverse complement strand
GGGGGCTGCTGGGTGTGGCCGTCCTTCTGCTCGACGACGCGCCCTTGCTCAACCTGCGTGCGCTGCTTCGGCGTTTCATCGCCACGGCGGGAGCGGTCGCGGTCGTCCTCGCGACCTACCTTCCCTTCCTGGCGCTGTCTCGCGTTGCGACATTCGAGCACTCCTGGATGGTGGGTGCCCCTGCCCCCTTCTCGATCCTGGCTGCAGGCGCGGACTTCACGTTCGCCATGAGGCTGCTGCAGGGGACCGTCGCAGTCGCCGCGGGGGTGCTGCTGGCCCGGAGCGGTTCGACATTGCGTATCGACCGCGTCTGGACCGTGCCAGCTGCAGTCGGCCTGACTCGCCTTCTCGTTGATCCGTACATCCAGAACTACTACCTGTCACCCGTCCTGGTATGCCTGGCAATCGGGGTCTGGTCCCGGGCGGCGCGTGGTCCGGCCGAGCTGAAGGTCGCCGTCGCTGCGACGGCTGCAGCGCCGCTGGTGCTGGGGGCGGTGCTGGTCGCCTCCGGACCTGCTGGCGCCTGGTTCTGCACATTCCTGCTGCTGGCGATGACGGCAGTCCTCTGGCGCTTCGAGTCCGTCATGCTGGGGGTCGTGCGCGCTCTTCGTCCCGAAGGCGGCGCGGTAACGCGCCTCGACCCTCGTCGAGAACCGGCTGAGGCGCTGGCGCTGCGCTCATGACCCGGGCCAGGCACAGAACCGCGCCCACCCACGCGGCCAGGACCGGCAATCCCTGCGGTTGACCGATGGGCCAGTCAAGGAGGACGAAGGGCAGGTAGGCCACGTACACGTACCAGGCCTGCGCCCGCCGCAGCGCGCGCCAGCCCATGACGGCGAGGAGTGCCAGGGCCGCGCTACCGGCAAGCAAGCCGGCCTCCACCCCGATGAGTGCCGGGACCGCGTGCACCGGGAACAGCGGCGACTCAGGGGGGACGAGCCCGGACGCCTCCAGGGCGGGGCCGTACTGGCCGGGGCCGACCCCCAGCAGAGGCGATCCCGTTAGCAGATCGCCTCCTTGCCGTAGGAACTCGACTCGACCGCTTGAGACCGCGTCGGCCGATGTGCCCGTTGACCCAGTCGTCTGCTCCGCGCGTGCGGACCAACCGCCGACGGCAGCGGCAGACGAGCCGAGGAAACCGATCGCAAGACCTGATGCCGGCAGCCGGACCGTTGGGCGCCTGATCGCTGTCCACATCACGACCGGAGCCGCCAGGAGAAGGCCGAGGACTCCCATCCTGCTGAAGGTGAGGCCGATTGGGACCGCGGCAAGCGCCGTGAGGCTGCTGAGCAGGTATCGGGCTCCCGTGCGCCGGGTTCGACTCGCAGCCATGAGCAGGACAGTGGCCACGACGGCCGACCATCCGGCCAGGAGGTAGGGATGCGAGAAGGTCCCTTTGGCCATGACCGTGTCACCCACCGGGAGCAGCGGCGGGTGCTCTCCGAGCGCGCCGAGCCCCAGCACCTCGCCGGTGCTGACCTGCACGACGGCCAGCATCGACTGCAGGGCGACCATCATGCCGATCGGCCACAGCAGCAGACGCAGATCGTGCCGCTCGGCTTGACGGACGGCGTACGCGATCGCCACGGCCTCGAGCAGCCGGACCGTCGTGTGAAGAGCGCGGCCGGAGGGATGGAGCAACGCGCTCAGGACGTAGGTCGCGAGCAGGCACGTCACGGCAGCGACGACAGGATCGCGTACACGACGGGCACGGCGCAACATGTCGGTGGCGCTCACGAGAAGCAGGACCAGCGCCGGCAGATCCCACGCGAAGAAGGACAGACGATGCAGCTCCTCGCCCCGCGTCGCCGACTCGACGAGGATGACCTCCAGGTCGAGCGGAGCCAGGAGCAGCGTCATGGCGAGCAGAGCCAGCCGCACCTGCTCCGGGGTGACGCTCGCGCGCAGGTCCGGCGGACCTGGCACGCTACGCCTCGATCGCCCGCCGCGCCTCGGGGTGCAGCACGCCCCACCCGATCAGCTGCTCGGTGAGCGCGCCGGGGGAGGCGTCGTAGATGACCGCGAGCGACCGCAGGTCCTCCTGGCGGATCGACAGGACCCGGCCGTTGTAGTCGCCGCGCTGGCTCTGGATGGTGGCGGCGTAGCGCGCGAGCGGGGCTGCCTTGTCGGCTGGCACCGTCGACAGCTGCTCGAGGTCGATCACCAGGCGCGCGGCCGGCTCGTTGGCAGCTCCTGCGGCGGCCGTGTGGCCCTCCGGCAGCAGCTCGTTGACCGGCACGCCGTAGAAGTCGGCGAGCTCGGAGAGGCGCTGCACCGTCACGGCGCGGTCGCCGCGCTCGTAGGAGCCCACGACGACGGCCTTCCAGCGGCCCTGGGACTTCTCCTCGACACCGTGCAGGGACAGGCCCTGCTGGGTGCGGATGGCGCGCAGCCGTGCGCCGAGGGACTTCGCGTAGTCGGTCATCGCCGTGCTCCCGTCGTCAGGCGCGGTCTGGTCCGCGTCGTTCGCTACGGGGCGTCGGTCTCACCACTGGCTCGACCGGGAGATGCGCCCCGAAATGTCCGGAACGCGGTGACCGTGATACTCCCGGTGTCACTGCCTCGCCACGTTGTGCTGTCGATCTGATTACCCACTGCTGTTCTCGTTACGCACAGTCACGGTACGGGGCCTGTCACGGTCGGTCAAGCAGCCGCGCCGGGTGATCCCGGCCGGGGACCCGGGTGTACCGTCGGACCCGCACGCACTTCCTCCACCGAGCCCGTCCCGTGAGGCGGGGAAGGAGGCCGCATGTCGGCTGCCCAGGCACGCCCGGTGTCGGGGGATCCCGCCGCCGCCCGCCCCGTCCTGCAGGGGCCTGAGGTCGGCCGGGCGGTCGACCGGATGGCCCACGAGCTGCTCGAGAAGACCCGCGGCGGCGCCGACGTGGTCCTGCTCGGCATCCCTACCCGCGGCACCACCCTCGCGCGCCGCCTCGCCGCCCGCGTCCAGGCGTTCACCGGCCTGGAGATCCCCACCGGCAGCCTCGACATCACGCTCTACCGCGACGACCTCCGCCTGAAGAGCCCGCGGGCCCTCGAGGAGACCGAGGTCCCCGCCGACGGCATCGACGACAAGCTCGTCGTCCTCGTCGACGACGTGCTCTTCTCCGGCCGAAGCGTCCGCGCCGCGCTCGACGCCCTCGCCGACCTCGGCCGGCCCCGCGCCGTCCAGCTCGCCGTCCTCGTCGACCGCGGCCACCGCGAGCTGCCGATCCGCGCGGACTACGTCGGCAAGAACATCCCGACGAGCCTGCGGGAGACGA
Organism: Actinomycetales bacterium; assembly: GCA_036675425.1. GTDB lineage: Bacteria > Actinomycetota > Actinomycetes > Mycobacteriales > SCTD01 > SCTD01. Next base: position 51,867 of record JAKFFB010000034.1, on the reverse strand, counting down.
TCCACGTGATGCTGAGCGAGGACGACGGCCAGGACGCGGTCCTGCTGGGTCCGGCAGGCGGTGAGCGGTGAAGCGCCACCTGCTGTCCGCAGCCGACCTGACCCTCGAGGACGCGACGCTCGTCCTGGACACCGCGACCGAGCTCGCCCAGCTCACCGAGCGCGCCACGGTCAAGAAGCTCCCGACCTTGCGCGGCCGGACCGTGGTCAACCTCTTCTTCGAGGACTCGACCCGCACCCGCACCAGCTTCGAGCTGGCCGCCAAGCGGCTGTCTGCCGACGTCATCAACTTCAGCGCCAAGGGCTCGAGCGTCAGCAAGGGCGAGACCCTCAAGGACACCGCGCTCACCCTCGAGGCGATGGGCTCGGACGCGGTGGTCGTACGCCACTCGTGGTCCGGTGCGCCCGTCAACCTGAGCCGCTTCATCCGCGGCTCGGTCATCAACGCCGGCGACGGCACCCACGAGCACCCGACCCAGGCGCTGCTCGACGCCTACACGATGCGCCAGCGGCTCGGCCGGATCGAGGGCCTGAAGGTCACCATCGTCGGCGACATCCTGCACAGCCGCGTCGCGCGCTCCAACGTCCTGCTGCTCAGCACCCTGGGCGCCGACGTGACCCTGATCGCCCCGCCGACGCTGCTGCCGACGGGTGTCGACGCCTGGCCCTGCTCGGTCGGCTACGACCTCGATGCCGTGCTGCCCAAGAGCGACGTGGTGATGATGCTGCGGGTGCAGCGCGAGCGGATGGGCGCCGCGTACTTCCCGAGCACCCGCGAGTACTCCCGCCGCTACGGCCTCGACGTCCGCCGCGCCGCCGCGCTCTCCGACGACGCGATCGTCATGCACCCGGGCCCGATGGTCCGCGGCATGGAGATCGCCCCCGAGGTCGCCGACGGCGTCCGCTCGACCATCGTGGAGCAGGTCGCCAACGGCGTCAGCGTCCGGATGGCTGTCCTCTACCTGCTGCTCGGCGGCTCCGAGCCTGCGATCGGAAGCGACTGATGCTCATCACGAACGTCCGCCCCTACGGCGAGGGCGACCCCGTCGACGTGCGCATCGTCGACGGGCGCATCGCCGAGATCGGCGCCGGTCTGAGCGCCAGCGACGATCCGACGTACGACGGGCGGTCCGGCGTGCTGCTCCCCGGCCTCGTCGACCTGCACACGCACCTGCGCGAGCCCGGCCGCGAGGACGCCGAGACGGTCGAGACCGGCACGCTGGCAGCCGCTCTCGGCGGCTTCACCGCGGTGCACGCGATGGCCAACACCAACCCGGTCGCCGACACCGCCGGCGTCGTCGAGCAGGTCTGGCGGCTCGGCCGCGACGCCGGCCACTGCGACGTCGCTCCGGTCGGGGCCGTGACCATCGGCCTCGCCGGTGAGCAGATGGCCGAGCTCGGCACGATGGCCGACAGCGCCGCCCGGGTCCGGGTCTTCTCCGACGACGGCCACTGCGTCAGCGACGCCAGCCTGATGCGCCGCGCGCTGGAGTACGTCAAGGCGTTCGACGGCGTCATCGCCCAGCACGCCCAGGAGCCCCGGCTCACCGTCGGCGCGCAGATGAACGAAGGCGTCAACAGCAGCCTGCTCGGCCTCACCGGCTGGCCCGCCGTCGCGGAGGAGGCGATCATCGCCCGCGACTGCCTGCTCGCCGCCCACGTGCAGAGCCGCCTGCACGTCTGCCACGTCAGCACCGCCGGCAGCGTCGAGCTGATCCGCTGGGCCAAGAGCAAGGGCTGGGACGTCACCGCCGAGGTCACCCCGCACCACCTGGTCCTGACCGACGAGCTGGCCGGCAGCTACGACCCGGTCTTCAAGGTGAACCCGCCGCTGCGGACCAAGGCCGACGTGGAGGCGCTGCGCGAGGGGCTCGCCGACGGCACGATCGACTGCGTCGCGACCGACCACGCCCCGCACGCGCTCGAGGACAAGGAGGCCGAGTGGGGCGCCGCTGCCTTCGGCATGACCGGCCTCGAGACGGCGCTCGCCGTCGTCGCCGAGACGATGGTCGAGCCCGGTCGCCTCACCTGGCGGCAGGTCGCCGAGCGGCTGTCCGAGGCACCGGCGCGCATCGGCCGCCTCGAGGACCACGGCCGGCCGATCGCGGTGGGCGAGCCGGCCAACCTCTGCATCGTCGACCCCGGCGCCCGCTGGACCGTCGACCCTGCTGCGAGCGCCAGCCGCAGCCGCAACACGCCGTTCGCCGGGCGCGAGCTGCCCACCCGCGTCGTCGCGACCTTCCTGCGCGGCCGGCCCACCGTCCTCGACGGCAAGCCGGCATGAGGGCTCTCTACACGCTGGCGACCCTCGCGATCGTCGCCGGGCTCTGCCTGCTCATGCTCAAGGGCTGGCGCTCCCGCCAGCGCCGCCAGGACGACCTGCCGGCGCCGCGAACGACGGCCCCGGCGGCCGAGCCGCTCCTCCCGCCGGTCGAGGGGCTCTTCGTCGGCACCACCACGGCCGGCGACTGGCTCGACCGGATCGCCGTCCACGGCCTGTCCGACCGGGGCGCCGGCTGGCTGACCGTCACCGCCGCCGGCGTCACGGTCGAGCGCGACGGCCTGCCCGACCTGCACCTCCCGAGCCGCGACATCCGCGCCGCCGCCCCCGGCACCCGGCTCGCCGGCAAGGTCGTCGGCACCGACGGCCTGCTGCTCGTCGACTGGCAGCTCGGCGACCGGCTGCTCACCAGCGGCTTCCGCGCCGACGACCACGACCAGCACCGGCGCCTCGCCGACGCCATCACCGCCCAGCTCGCTCCCGAAGAGGTGCCCCAGTGACTCCCGCCCTGCTCGTCCTCGAGGACGGCCGCTCGTTCCGCGGCGCGGCCTACGGCGCCGTCGGCGAGACCTTCGGCGAGGCGGTCTTCAACACCGGCATGACCGGCTACCAGGAGACGCTCACCGACCCGAGCTACCACAAGCAGGTGGTCGTGATGACCGCCCCGCAGATCGGCAACACCGGCGTCAACGACGAGGACCCGGAGTCCTCCCGGATCTGGGTGAGCGGCTACGTCGTCCGCGACCCCAGCCGGGTCCCGAGCAGCTGGCGCAGCACGCGCAGCCTCGACGAGGAGCTCGAGAGCCAGGGCGTCGTCGGCATCTCCGGCATCGACACCCGCGCCCTCACCCGCCACCTGCGCGAGCGGGGCGCCATGAAGGTCGGCATCTTCAGCGGCGACCACCTCACCGACGTCGACAGCCTCGTCGGTCGCGTGCAGGCCAGCCCGCCCATGGAGGGCGCCGACCTCGCACACGAGGTCACCACCGACAAGCCCTACGTCGTCCCGGCCGTCGGCGAGAAGCGCTTCACCGTCGCTGCTCTCGACCTCGGCATCAAGGCCGCGACCCCGCGCTACATGGCGCAGCACGGCGTCGAGGTGCACGTCCTGCCGGCGACGACGACGGGGGAGGAGCTGCTCGCGCTCAGGCCCGACGGCGTCTTCCTCTCCAACGGTCCCGGTGACCCGGCGACCACCGACGGCCCGGTCGCCGCGACGAGGCAGGTCCTCGACGCCGGCGTCCCGCTGTTCGGCATCTGCTTCGGCAACCAGATCCTCGGCCGGGCACTGGGGCTGGGCACCTACAAGCTCCGCTACGGCCACCGCGGGGTGAACCAGCCGGTGCAGGAGCTGCGCACCGGGAAGGTGCACATCACCAGCCACAACCACGGCTTCGCCGTCGATGCGCCTGTCGATGGCACTCCGATCGACACGCCGTACGGCCCGGTCGAGGCGAGCCACGTCGACCTCAACGACGACGTCGTCGAGGGGCTGAACCTGCTGCAGAGCAGGGCTTTCAGCGTGCAATACCACCCCGAGGCCGCCCCCGGTCCGCACGACGCGACCGGCCTGTTCGCGCAGTTCACGAAGATGATGGAGTCCTGATGCCGAAGCGCGAGGACCTGAACCACGTCCTGGTCATCGGCTCAGGACCGATCCTCATCGGCCAGGCCGCGGAGTTCGACTACTCCGGGACCCAGGCCTGCCGCGTGCTCAAGGCCGAGGGGCTGCGGGTCACGCTCATCAACAGCAACCCCGCGACGATCATGACGGACCCCGAGTTCGCCGACGCGACCTACCTCGAGCCGATCACGCCGGAGTTCGTCACCAAGATCATCGAGAAGGAGCGCCCCGACGCCCTGCTCGCCACCCTCGGCGGCCAGACCGCCCTGAACGCGGCGATGGCGCTGCACGAGGCCGGCGTTCTCGAGCAGTACGGCGTGGAGCTCATCGGCGCCGACGTCGACGCGATCCGCCGCGGCGAGGACCGCCAGGAGTTCAAGGAGATCGTCGAGTCGGTCGGCGGCGAGAGCGCTCGCAGCGTCGTCTGCCACACGATGGAGGAGCTGATCGCCGGGGTCGAGGACCTCGGCTACCCCGTCGTCGTGCGCCCCAGCTTCACGATGGGCGGCGCCGGCGGCGGCATCGCGTACGACGAGGCGGACCTGCGCCGGATCGGCGGCGGCGGCCTGCACGCCAGCGTCACCACCGAGGTCCTGCTCGAGGAGTCGATCCTGGGCTGGAAGGAGTACGAGCTCGAGCTGATGCGCGACAAGAACGACAACGTCGTCGTCATCTGCTCGATCGAGAACCTCGACCCGATGGGCGTGCACACCGGTGACTCCGTCACGGTCGCGCCGGCGATGACGCTCACCGACCGCGAGTACCAGAAGATGCGCGACCTCGCGATCGCCATCATCCGCGCCGTCGGCGTCGACACCGGCGGCTGCAACATCCAGTTCGCGGTGCACCCCGACACCGGCCGCATCGTCGTCATCGAGATGAACCCCCGGGTGTCGCGATCCTCCGCCCTCGCCTCCAAGGCCACCGGCTTCCCGATCGCCAAGATCGCCGCCCGCCTCGCGATCGGCTACACCCTCGACGAGATCCCCAACGACATCACCCGGGAGACGCCGGCCAGCTTCGAGCCGAGCCTGGACTACGTCGTGGTGAAGATCCCGCGCTTCGCCTTCGAGAAGTTCCCCGGCGCAGACCACACGCTGACCACGACGATGAAGTCGGTCGGCGAGGCGATGGCCATCGGCCGCTCCTTCGTCGAGGCGCTGCAGAAGGCGATGCGCAGCCTCGAGGCCACGCCGTCGCAGTTCTGGCTCGACGCCGACCCCGAGGGCACCGCCGAGGACGCGCTCGACGCGGCCCGCACGCCGCACGACATGAGGCTGCTCACCGTCGAGCGCGCGCTGCGCCTCGGCGCGACGCCGCAGCAGGTCTACGACACGACCGGCATCGACCCGTGGTTCGTCGACCAGCTGCTCAGCCTGGTCGAGCTCCGCCAGAAGCTCGCGGACGCGCCCGAGCTCGACGCCGACCTGCTGCGGTTGGCCAAGCGGATGGGGTGCAGCGACAAGCAGATCGCCGCCGTCCGCGGGCTCAGCGAGGTCGAGGTCCGGCAGCTGCGCTACGACCTGGGAGTGCGGCCGGTCTACAAGACCGTCGACACCTGCGCCGCCGAGTTCGCTGCCGAGACGCCGTACCACTACTCGTCCTACGACGAGGAGACCGAGGTCGCGCCCTCCGCCAAGCGCAAGGTGCTCATCCTCGGCAGCGGTCCCAACCGCATCGGGCAGGGCATCGAGTTCGACTACGCCTGCGTGCACGCGTCGTTCGCGCTCAGCGACGCCGGCTTCGAGACCGTGATGGTCAACTGCAACCCCGAGACGGTCTCGACCGACTACGACACCAGCGACCGGCTCTACTTCGAGCCGCTCACCGTCGAGGACGTGCTCGAGGTGGTCGCGGCCGAGCAGGAGTCGGCGCGCGCGGGCGGCGGCGAGCTGGTCGGCGTCATCGTGCAGCTCGGCGGTCAGACACCGCTCCGGCTCGCGCAGGAGCTCAAGGACTGCGGCGTCCCGATCGTCGGCACCAGCCCCGAGGCGATCCACCTGGCCGAGGAGCGCGGCGCGTTCGGCGACGTGCTCGCAGCCGCCGGCCTGCCGGCGCCGAAGTACGGCATGGCCCGGTCGTACGACGAGGCCAAGTCGATCGCCGAGTCCGTCGGCTACCCGGTCCTCGTCCGGCCGTCGTACGTCCTCGGCGGTCGCGGGATGGAGATCGTCTACAGCGACGACATGCTCGTCGACTACGTCAGCCGCTCGACCCACATCGGACCGGACGCGCCGGTGCTCGTCGACCGCTTCCTCGAGGACGCCGTCGAGATCGACGTCGACGCGCTCTACGACGGCGAGGACCTCTTCCTCGCCGGGATCATGGAGCACATCGAGGAGGCCGGCATCCACTCCGGCGACTCCGCCTGCGCGCTCCCGCCCATCACCCTCGGCCGCGCCGACCTGGAGCGGATCCGCGTGAGCACCGAGGGCATCGCCAGCGGCATCGGCGTGCGCGGCCTGCTCAACGTGCAGTACGCCCTGAAGGACGACGTGCTCTACGTCCTCGAGGCCAACCCGCGCGCCAGCCGCACCGTGCCGTTCGTCAGCAAGGCGACGGCCGTCCCGGTCGCCAAGGCGGCCGCGCGCATCATGCTCGGCGCGACCATCACCGAGCTGCGCGCGGAAGGGCTGCTCCCGGCGACCGGTGACGGTGCGGACCTGCCCTACGACGCGCCGATCTCGGTCAAGGAGGCGGTGCTGCCGTTCGGCCGCTTCCGCACCGCGGCGGGCGAGGGCGTCGACACCGTCCTCGGGCCGGAGATGAAGTCGACCGGCGAGGTCATGGGCATCGACAGCACCTTCGGCACCGCCTACGCCAAGAGCCAGGCGGCGGCGTACGGCGAGCTGCCCACCAAGGGCCGCGTCTTCGTCAGCGTCGCCAACCGCGACAAGCGCGCGGTGCTCTTCCCGGTGAAGCGGCTCGCCGACCTGGGCTTCGAGGTGCTGGCCACCGAGGGGACCGCGGAGGTGCTGCGCCGCAACGGCGTGCACGCCACCGTCGTCGGCAAGCACTCCCACGGCAAGGGCGACGACATCGTGCCGCTCATCCTCGCCGGCGAGGTCGACCTCATCCTCAACACGCCCTTCGGTGTCGGTGCGCGCAAGGACGGCTACGAGATCCGCACCGCGGCCGTGGCGCGCGGCATCCCCTGCATCACCACGGTGCAGGGCGCGGCGGCCTGCGTGCAGGGCATCGAGGCGCTGGTGCGCGGCGACATCGGCGTGCGCTCGCTGCAGGAGCACCACACCACCATCCGACCCGGCGGGGCTGCCTGATGCCGCTGCAGGTCCAGGGCGAGATCCTCAGCATCAAGAAGGTCGGCGCCTACCAGGCGATGACCGTCGTGGCGCCCGGCATCCCGGAGCTCACCCGGCCGGGTCACTTCCTGGCCGTCCAGGTCGGCGGGCCGGAGTCGAGCATGCTGCTGCGCCGGGCGTTCGCCATCTACGACGTCAAGGACCGCGGCGTCTACGGCGGCACCGTGGAGTTCGTCTTCGCTGTGCACGGCAAGGGCACGGCGTGGCTCTCGCAGCGCCGCCCGCAGGACAAGCTCGACGTCGTCGGGCCGCTGGGCAAGCCGTTCCGGCTGCCCAAGAGCCCGGTCAACGTCACCCTCGTCGGCGGCGGCTACGGCAGCGCGCCGCTGCTGCCGCTCGCGACCGCGCTGCGCGAGCGCGGCTGCCGGGTCGACATCGTGCTGGGCGCCGGCACGGCCGACAAGCTCTTCGGCTTCATGGAGGCCAAGCGGATGGCCGACTCCATCGCGGTCACCACCGACGACGGGTCGATGGGCCGGCGGGGACGGGTCAGCGACGTGCTGCCCGGGGTGCTCGACAAGAGCCGCGCCGACGTCGTCTACGCCTGCGGGCCCATGGCGATGCTGCGCGCGGTCACCGATCTGGCTGCGGAGCGCGGGATCCCGTGCCAGGTGGCGGTCGAGGAGTCGATGGCCTGCGGCATCGGAGTCTGCATGACCTGCGTGCTCCCGGTCGTCGGCGACGACGGCCTGACGCGGATGGTCCGCTCCTGCGTCGAGGGACCGGTCTTCCTCGGCGACCGGGTGCGCTGGGACGACGTCGGCACCGTGCCGCTCGACACGGTCGGCGCCATCACCGCACCGGGGGCGCACCGATGACGGACCTCACCACGAAGCTCGCGGGGGTCACCTTCCCCAACCCGGTCTTCACGGCCTCCGGCTGCGCGGCCGCCGGTCGCGAGCTGGACCAGTTCTTCGACGTCACCCGCATCGGCGGCGTCGTCACCAAGTCGATCATGCTCGACGCGCGCTCCGGGCGGGCGACGCCGCGGATGGCCGAGACCCCCAGCGGGATGCTCAACTCGATCGGCCTGCAGGGCCCCGGGATCGACCAGTTCCTCGAGAAGGACCTGGCGTGGCTGGCCGACCGCGGCGCGCGGGCGGTCGTGTCGATCGCCGGCGGCAGCGTCGAGGACTACGCGAAGCTCGCGCAGAAGCTCCGCGGCCACCCGGCCGTCAGCATGCTCGAGGTCAACATCTCCTGCCCCAACGTCGAGGACCGCGGGCAGGTCTTCGCCTGCGACCCGCGCGCATCCTCCGGGGTCATCCAGGCCGTGCGCCAGAACACCGCGGTCGGCACCCCGGTCTTCGCCAAGCTCAGCCCCGACGTCACCGACATCACCACCATCGCCAAGGCGTGCGTCGACGCGGGCGCCGACGGCCTGTCGGTCATCAACACCCTGCTCGGCATGGTCATCGACACCACGACCATGCGCCCCGCCCTGGCCGGCGTCACCGGCGGCCTCTCGGGTCCCGCCATCCGACCGGTCGCCGTCCGCTGCGTCTGGCAGGTGCACGCTGCGCTGCCGGACGTGCCGATCCTCGGCATGGGCGGCATCCGCACCGGCCTCGACGCGCTGGAGTTCCTGCTCGCGGGCGCCAGCGCGGTCAGCGTCGGCACCACCGTCTTCGGCGACCCCACCGCGCCGGTGCGCGTGCTGGCCGAGCTCGAGCACGCGCTGGCCGAGCGGGGGATCGCCCGGCTGGCCGACGTGATCGGGCTGGCGCACCGCCCGCCGGTCCCGTCCGTGCCCGAGACCCCCGACCCGGTCGGCGACGAGCCCGTCGTGGACCTGCGCCGATCGTTCGACGACACCTTCGAGGAGACCTCGTGAGAGCCCCCATCGCCGTCGCGCTCGACGCCCCCGACGCCGAGACCGCGGCGCTGTGGGCCCGGGCCGTCACGCCGCACGTGGCGGTGGTGAAGGTCGGCCTCGAGCTCTTCTGCCGCACCGGCCCCTCGATCGTCGACAGCGTCCGCGGCGGCTCGGGTGCCGAGCTCTTCCTCGACCTGAAGCTGCACGACATCCCCAACACCGTCGCGGGAGCCGTGCGCTCGGTCGCCCGACTCAAGCCGCGCTTCCTCACCGTGCACGCCAGCGGGGGAGCGGACATGGTCCGCGCGGCCGTCGACGCGGCGGACGGCGCGACCATCGCCGCGGTCACCGTGCTCACGTCCCTGTCCGCCGAGGGCCTCGACGCCGTCGGCCTGGCCGGCCCGCCGCTGGACGCCGTGCGCCGGCTCGCCTCGCTCGCCGTGGGGGCGGGTGCCGGAGCGCTGGTCTGCTCCCCGCAGGAGGTCGCGGCCGTACGCGCAGAGGTGGGCCCCGGGGTCGTGCTCATCACGCCCGGCGTCCGTCCGGCCGGGGCCGACGTCCAGGACCAGGCCCGCGTCGCCACGCCCGAGCAGGCGCTCGCCGACGGTGCCGACCTGCTCGTGATCGGCCGTCCCATCACCGGCGCGGCGGACCCCGGCGCGGCCGCGGCGAGCATCGCCGCGTCGCTGTCGCGGAGTTGACCCACCCCCCGTTGCCCCTGGGGTCGTCGCGCCGCTACGTTCCGTTGGTCCTGCTGCACCCTTCGCGAACGACTCCCGAGGTGAACCGCGTGGCGCTGCCGCCCCTCACGCCCGAGCAGCGCGCCGCCGCCCTCGAGAAGGCCGCCGCCGCGCGCAAGGCCCGGGCGGCGCTGAAGGTCCGGCTCAAGAGCAGCGGCGCGAGCCTGGACCAGGTGCTCGCCGACGGCGACAACGACGAGGTCATCGGCAAGATGAAGGTCGTCGCGGTGCTCGAGGCCATGCCCGGCGTCGGCAAGGTCCGCGCGCAGCGGATCATGGAGCGGCTGGAGATCTCGCCGTCGCGTCGCGTGCGCGGGCTCGGCACCAAGCAGCGCGAGGCGCTCGTCCGCGAGTTCAGCGCCTCTTGAGCTCCGGCAGGCTGACGGTCCTGTCCGGCCCCTCGGGCGTCGGCAAGGGCAGCGTCGTGAAGGTGCTCCGCGGCCGGCACCCCGACGTGTGGCTGTCGGTCAGCGTGACCACGCGGGCGCCCCGGCCGGGGGAGACCGAGGGGGTCGAGTACTTCTTCGTCGACCAGGCGGAGTTCGACCGGATGGTCGGGGCCGGCGAGCTGCTCGAGCACGACGCCCACATGGGGGCGTCGTACGGCACTCCGCGACGACCGGTCGAGGAGCAGCTGGCCGCGGGCACCCCTGTCCTGCTGGAGATCGACCTGCACGGCGCGCGGCAGGTCCGCGCCCAGATGCCGGACGCGCAGCTGGTCTTCCTCGCGCCGCCGACCTTCGACGAGCTGGCCCGCCGGCTGACCGGCCGCGGGACCGAGGACGCCGCGACCATCCGGAGCCGGCTCGACCGGGCGCGGATCGAGATGGCGGCGGAGGACGAGTTCGACGTCGTGGTCGTCAACGACGACCTCGAGGCGGCAGCCGACCGGCTGGTAGCGTTGATGGGAGTTTCCCCGAGCTAGGAGTTCCCTGTGGCCGGCACTGTCGCCAACCCGATCGGCATCACCAACCCCCCGATCGACGAGCTGCTCGCCGCCACGGACTCGAAGTACTCCCTGGTCATCTACGCCGCCAAGCGCGCGCGGCAGATCAACGCCTACTACTCCCAGCTCGGCGAGGGCCTGCTCGAGTACGTCGGCCCGCTGGTCGAGACCGGTGTGCAGGAGAAGCCGCTGTCGATCGCGCTGCGCGAGATCAACGCCGGGCTGCTCACGCACGAGCAGGTCGCCGACCCGGCCGTCTAGGTCTGCGATGAGCCGCGTCGTCCTGGGCGTGGCCGGCGGCATCGCCGCCTACAAGGCCGTCGAGCTGCTCCGCCGGCTGACCGAGTCCGGCCATGACGTCACCGTCGTGCCCACCCGGGCCGCGCTGGAGTTCGTCGGCGCGCCGACCTGGGCTGCTCTCTCCGGCAAGCCGGTGAGCAACGACGTCTGGACCGGCGTCCACGAGGTCCCGCACGTCCGGATCGGCCAGCAGGCCGACCTCGTCGTCGTCGCGCCGGCCACCGCCGACCTGCTCGCGAAGGCCGCGCACGGCCTGGCCGACGACCTGCTCACCAACGTGCTGCTGACCGCGCGGTGTCCCGTCGTCCTCGCGCCCGCCATGCACACCGAGATGTGGGAGCACGCCGCGACGCAGGCCAACGTCGCCACGCTGCGCTCCCGGGGCGTGCAGGTCGTCGAGCCGGCGGTCGGCCGGCTGACCGGCCAGGACTCCGGGAAGGGCCGCCTCCCGGAGGCCGCCGACCTGTTCGAGATCTGCGTGCACGCCCTCGCCGGTCGCGAGCAGGACCTCGCCGGCCGCCGCGTCGTCATCAGCGCCGGCGGCACCCGCGAGCACCTCGACCCGGTGCGGTTCCTGGGCAACCGCTCCAGCGGCAAGCAGGGCTACGCCCTGGCGCGTACGGCAGCCGCGCGCGGCGCCGAGGTCGTCCTGGTCAGCAGCGCCGCCCTGCCGGACCCGTCCGGTGTGACCGTCCGCCGGGTGACCAGCGCTCTGGAGCTGCGCGACGCGGTGCTCGCCGAGGGCAAGGCGGCCGACGTCGTGGTGATGGCTGCTGCTGTCGCCGACTACCGCCCCGTGGAGCGGCTGGCGACCAAGCGCAAGAAGACCGAGACCCTGACCGTCGAGCTCGTCCAGAACCCCGACGTGCTGGCCGAGCTGGTCGCGGTTCGAAAGCCCGGGCAGCTGCTCGTCGGGTTCGCCGCCGAGACCGGCGACGCCGACGGGGACGTGCTGACCCACGGCCGGGCCAAGCTGGCGCGCAAGGGCTGCGACCTGCTGGTCGTCAACGAGGTCGGCGAGGCGGGTCACCCGACCGGCTTCGAGACCGACGACAACGCCGCGACGGTGCTGGCCGCCGACGGCACCGCGACCGAGGTGCCGCTGGGCAGCAAGGAGGCCCTGGCCGACGCGGTCTGGGACCTCGTCGGAGCCCGGCTCGACCCTCGGTAGGCTGATCGCGATCGCCTGCGCGCATCTGCGCGAGCCGCTACCCCACTGAGGAGCCCCGTGTCCCGTCGTCTGTTCACGTCCGAGTCGGTCACCGAGGGCCACCCCGACAAGATCGCCGACGCGATCAGCGACTCGATCCTCGACGCCCTGCTCGCCCAGGACCCCAAGAGCCGCGTCGCCGTCGAGACGCTGATCATGACCGGCCAGGTGCACATCGCCGGTGAGGTCACCACCGAGGCCTACGCCGACATCCCGGCGATCGTGCGCGACCGGATCCTCGAGATCGGCTACGACAGCAGCAAGAAGGGCTTCGACGGCGCGAGCTGCGGCGTCAGCGTCTCCATCGGCGCGCAGAGCCCCGACATCGCCCAGGGCGTCGACGACGCCTACGAGCACCGCGTCGAGGGCGAGACCGACGAGCTCGAGAAGCAGGGCGCCGGCGACCAGGGCCTGATGTTCGGCTTCGCCTGCGACGAGACCCCCGAGCTGATGCCGCTGCCGATCGCGCTGGCCCACCGGCTGTCCAAGCGGCTGACCCAGGTCCGCAAGGACGGCACCGTGCCGTACCTCCGCCCGGACGGCAAGACGCAGGTCACCATCGAGTACGTCGACGGCAAGCCGGTCCGGCTCGACACCGTGGTCGTGTCCTCCCAGCACGCCGAGGACATCGACATCGTCAGCCTGCTCACCCCGGACATCGCCGAGCACGTCGTCGCTCCCGAGATCGCCGACATCGGCCTCGAGACCGAGGGCTACCGGCTGCTGGTCAACCCGACCGGCAAGTTCGTCATCGGCGGCCCGATGGGCGACGCCGGCCTGACCGGCCGCAAGATCATCGTCGACACCTACGGCGGCTACGCCCGCCACGGCGGCGGCGCCTTCTCCGGCAAGGACCCGTCCAAGGTCGACCGCTCGGCCGCCTACGCCATGCGCTGGGTCGCCAAGAACGTGGTCGCCGCCGGCCTCGCGAGCAAGTGCGAGGTGCAGGTCGCGTACGCCATCGGCAAGGCGGAGCCGGTCGGCCTGTTCGTCGACACGTTCGGCACCGGCGTCATCTCCGACGAGGACCTGCAGAAGGCGATCGTCGACGTCTTCGACCTGCGCCCGGCCGCGATCATCCGCGACCTGGACCTGCTGCGCCCGATCTACGCCCAGACCAGCGCCTACGGCCACTTCGGCCGCGAGCTGCCGGACTTCACCTGGGAGTCGACCGACCGCGCCGAGCTGCTGAAGAAGGCCGCCGGCCAGTAGCGGCAGGTCCCTTGCGTCCTGCTGCGCCCCGCGTGAGCTGCTCCTCTCAGCAGGACGCAAGGAGAGTTGTCACCCTGCGCGCCTAGCCTCGGGGCCGTGACCGAGGACGTGCTGCCGCTGGGGCTGAAGCCCCCGCGCAAGCGCACGCCCCAGGGCAAGCCGCCCGCCCCGCTCGCCGAGCACCTTCCCGTCGCCCGGGTCGCCGTCGACACCGGTCTGGCCCACCTGGACCGGCTTTTCGACTACGCCGTGCCGGCGACCGCGGACAGCGACGCGCAGCCGGGCGTACGAGTGCGCGTCCGCTTCGCCGGGCGGCTCGTCGACGGCTGGGTCCTGCAACGAGCCGAGGCGAGCGAGCACCCCGGCCGGCTGGCGCCGCTGACGGTGGTCAGCCCGGAGCGGGTGCTGACCGACGAGGTCGCCGCTCTGGCGCGTGCGGTCGCGGACCGGACCGCCGGCACGCTGCCGGACGTGCTCCGGCTGGCGATCCCGCCCCGGCACGCCCGCACCGAGGCCGAGGAGCCGCAGTCGCCGGCGGAGCCCCCGACGGCGCCCGAGCCGGGCAGCTGGTCCCGCTACCCGGCAGGCCCCGGCTTCCTCACCGCCCTGGCCGAGGGCGCCAGCCCGCGCGCGGTCTGGACCGCGCTGCCCGGCCCGAGCTGGCCGGCCGAGCTGGCCACCGCCGCCCGGGCGTGCGCGGCGAGCGGCCGGGGCGTCGTGGTCGTCGTCCCCGACTCGCGTGACCTGGACCGGGTCGCCGGCGCGCTGGCCGAGGCAGGCGTGCCGGCGGTCAGCCTGTCCGCCGATCTCGGGCCGGCCGAGCGCTACCGCCGCTGGTTGCGGGTGCTGCGCGGCGAGGTCCGCGTGGCGGTCGGAACCCGGGCGACCGCGTTCGCCCCGGTGCGCGACCTCGGGCTGGTCGCCGTCTGGGACGACGGCGACGACCTGCACGCCGAGCCGCGGGCGCCCTACCCCCACGTGCGCGAGGTGCTGGCCCTGCGCGCGCACCTGACCGGCGCGGCCTTCCTCGCCGGCGGCCACGCCCGCACGGCCGAGGCCCAGCTGCTGGTCGAGACCGGCTGGGCCCGGCCGGTCACGGCCGAGCGCGCGACGGTCCGCGCGACAGCGCCCGCGGTCGACGGCACCAGTGACGACCAGCTCGCCCGCGACCCCCTCGCTCAGGCCGCCCGGCTCCCTGCTGCGGCCTTCGACGCCGCGCGCGCCGCCCTGGCGCAGGACGCCCCCGTCCTGGTGCAGGTCCCGCGCCGCGGCTACGTCCCAAGCCTGGCCTGCATCCGCGACCGGACCCCGGCCCGCTGCTCGGCGTGCGCCGGCCCGCTCGCGACCACCTCCGGCCATGCCGTCGCGGCCTGCCGCTGGTGCGGGCGGGTCGCCGGCGACTGGCGCTGCCCGGAGTGCGACGGCCGGCAGCTGCGCGCCGTCGTCGTCGGCAGCCGGCGCACCGCCGAGGAGCTCGGCCGGGCCTTCCCGGGCGTCGCGGTCCGCACCAGCGGCAAGGACGGCGTCCTGGCCCGGGTCGACTCCGGACCGGCCCTCGTGATCAGCACCCCCGGCGCCGAGCCGGTCGCCGACGGCGGTTACGGCGCCGTGCTCCTCCTGGACGGCTGGGCGGTCCTCGGCCGGGCCGACCTGCGGGCCGGTGAGGAGGCGCTGCGGCGCTGGTTCGCCGCCGCCGCCCTCGCGAGGCCGGAGGGCCGGGTCGTGGTCGTCGCCGACCGCGGCCTGCCCGCCGTCCAGGCGCTGATCCGGTGGGACCCGGTCGGCGCGGCCGAGCGCGAGCTCGCCGACCGGGCGGCCCACGGCTTCCCGCCCGCGGTCCGGATGGCAGCCGTCGACGGCCCCCCGGCAGCGGTGGCCGAGCTGGTCGCCGGGCTCCCCGCACCGCTGCGCGCCGACGTGCTCGGCCCGGTCGGCCTCGACGAGGACCGGGAGCGGGTGCTCGTACGCGCCCCGCGCACCGCCGCGGCCGAGCTCGCCGCAGCGCTCAAGGCCGCCGCGGGGGTCCGCAGCGCCCGCAAGGCCGAGCCGGTCCGCGTCGAGGTCGACCCCCGCGTGCTCGTCTAGCCTGATGCGGTGGCCACCCGACCGATCCGCCTGCTCGGCGACCCCGTCCTGCGCACGCCGGCCGCCGAGGTCACGACCTTCGACAAGGAGCTCCGCACCCTCGTCAAGGACCTCGCCGACACGATGATCGAGGCGCCCGGGGTCGGGCTCGCCGCACCGCAGATCGGCGTCGGCCTGCGCGTGTTCGTCTACGACGTCGACGACGTGATCGGCCACCTGGTCAACCCGGTCCTGCACTTCCCGAACGACGAGGAGCAGGACGGCCCCGAGGGCTGCCTGTCGCTGCCCGACCTGACCTTCGACTGCATCCGCAAGAAGGACGTCGTCGCGCACGGCCAGAACGTCTACGGCGACCCGATCACCATCTCCGGCAGCGACCTGCTCGCCCGGTGCGTGCAGCACGAGACCGACCACCTCGACGGCGTGCTCTTCATCGACCGGCTCGACCCGGAGACCAAGAAGGCCGCCATGGAGGCGATCCGCAACGCCGAGTGGGCCAACGAGCCGCCGCCCGTGGTGAAGGCCAGCCCCCACCCGCTGTTCGGGCGAGCGCGCTGAAGCTCGTCTTCGCGGGCACCCCCGAGCCCGCGGTGCCCTCGCTCGAGGCGCTGCTGGCCAGCCGGCACGACGTCGTCGCCGTCGTCACCCGTCCCGATGCCCCCGCGGGTCGCGGGCGCACGCTGCGCCCCAGCCCGGTGCGGGAGCGCGCCGAGGCGGCCGGCCTCGAGGTGCTCACCCCCGACCACCCGCGCGACGAGGCGTTCCAGCAGCGGCTGCGCGAGATCTCCCCGGACTGCTGCCCGGTCGTGGCGTACGGCGCGCTCGTCCCGCAGCCGGTGCTCGACATCCCGCCGCACGGCTGGGTCAACCTGCACTTCTCGCTGCTGCCCGCCTGGCGCGGCGCGGCCCCGGTGCAGCACGCGATCCTGCACGGCGACGAGGTCACCGGCGCGACGACCTTCCGGCTCGAGGCAGGCATGGACACCGGCCCGGTCTTCGGCGTGACGACCGAGGACGTACGACCGACCGACACCAGCGGCGACCTGCTCGAGCGGCTGGCCGTTGCCGGGGCGGGCCTGCTCGTCGCCACCCTCGACGGCATCGAGGAGGGGGCGCTCGAGCCGCGCCCCCAGCCGGCTGACGGCGTCAGCATGGCCCCCAAGATCACCGTCGCCGACGCCCGGGTCGACTGGACCGCCCCGGCGCTGCACGTCGACCGGCGGATCCGCGCCTGCACGCCGGCGCCGGGCGCCTGGACGACGTTCCGGGACAAGCGGGTCAAGCTCGGCCCGGTGACGCCGACCGACGAGACCCTCGCACCGGGAGAGGTCCGCGACGGCCTGGTCGGCACGGCGACGACGGCCGTGCGCCTGGGCGGCGTCCGCCCCGAGGGCAAGGGCGCGATGGCCGCGGCGGACTGGCTGCGCGGGCTGCGGCTCGAGCCGGGGGAGCGGTTCGCGTGACGCCGCCGCCTCCCAAGAAGCGGCGCGCCGCCCGGCCGTACACCCCGCCGGCGGACGACAAGCCGCGCCGCGCCGCCTACGACGTGCTCGCGGCGGTGCGGGAGAAGGACGCGTACGCCAACCTCGTCCTGCCCGGGCTGCTGCGCGAGCGCGGCATCACCGGGCGCGACGCCGCCCTCGCGACCGAGCTGGCGTACGGCGCGCTGCGCGGCCAGGGCCTCTACGACGCCGTCCTCGCCGCCTGCATCGACCGGCCGCTGGCGCAGGTCGACCCGCCCGTGCTCGACGTGCTGCGCCTGGGTGCGCACCAGCTCCTGCGCACCCGCATCCCGCCGCACGCCGCCGTGTCGGCGACCGTGGACCTCGCGCGGCGCGTGGTCAGCGCCGGGCCGGTCGCCTTCGTCAACGCGGTGCTGCGCAAGGTCGCCGCCAAGGACCTCGCCACCTGGGTCGCCGAGCTCGCCCCCGCCGACGACCGGCTGGGCGCGCTCGCGCTCGAGCACAGCCACCCCAAGTGGATCGCCAGCGCGTTCCGGGACGCGCTGAAGGGCGACCTCTGGCAGACCGGCGCGGCCCTCGCGGCCGACGACACGCGGCCCGAGGTGCACCTGGTCGCCCGTCGCCTCGACCGCGACGAGCTCGTGGCGCAGAGCGGCGGCACCCCCGGACCCTGGTCGCCGCGCGCGGTCCGGCTGGCCGAGGGCGACCCCGGTGCGATCGGCGCGGTCCAGCACGGCACGGCCGGCGTCCAGGACGAGGGCAGCCAGCTGATGGCCCTGGCCCTCGCCGCCACCCCCCTCGACGGTCCCGACCGCACCTGGGTCGACCTCTGCGCCGGCCCGGGCGGCAAGGCCGCGCTGCTGCAGGCGCTCGCCGACGAGCGCGGCGCGCGGCTGGTCGCCTTCGAGGCGCAGCACCACCGCTCCCGGCTGGTGCGGCGCAGCGGCGTCCAGGCGGTCGTCACCACCGACTCCCGCACCCCGCCGCTCGCGCCCGGCAGCGCCGACCGGGTGCTGCTCGACGCCCCCTGCAGCGGGCTGGGCGCGCTCCGCCGACGGCCCGAGGCCCGCTGGCGACGGCAGCCCTCGGACCTGCCCGGCCTGACGAAGCTGCAGGGCCACCTGCTCGAGGCCGCCGTGGGGCTGCTCCGCCCCGGAGGCGTCCTGGCGTACGTCACCTGCTCCCCGCACCTGGCCGAGACCGTGGTGCCGGTCTCCGACGTCCTGCGACGGCACCCGGAGCTCGAGCAGGTCGACGCGCGCCCGCTCCTGCCGGGCGTGCCGGACCTCGGCGACGGCCCGTCCGTCCAGCTCTGGCCGCACCTGCACGGCACCGACGCGATGTACCTCGCGGTGCTGCGCCGTAGGATTCCCGCCCAAGACTGAGGAGCCTGTCCCGTGCCGCGTCGTGCCCAGATCTCGCCGAGCATCCTGTCGGCCGACTTCGCGCGGCTGTCGGACGAGCTGGCCCGGATCGACGGCGCCGCCGACTGGGCGCACGTCGACGTCATGGACAACCACTTCGTCCCGAACCTCACGCTGGGCCTCCCGGTCGTCGAGGCCATCCTCAAGAGCAGCTCGATCCCGGTGGACTGCCACCTGATGATCGAGGACCCGGACCGCTGGGCTCCGGCCTACGCCGAGGCCGGCGCGGGCAGCGTCACGTTCCACGTCGAGGCCGCGGCGGCGCCGGTGCGGCTGGCGCGCGCGCTCCGCAAGGAGGGCGCCCGCGCCGGGATGGCGCTGAAGCCCGCGACGCCGGTGGAGCCGTACTCCGACCTGCTCCCCGAGCTGGACATGCTGCTGCTCATGACCGTCGAGCCGGGCTTCGGCGGCCAGGCCTTCCTCGACGTCGTGCTGCCCAAGATCCGGCGTGCCCGGCAGCTGATCGGCGACTCGGGCGTCTGGCTGCAGGTCGACGGCGGCGTCAGCGCGAGCACGATCGAGCAGTGCGCGGAGGCCGGCGCCGACGTCTTCGTCGCGGGCTCGGCCGTCTACGGCGCCGGCGACCCGGCCAAGGCGATCGCAGCGCTGCGGGCGCAGGCGGCGCCGCTGGTCGAGGCCGCTCCGTGACCGGCCGGGTCCTGGTCGCCGACGACGACCCGGACATCGCGCGCTTCGTCGAGATCAACCTCAGCCTCGAGGGCTTCCAGGTCGAGGTCGTCCACGACGGCCAGGCGGCTCTGGACGCGGTCCGGGCGAACCCGCCGGACCTGCTGCTGCTCGACGTGATGATGCCCGTGCTCGACGGCGTCGAGGTGCTGCGGGCCATCCGGTCCAGCGCCGCGACGGCCGCGCTGCCCGTGGTGCTGCTGACGGCCAAGTCGCTGTCCGCGGACAAGGTCGTGGGCCTGACCGCGGGTGCCGACGACTACATCGTCAAGCCCTTCGACACCCTCGAGCTCATCGCGCGCGTGCAGACCACGCTGCGCCGCACGGCCGAGGTGCGCTCGACGTCACCGCTGACCGGCCTGCCCGGCAACCACCGGATCGACCTCGAGATCGCCGCCCGGGCGCGGAGCCTGGAGCCGTACGCCGTCTGCCACGTCGACCTCGACGAGTTCAAGAGCTTCAACGACGCCTACGGCTTCCTGCGCGGCGACAAGCTGCTGCTCGCCCTCTCGGTCTGCCTGCAGGCGACGGTGGCGCAGGCCGGCGAGCCGCAGCCGTTCCTCGGCCACGTCGGCGGCGACGACTTCGTCGTCGTCTGCACGCCCTCCCAGGCCGAGCCGCTGGGGAACCGGCTCGTCGCGTCGTGGGCGGCGGAGGTACCGCGCCACTACGACGAGGGCGACCTCGAGCGCGGCTTCCTGGAGGTCGTCGACCGCCGGATGGAGCTGCGCCGGCACCCCATCGTCTCGGTCAGCATCGGGATCGCCTGTGACCGGGACGGCGAACGGGACCACCGCGCGGTGGTGGCCGCGGCAGCCGAGATGAAGAGCTTCGCCAAGACGCGGGTCGGCTCGATGGTCGCCGTCGACCGCCGTTCCCGCTGCGACTGACGTCACCGTCCCACCGAGTGGGACGGTCCGCCCGGCGCCGCGGGTCCTGCGTGGCAGACTGGTCCTGACAGTCACGCGCGCTCCGGGGCAGGTGAGATTCCTGACCGGCGGTGACAGTCCGCGACCCGCTCGCAGCCAGCCAGCGGTGGACCCGGTGCAACTCCGGGACCGACGGTGAGAGTCCGGAGGAGAGGCAGCGCGCGGGGCGGTGTGAAGCGCGCCCGCGCCCGCACCGACCCGTCCCCGGAGCCGCGTCCACGACGGCAGGGGACCCGAATGGCCAGCGACACCGAGACGCGCGCCCTGCGGCGCGCGATCGAGCTGTCGGCTGCCGCCCTCGGCACGACCAGCCCCAACCCGCCCGTGGGGGCCGTTGTCCTCGACGCCACCGGCGCCGTGGTCGGCGAGGGCTGGACCCGCCCCGCGGGCGGCCCGCACGCCGAGGTCGTCGCGCTGCAGCAGGCCGGGGAGCGCGCCCGCGGTGGCACCGCCGTCGTCACGCTCGAGCCCTGCGCGCACACCGGCCGCACCGGGCCGTGCACGACCGCGCTGCTCGAGGCCGGGGTCGCCCGGGTCGTCGTCGCCTGCGCGGACCCGACGGAGCAGGCCGGCGGGGGCGCCGAGGTCCTGCGCTCCGCCGGCGTCGACGTGGAGACCGGCGTGCTCGCCGACGAGGCCGCGCTCGGCCCGCTGGAGGCGTGGCTGGCCAGCCGCCGGCTCGGCCGGCCGTACGTCACCTGGAAGTACGCCGCCACCCTCGACGGCCGCAGCGCCGCCGCGGACGGGACCTCCCGCTGGGTCACCGGCGAGCAGTCCCGCGCCGACGTGCACCGGCTGCGCGGCGAGGTCGACGCGGTGCTCGCCGGGGTCGGGACCGTGCTCGCCGACGACCCGCTGCTCGACGCCCGCCCCGACCCCGGTCACCAGCCGCTGCGCGTCGTCGTCGACAGCACCGGCCGCACTCCGCTCACCGCCCGCTGCCTGGCCGGAGACCGGCCCGCGCTGGTGGTCACCGGACCCCTGCTCGAGGACCCCGGCTACCCCCGCACCGCGCAGGTGCCGACCGGTCCCGACGGCGAGCTCGACCTGGTCGCGCTGCTGGCTCTGCTGCAGGACGAGCACGACGTGGTCAGCGTGCTCCTGGAGGGCGGGCCGACCCTCGCCGGCGCGTTCGTCGCGGCCGGGCTCGTCGACCGGGTCGTCGGCTACGTCGCGCCTGCGCTGCTCGGCGACGGGCCGGCGGCCCTGGGTCCCGCGGGCGTGGGAACGATCGCGGGGATGCACCGGTTGCGGCTCGACGACGTCACTCGCACCGGCGAGGACGTACGACTGACCCTCAGGACGGTGCGCTGATGTTCACCGGGATCGTCGAGGAGCTCGGCGAGGTCGTCGCCGTGGAGCCTCTGCCGGACGCCGCGCGGCTGACCGTGCGCGGGCCGCTCGTGACCAGCGACGCCGGGCACGGCGACTCGATCGCCGTCAACGGCGTCTGCCTGACCGTCGTCGACAGCCGTGACGGCGTCTTCACCGCCGACGTGATGGCCGAGACGCTGCGCCGCTCCAGCCTGGGCGCCGTCGACGTCGGCAGCCGGGTCAACCTCGAGCGGGCCGTCCGCGTCTCGGACCGGCTCGGCGGCCACGTCGTGCAGGGGCACGTCGACGGCACCGGGCAGGTCGAGCGCGTCACCCCGGACGAGCACTGGACCGTCGTCCGGATCTCGCTGCCCGGTGACCTCGGCCGCTACGTCGTCGAGAAGGGCTCCATCACCGTCGACGGCGTCTCGCTGACCGTCAGCGCGGTGGGCGACGACTGGTTCGAGGTCAGCCTGATCCCCACCACGCTCGGGCTGACCACCCTGGGGAGCCGGGGGCCGGGCGACCCGGTCAACCTGGAGGTCGACGTCATGGCCAAGTACGTCGAGAAGCTGCTGCTCGCCGGGGTCCGCCCGCCGACGGCGAACGAGGAGAAGCCGTGACCGCGCAGGCGCCCGTGACGGGCCTGGACACCATCGAGAGGGCGATCGCCGACATCGCCGCCGGCAAGGCGGTCGTCGTGGTCGACGACGAGGACCGCGAGAACGAGGGTGACCTCGTCTTCGCCGCCGAGAAGGCCACCCCGGAGCTGGTCGCGTTCATGACCCGCTACACCTCGGGCTACATCTGCGTGCCCATGACCGGCGAGGACCTCGACCGGCTCGAGATCCCGCTCATGGTCGGTGCGAACCAGGAGCGGATGCGCACGGCCTACACGATCACCGTCGACGCCCGGACCGGCATCAGCACCGGCATCTCCGCCGCTGACCGCGCCCGCACGATGCAGGTCCTCGCCGACCCGGCCACCACGCCGTACGACCTCACGCGCCCCGGCCACATCAACCCGCTGCGGGCGCTCGAGGGCGGGGTGCTGCGCCGGGCCGGCCACACCGAGGCCTCGGTCGACCTCTGCCGCCTCGCCGGGCTGCGCCCGGTCGGCGTGATCTGCGAGATCGTCAGCGAGAAGGACGGCAACGACATGGCTCGCCTCGACGAGCTGAAGGTCTTCGCCGCCGAGCACGACCTGTCGATCATCTCGATCGCCGACCTCATCGCCTGGCGCCGCCGGACCGAGTCGCAGGTCGAGCGCGTCGCGGAGGCGAAGATCCCCACCAAGCACGGGGAGTTCCGCGCGGTCGGCTACCAGTCCAAGCTCGACGAGGCCGACCACATCGCGCTGGTGAAGGGCGAGATCGGCGACGGCGAGGACGTTCTCGTACGCGTCCACTCCGAGTGCCTCACCGGCGACGTCTTCGGCTCCCGCCGCTGCGACTGCGGTCCGCAGCTCGACGCCGCCCTGGAGGCCGTCGAGCGGGAGGGGCGCGGGGTCGTCCTCTACGTCCGCGGCCACGAGGGCAGGGGGATCGGCCTGATGCACAAGCTCCAGGCGTACTCCCTGCAGGACAAGGGATCCGACACCGTCGACGCCAACCTCGAGCTCGGCCTGCCGGCCGACGCGCGTGACTACGGCACGGGCGCGCAGATCCTGGTCGACCTCGGCATCCGCACCATGCGGCTGCTCACCAACAACCCGACCAAGCGCGCCGGGCTGGAGGGCTACGGCCTCGAGATCGTCGGCCGGCAGGCGCTTCCCGTGCACGCCACCAAGGAGAACCTGCGCTACCTGCAGACCAAGCGGGACCGGATGGGCCACGACCTGCCCGGCCTCGCCGCCTTCGAGGACGAGGCCACGGAAGCCAGTGCCGGAGCGGTGGAATGAGCGGGAAGGGCGCTCCTGCAGGCGGTTCCGTCGACGCACGGGGGCTCAGCCTGGCGATCGTCGCGACCCGCTGGCACGACGAGATCACGACCGCGCTGCTCGACTCCGCCGTCCGGACGGCGGGGGAGTGCGGTGTCGACGAGCCGACCGTCGTGCGGGTCAGCGGCGCCGTCGAGCTCCCGGTCGTCGTCCAGGCGCTCGCCGCCACCCATGACGCCGTCGCCGCGCTCGGCCTCGTCCTGCGCGGCGGCACACCGCACTTCGAGTACGTCTGCGACGCCGTGACGTACGGCCTGACTCGCGTGTCGCTGGACAGCCACACACCCGTCGGCAACGGCGTGCTCACCTGCGACACCGAGGAGCAGGCCCGCGCCCGCAGCGGCCTGCCCGGCTCCTCCGAGGACAAGGGCCGCGAGGCCGTCCTCGCAGCTCTCGACACGGCCGTCACCCTGAAGCGGCTCCGCACCGGCACCCACACCCGAGAAGGCTCATGATGCTCGCGATCGTCCTGCCCAAGGGCAGCCTGGAGAAGCAGGTCCTCGAGCTGTTCTCCGCCGCCGACCTGCACGTCGTCCGCGGCGGGGACCGCGACTACCACGCGCGCGTCGACGACCCCCGGATCGACAAGGTCCGCTTCCTGCGCCCGCAGGAGATCCCGACCTACGTCGAGCAGGGCATCTTCGACCTGGGCATCAGCGGCCGCGACTGGGTCACCGAGACGGGCGCCGACGTCGTCAGCCTGGGCGAGATCGGCGGCGGCCGCGCCGGCGAGGCCGTCGTCAGCGTCGTGCTCGCGGTGCCGAAGGAGTCGCCCTGGAACTCCGTCACCGACCTGCCGGACGGCGTGCGCATCTCGACCGAGATGCCGGAGACGACCAAGCGCTTCCTCGAGGAGCACGGCGTCAAGGCCAAGGTCTTCACCAGCCACGGCGCGACCGAGGCGAAGATCCCGGACATCGTCGACGCGATCGTCGACCTGACCGAGACCGGCTCCTCCCTGCGCAAGGCCGGCCTGAAGATCATCGCGACGCTGCTCACCAGCCGGACCGAGCTGCTCGCGAACCGGGCGGCGTACGACGACCCCGACAAGCGCGCGGCGATGGACGACCTCGTCGTCCTGCTCCAGGGCGCCCTGCGCGCTCGCGGTCAGGTGCTGCTCAAGCTCAACGTGCCGGCCGACCAGCTCGACGACGTGCTCGCGGTGCTGCCCGCGATGGCGTCGCCGACGGTCATGACCACGGCCAAGGGCGAGCTGCGCGCGCTGGAGACCGTCGTGCCGAAGAAGGGCGTCAACACGCTGATCCCGTCGCTGAAGGCGGCCGGCGCGATGGACATCCTCGAGCTGCCCATCTCCAAGATCGTCGAGTGACGGCGCCGGTCACCGTGCCGGTGACCGCCCCGGGATCCGCCGTGCTGCCGCTCACGGCAGCGGTCGCCTCGGGGGCGATGGTCGCGCTGCAGCAGCAGATCAACGGCGAGCTCAAGGTCGCGCTCGGCGACGCCCTGCTGACCGCGCTCGTCTCCTTCGGCACGGGCCTGGTGGCCGTGGTCGCCGTCGTGCTGGCGCGACCCGCCGCGCGCGCCGCCGCCGCGCGGGTCCGCGACGTGCCCTGGCCGCAGCGGCTCGGCGGTCTCGGCGGGGCGTCGCTCGTCGCCGTGGGGGCAGCCGCCGCCCCCGAGATCGGCGTCGCGCTGCTGACGGTCGGGCTGGTCGCCGGGCAGACCAGCGGCGGGCTGCTGGTGGACCGCCTCGGGATCGGCCCGGGCGGCGCCCACCACCTGACCTGGCCTCGTGTCGCGGGTGCGGTGCTGTGCCTCGTCGCGGTCGGCATCAGCACCCTCGGCGACGTCGCCCGCGACGCCGAGCCGCTGCTCCTCGTCCTCGTCGTGGCGGCGGGCTTCGCCATCTCGCTGCAGCAGGCGCTGAACGGCCGGGTGCGGCACACCACCGGCGACGCCGGAGTGGCCACCCTCGTCAACTTCGTCGTCGGCACGATCGCCCTGGTCCTCGGGGTGCTCCTGCACGCGGCCCTGCAGGGACTCGACGTCGGCAGCTGGCCCGGACCCGGCCAGTGGTGGCTCTACACCGGCGGGCCGATGGGCGCGTCCTTCGTCGCGGTGGCCGCGCTCGTCGTCCGCCGGCTCGGCGTGCTCCGCCTCGGCCTGGCGGTGACGGCCGGCCAGCTCACCGGCGGCCTGCTGCTGGACCTGCTGGTGCCGGTGCACGACGCGGGAGTCGGCCCGCTGACCGTCGTCGGCGTGGCGCTGACGCTGGTCGCGGTCGCCGTCAGCGGGCTGGTGCGGCGATGACCTGGCGGCTGGTCAAGCTCAACGTCGGCCTGGTGCTGTTCGCCGTCGGGCTGTGGCTGGGGCTCGTCGCCGAGCTCGGGGTCGGCCCCTGGGACGTGCTCACCGGCGGGCTCTCCAAGCAGACCGGCGTGCGCTTCGGGCTGATGGCGATCGTCGTCTCCGTCGTGGTGCTGCTCATCGGCATCGCCGCCCGGGTCCGACCCGGCATCGGCACCCTGCTCAACGTCTTCGTCATCGGGGCGGTGCTCGACCGGCTGCTCACCAGCCCGCTGCTCGCCGACCTCGGCGACGGGCCGACGGCCCTGCGCCTCACCGCCACCCTGCTCGGCATCGCCACCGTCGCCGCCGGCTCGGCGCTCTACCTCGGCGCCCACCTCGGCCCTGGCCCTCGTGACGGGCTGATGGTCGCGATCCACCTGCGCACCGGGTGGCGGGTCGGCACGGCGCGCGCGACCCTGGAAGTGGTCGTGCTCGTGCTCGGCGTGCTGCTCGGCGGCCCGGTCGGGATCGGCACCGTGCTCTTCGCGCTCGGCATCGGACCGGCCGTGCAGGTCGCCTTCCGGGTGCTCCGCCAGACTCCCGTCCGCCGCCCCGTGGAGGCCCCAGCATGAGCGTGCACGCCCCCGTCGACAGCCGGCCCGTCCGGCTCACCCGCGTCTGCTGGGGGGTGGCCGCGCTCGTGATGGTGGTCTTCATCGCCGTGGCCATCGGGCTGGGGACCGCCACCACCGGCGACGCGGCCTTCCGGCTCGGCGACCAGATCGCGATGGTCGTGCTGGGCGGCCTGATCGCCACGGCCGTGCTCGGCTTCACCCGGCCGCGCGTGCACGCCGACCTCGAGGGGGTCCGGATCCGCAACGTGCTCGGCGAGAAGCTCGTGCCCTGGCAGGTCGTCCGCGCGGTCCGGATGGACGACGGGGCGCCGTGGGCCAGCCTGGACCTCGAGGACGACGACACGCTGGCGCTGTTCGCGGTCCAGAGCAACGACGGGGACCGCGCGGTCGAGGCCGTGCTCGGGATGCGGGCGCTGCTCGCCGCGAGCCGGGAGGGCCCGCGAACCTGACGGTTCGGTGACAGTTCGGCGGCTTCCCCGCGCAAGCGGACGATCGTGCACAGACTCGACCGCGAGCACCGATGAAGCCGCGCGGTCGTCGCGCCGAACCCCTGGACGTGACCGTGCCGCCCCGCCGTACCGCCCTCGTCGTCGCTGCCCTGCTCCTCGGACTCGGCGCCGGTCCGGCCGCCGCCGAGGCGGTGGCCGGACCGTGGAAGCGGATCAGCCTCACCCCCGTCACCGAGGTCGCGCCGGTACCGGTGGCGCTGCCGACGGCCGACCCGGGTCCGGCCGAGGTCACGCCGGGTCAGCGCGAGGCCCTGCGTCGACGGCTGGTCGCAGCACTCGGCGGCTCCAGCGCGGTGACGGTGTCGGCGGCCGTCGACGTCGAGGGCTACGGCGCCGTCCTGCGCTCGGACAGCGCCCACCCGCTGCCGCCCGCGTCCACGCAGAAGAGCTTCGTCGGCCTGTCCGCCCTGCTCGCGCTGGGACCGGACGCCCGGCTCCGGACCGAGGTGGCGCGTACGGCCACTCCCGTCGCCGGCCGCCTGCCCGGTCACGTGTGGCTCGTGGCGGGTGGCGACCCGTACCTCACCAAGCTCGGCCTGCGCGCCCTCGCCCGCGACGTCCGGGCCGCCGGCATCACCACGGTGGCCGGCGACGTCCGGCTCGACGACAGCCGCTACGACGCGCGCCGGACCGCCTCCGGCTGGAAGGCCTCCTTCATGCCGGACGAGGCCGGTCCGCTCTCGGCCCTCGCGGTCGACCGCAACCGCTGGCGCGAGGACAGCGCGTTCCTCGCCGACCCGGCCTTCCCGGCCGCCGTGCTGTTCCGCGACTACCTGCGCGCCGAGGGCGTCGCCGTCACGGGGACCGTCCGCCGCGAGCGCCGGCCGACGCCGGCCGTCACCGTCACGGAGCGGTTGTCCGGCCCGGTGCCGGCCGTGGTCCGCCGGGCGCTCAAGGACTCCGACAACTTCGCCGCCGAGCTGCTGCTCAAGGAGCTGGGCCGGGTCGTCCGCGGCGACGGCAGCTCCGCCGGCGGGCTCGCCGCGGTCCGCTCGGTCCTCGGCGAGCACGCGGTGCCCGTCGGGGCGGGCTCGGACGGATCGGGGCTGTCGGCGCACGACCGGCAGACCACGTCCGGGCAGGTGCGGCTGCTGGTCGCCGCCGACGGCTCCGGCTCCGGCCCGGCGTTCCGGGCCGCCCTGCCGATCGGCTGCCGCGACGGCACGCTGCAGCGGCGCTTCTGCGGGACTGCTGCCGAGGGCCGGGTGTCCGCCAAGACGGGGACGCTGCGGGGCGTGCGCGCGCTCGCGGGCTACACCAGGACGCGCAGCGGGCGCGACGTCTGGTTCGCCTTCCAGCTCACGGGAGTCGAGTCCGGCGCCCGGGCCCTCGCCGCCATCGACCGCGCCGTCGTCGTGCTCGCCGCCAGCACCGACTGACACCCGCGACACCCTGGTGATCCACGCGGACCTTCAGGCGGATCGCGTACGGGGATCCGCCTCAGATCCCGCGTGGATCACCGGGCTCCGGCGCCCACTAGCGTCGTACGACGTGACGGACACGGGGCTGGCCGACCCGGTGCTGGCGGCGGCCCTGGGGGAGTGGTCGGCAGCCCGCACGCCCGCCACCCGGGCGCGGGTGCTGGCGCTGCTCGCCAGCACGCGGGTCTTCGCCGCGGTCACCGCCCGCAGCACGGCCGAGCACGTCGACCCGGGCACCGGGCTGCGGGCCGAGTCGACGGCAGAGATGGCGCTGGTGACGCTCGCGGGGTCGACCGGCCGCGGCGTCCCGGTCTTCCTCGACGTCCCCGGCGTGACCGGCTTCGTCGACGGCGCGCGTCCGGTCCGGCTGACCGTGCCCGAGGTGTGCCGGGCGGCGCTGGACGACGGCTCGGTGGCGGTCCTGGTCGACCCGCCCGGAGCCGCCTTCGCGATCACCGGCACCGACCTGACCGAGCTCGCCGCTGGCCGCACCCCGGTCCCGGGCGCGCCGGCCCTGTCCGCCCGCACCGCCGCAGCCGCTCTGACGCACCCGCAGGACCCCGATCCGGAGCTGCTGGACGCCCTGGCGACCGCCCTGCGCGGCGAGCGGGTCCACGCCCGGCTGCTCGACGGCCCTGACGGCCCGGTCCTGGGCGTCGTCGGCGACCGGAGCGCTGCCGAGCTGGCCGCGCTCGCGGCCCGGCTCGCCCCGCGCCTGCCCAGGTCCCTGGACCTGGCCGCCGTCGACGCGGGCGGCCCCGGGATCCCGATCGGGAAGCGGCGGCTCAGACGGGGCCGGTGAGCTTCTCGCCCGGACCCTCGCCGGGCTCGTCCGGCACCGCCGACGCCTCCCGGAACGCCTTCTGGAGCGACTGCAGCCCGTCCCGCAGAGGAGCGGCATGGACGCCGAGGTCCGGGCGGGCCGCTGTCACGAGCCCGGCCAGCGCGGTGATGAGCTTGCGGGCCTCGTCGAGGTCGAGGTAGGCATCACCCTCCTCGGCGAGCCCGCACTTCACGGCGGCCGCCGACATCAGGTGCACGGCGACCCCGGCGATCACCTCCGCGGCGGGGACCTCGGCGATGTCGCGGGCTTCTTCGAAGGGAGCGGTCACCCTGCTACCCTTGCAGGGCGACCCGGCTCCCGCCTGTGCGGGGGTCGTGCAAGCGGAGGTCCCCACCTCCCACCCACGGAGCCGCGAGGCGCCTGGGTCCGGTCGGAGCACCGTCCCGCGAGGGAGGGTGCCCGGAGTCCGCGCGCCCTCGTGGCGAGCGGCCGGTGGTGGGCCCTGCGCGGAGCGCGGGGCCCTTCTTCGTGAGCGGCTGCGGGACGCGGTCCGTGCAGTTCTACGAGGAGGCCCCATCAGCGCTGAACCCCGCATCAACGACCGGATCCGCGTCCCTGAGGTGCGGCTGGTCGGGCCCAACGGCGAGCAGGTCGGCATCGTCGCCATCCACGAGGCTCTCAAGCTCGCCCAGGACAGCGATCTCGACCTGGTCGAGGTCGCCCCGATGGCCCGCCCTCCGGTCTGCAAGCTCATGGACTACGGGAAGTTCAAGTACGAAGCGGCGCAGAAGGCGCGTGAGAGCCGCAAGAACCAGGTCCTCACCGTCATCAAGGAGATGAAGCTCCGCCCGAAGATCGACCCGCACGACTACGAGACGAAGAAGGGTCACGTCGTCCGGTTCCTCAAGGCCGGCGACAAGGTCAAGATCACGATCATGTTCCGCGGTCGCGAGCAGTCCCGCCCCGAGCTGGGGTTCCGGCTGCTGCAGCGGCTCGGCGAGGACGTCCAGGAGCTCGGCTTCGTGGAGTCCGCGCCGAAGCAGGACGGTCGCAACATGATCATGGTCCTGGCTCCGCACAAGAACGCCGCCGACCTGAAGAAGGCCGCCAAGCCCGTCCCCGAGGACGCGCCGGCGGAGGCGCAGGGCTAGACCGCACGACACGACGAACCGGCCCGTACACCCCGCGGGACGGCCCCGAGCAGGAGGACGACGGCAGACATGCCCAAGCAGAAGACGCACAGCGGCGCGAAGAAGCGCTTCAAGGTGACCGGGACCGGCAAGATCCTGCACGAGCGGGCCGGCAAGCGGCACCTCCTGGAGCGCAAGTCCAGCGCCCTCACCCGTCGGCTGACCGGCACTGTCGAGCTGGCTCCCGCGGACGCCAAGAAGGTCAAGAAGCTGCTCAGCAGCTGACCCTCGAGCCCACCTCCCCCCACACAGATCGGAACTACCAGTGGCACGCGTCAAGAGGGCTGTCAACGCCCACAAGAAGCGCCGTGAGGTCCTCGAGAAGGCCTCCGGCTACCGCGGTCAGCGCAGTCGGCTCTACCGCAAGGCCAAGGAGCAGCTGCTCCACTCGGCCACCTACGAGTACCGCGACCGCAAGAAGCGCAAGGGCGACTTCCGCAAGCTGTGGATCACCCGCATCAACGCCGCGGCGCGCCTGAACGACATGACCTACAGCCGCCTCATGCAGGGGCTGAAGGCTGCCGGCGTCGAGGTGGACCGCAAGGTCCTCGCCGACATCGCCGTCACCGACGCCGCAGCCTTCACGGCCCTGGTCGAGGTCGCCCGCGCGGCGCTCCCGACCGACGGCACCGGCGGCCCCGCGGCCGCGAAGAACGCTGCCTGATCCACTGACCTCGACCCGCTCACCCCGGGTCCAGGCAGTACGACGCCTCACCCGGCGCTCGGCCCGCGTGGCCGAGCGCCGGTTCGTCGTGGAGGGCCCGCAGGCCGTACGAGAAGCGCTCCCGACGCTGGTCGAGCTCTACGCCGACCCGGACGGGCAGGAGCGCTTCGCCGACCTGCTCGCCGCCGCTCCCTGCCCGGTCACGCCGGTCAGCCGCGACGTCCTCGCCGCGATGGCCGAGACCGTCACGCCGCAGGGCGTGCTCGGCATCGCCCCGCTGCTCGACGTGCCCCTCGCGCAGGCGCTCGTCGGCGGCCCGCGCCTGGTCGCGGTGCTCGTCGCGACGCAGGACCCCGGCAACGCCGGCACCGTCATCCGCACCGCCGACGCGGCGGGAGCTGACGCCGTGGTGCTCACCGACGGCTCGACCGACCCGCACGGCGGCAAGTGCGTGCGGGCGACCGCCGGCAGCCTCTGGCACCTGCCTGTCGTGCACGGTCCGTCGCTGGAGCAGACCGTCGCCGCCCTGCGTGCAGCCGGGCTCCAGGTCCTGGCGACCACGGGGTCCGGCACGGACGACCTCGACGACCTGGTCGACGCCGGCGCGCTGACCGCGCCGACCGCCTGGCTGCTCGGCAACGAGGCCGCCGGCCTGTCCGACGAGGCCCTGGCGCTGGCCGACCGGACGGTCCGCATCCCGCTCCGCGGCCGCGCCGAGTCGCTCAACCTGGCCACCGCGGCAGCGGTCTGCCTGTACGCCTCGGCGCGCGCGCAGCGCTGATGCGCGCATTCGGGGTGCGCTTCCCCGTACAGTGACCGCCGTCTCGCGAGCAGGGGAGGTGGGGGTGTCGATGCCGGAGAAGGCGGCGTACGACGACCTGCCCGACGGCGTCGTCGTCGCCGACGCCGAGGGCCGCGTGATCGCCCTCAACCCCGCCGCCGAGCGCCTGCTGGGCACGACCGCGGACACCGCGCTCGGCCGTGACTTCCGCGACGTGCTGCCGCTGACCGACAGCCAGGGTCGCGACTGGTGGGCGTGCACCGACCCGTACGGCGGGCTGCGCTCCCGGCACCGCCAGCCCGAGTGCCAGCTCACGCTCGACGGCGGCACCGACCTGCTGGTCACGGCGTCGTACGTCCGCGGTGCCGACCGCGAGCTCACCCGCCTGGTCGTGGCGCTGCGCGACACCCACGCCCGCGAGCGGATCGAGCGCTCGCGCGCCAACCTCGTCTCCACGGTCGCGCACGAGCTGCGCTCGCCGCTGACCAGCGTCAAGGGGTTCACCGCGACGCTGCTGGCGAAGTGGGAGCGCTTCAACGACGACCAGAAGAAGGTCATGCTCCAGACGGTCAACGCGGACGCGGACCGGGTGACCCGGCTGATCACCGAGCTGCTCGACGTGAGCCGGATCGACGCCGGGCGGCTCGAGATGCGCAAGCAGGTCGTCGACCTGCCGACGGCGGTGCGCAAGGCCGTCGACGGGCACGTCGCCGCAGGCGAGCCGGCCGATCGCTTCGACGTGCGGGTGCTCGGGGAGCTGCCCGAGATGTGGGTCGACCCCGACAAGTTCCAGCAGGTCGTCGGCAACCTGGTCGAGAACGCGCTGCGTCACGGCGAGGGCCAGGTGACGGTGACTGTCGGTCCGTGCGACGTCGGCGGTACCGAGGGCGCGGTCGTGACCGTCTCCGACGAGGGTGACGGCATCCCCGAGGCCACGGCGTCCCGCGTCTTCGCGCGCTTCTGGCGCGGCGGCGACCGCAGGGGCGGCACCGGCCTCGGGCTCTACATCGTCAAGGGGCTGGTCGAGGCCCACGGCGGCAGCGTGTCGGTCGGCCGGGGGCCGGCCGGCGGCGCGGAGTTCCGATTCGTGCTGCCCGCCGGGACGCCCGCCTACATGGAGTAGCGGGGCATCTGAGGCTCGGACCGGCGGGCGCCTCTGGGAGACTGACCGCCGACCCCGAACGGAAGAGACCCGTGTCCGACCTGCTCACCCCCGAAGCGCTCGAAGCCGCCCGCGACGCCGCTCTCGCCGCCTTCGCCGCCGCGACCTCTCTCGACGACCTGGCGGCTGCCCGCACCGCCCACGTCGGCGACCGCTCGCCCGTCGCCCAGGCCCGCAAGGCCATCGGCGGGCTGCCGGGCACGGAGAAGGCCGACGCCGGCAAGCGCGTCAACGTCGTCGCCTCGGCCGTCAGCGCCGCCTTCGACGCCCGCAAGGCCGAGCTCGAGGCCGAGCGCGACGCGCGCGTGCTCGTCGAGGAGGCCGTCGACGTCACGGTGCTCCCGCCGCGCGCGGTCGGCGCCCGGCACCCGCTCACGACCATCTCCGAGCGCGTCGCCGACGTCTTCGTCGCCATGGGCTGGGAGGTCGCCGAGGGCCCCGAGGTCGAGCACGAGTGGTTCAACTTCGACGCGCTGAACTTCGGCGGCGACCACCCGGCGCGGGAGATGCAGGACACGCTGTTCGTCGAGCCGGCGGGCAGCGGCCTGGTGATGCGGACCCACACCAGCCCGGTGCAGATCCGCTCGCTCCTCGATCGCGAGCTGCCGGTCTACGTGATCTGCCCCGGGCGGGTCTACCGCGCCGACGCGCTCGACGCCACGCACTCGCCGGTCTTCGGCCAGGTCGAGGGGCTGTGCGTCGACGAGGGCATCACCATGGCCCACCTGCGCGGCACGCTGGACCACCTGGCCGCGGCGATGTTCGGCGAGGGCACCCGCACCCGGATCCGGCCCAACTACTTCCCCTTCACCGAGCCGTCCGCGGAGCTCGACCTCCAGTGCTTCCAGTGCCGCGGCGAGGCCGCGCTGCAGCCCTGCCGGGTCTGCTGCAGCGAGGGCTGGATCGAGTGGGGCGGCTGCGGCATGGTCAACCCGGCCGTGCTGCGCGCCTGCGGCGTGGACCCGGACCGCTACTCCGGCTTCGCCTTCGGCATGGGCCTGGACCGCACGCTGATGTTCCGCCACGGGATCACCGACATCCGCGACTTCTACGAGGGCGACGTGCGCTTCACCCTCGGACTCGGATCGGAGGCCTGACGTGCGCGTCCCCGTGTCCTGGCTGCGCGAGCTCGTCCCCGGGCTGACCGCGTCCGCCGACGAGATCGCTACGGAGCTGGTGCGGCTCGGCCTCGAGGTCGAGCAGGTCCACCGCTACGGCGCCGACGTGACCGGCGTCGTCACCGGTGAGGTCCTCGACGTCGAGGACCTCACGGAGTTCAAGAAGCCGATCCGCTACTGCCACGTCGATGTCGGCTCGCGCACCCACGAGGTCGTCTGCGGCGCCACGAACTTCGCCCCTGGCGACCGGGTGGCCTTCGCGACGCCCGGCGCCGTGCTGCCCGGTGGGTTCCGGATCGCCACGCGGCAGACGTACGGCCGCACCTCCGACGGGATGATCTGCTCCGCGGCGGAGCTCGGCCTGTCCGAGGAGGCCGACGGGATCCTGGTCCTGCCGCCGGAGACGCCGCTCGGGGTCGACGTGGTGGAGCTGCTGTCGCTGCGCGACGAGGTGCTCGACATCGCGGTCACCCCGGACCGCGGCTACCAGCTGTCGATCCGCGGGGTGGCCCGCGAGGCCGCCAGCGCCTTCGGCCTGGAGCTCGCCGATCCGGGGCTGGTGCAGGTGCCGGTCGCCGGCGGCGGCCACCCGGTCCGGGTCGACGTCCCGGACGGCTGCGACCGCTACGTCGCCCGCGTCGTCACCGGCCTCGACCCGACCGCGCCGTCGCCGGTGTGGCTGCAGCGCCGGCTGACGCTGGCCGGCATGCGCCCGATCTCGCTGGCGGTCGACGTGACCAACGCGGTGATGATCGAGCTGGGCCAGCCGCTGCACGCCTTCGACCTCGACGCCCTGCAGGGCGAGGTCGTCGTCCGCCGGGCGCAGCCGGGTGAGCGCCTCATGACGCTCGACGGCCAGGACCGCGCCCTGGACCCCACGGACCTGCTCATCACCGACGGCAGCGGCCCCATCGCGCTCGCCGGCGTCATGGGCGGTGGCCCGACCGAGGTCACCGAGCGCACGACGTCGATCCTGCTGGAGAGCGCGCACTTCGAGGCCCGCGGCACCGCGCGCACCGCGCGGCGGCACCGGCTGCCGTCGGAGGCCAGCCGGCGGTTCGAGCGCGGCGTCGATCCCGCGCTGGCACCCGCCGCCGCGGAGGTCGCCGTGCGGATGCTGGTCGAGCTCGGCGGCGCCGTGGCCGGCCCGGTCACCGACGTCGACACCCGCGCGCCGCTGCCGACCCTGCAGCTGCCGGTCGACGCCCCCGGCCGGTTGGCCGGCCGGGACTACGCGCCGGAGGTCGTGCGCCGCCGCCTCGAGGAGGTCGGCTGCACGTTGACCGGCGACGAACCCCTGGACGTCGTCCCGCCGAGCTGGCGACCGGACCTGACCGGCCGGGCGGAGCTGATCGAGGAGGTCCTCCGCCTCGAGGGCTACGACACCATCCCGATCGTCCTCCCGGTCGCGCCTGCCGGACGCGGGCTGACCGCCGAGCAGCGACTGCGGCGCACCGCGTCCCGGACGCTCGCCGCGGTCGGTCTCGTCGAGGTCGTGACGCCGCCGTTCGTCGGCGACAGCGCCCTGGACGCGATCGGCGGCGGGAGGGAGTGCCCCCGGTTGCTCAACCCGCTCTCGGCAGAGGAGTCCCTGCTGCGGCCGACCCTGCTGCCCGGGCTGCTCTCGGTGGTCAGCCGCAACACAGGCCGCGGCCTGCACGACGTCGCGGTCTTCGAGACCGGGCACGTCTTCGTCGGCTCCGGCCACGGTGCGGCCGCACCCGGGGTGGACGGCCGTCCGACCGACGAGCAGCGCGCGGCTCTCGACGCCGCCCTGCCCGCCCAGCCGCGGCACGTCGGCCTGGCGCTGGCCGGGAGCCCGGCCTCCTGGGACGCGGCGGTGTCCGCCCTGGTCGAGCTCGGCCGGTCCCTCGGACTCGCCCTTCAGCCGCGCGCGGTGGACGCCTACCCGTACCACCCCGGCCGGACCGCCGAGCTGCTGCTCGACGGCCGGCGGGTGGGGCTCGCCGGGGAGCTGCACCCCCGGGTCGTGGGCGACCTCGGGCTGCCTGCTCGTACCTGCGCGGCGGAGGCCGACCTGGACGTCCTCGTCGCCGCGGCGGCCGCTCGCGGACCGCAGCAGGCCCCGGTGGTCTCGCACTACCCGCCGGCCTCCGTCGACGTGGCGCTCGTCGTCGACGAGGCGGTCCCGGCCGCGGACGTCGAGGCCGCGCTGCGCGAGGGGGCGGGCGGGCTGCTCGAGGCGCTTCGCCTGTTCGACGTCTTCACCGGTCCGCAAGTGGGGGAGGGACGCCGGTCGCTCGCCTACGCGTTGCGGCTGCGCGCGCCCGACCGCACCCTCACCGACACCGAGGTGCTCGGCGCCCGTGACGCGGCCGTCGCCGAGGCGGAGCGGCGGGTCGGGGCGGTCCTGCGCTCGTGACCGCCGGCGTCGCCCTCGTCACCGGCGGCAGCCGCGGGCTCGGTCGGGCCGCCGCCCAGGCGCTGAGCACCGACGGCTGGTCGGTCGCGGTGACCGGGCGCGACGAGGCCGCGCTGGCGGAGGTCGGCGCGGCGCTGACCCTGGTCGCCGACGCCACCGACCCGGCGGCCACCCGCGCGGCCGTCGCGCGCACCGAGGCCGGGCTCGGCCCGATCGACCTGCTGGTGCTCAGCGCCGGGGCGTTCCGGGCGGGCGGCCGGGTCTGGGAGACCGACCCGGACACCTGGTGGTCCGACGTCGAGGTCAACCTCCGCGGCGTCCAGCTCGCCCTGTCCGCCGCGCTCCCGGGGATGGTCGCGCGCGGGGCCGGCCGGGTCGTCGTGCTGGGCAGCGGCATGGGGATGGCCCCGACCCCGGGCGCCTCCGCGTACTCCTCGTCCAAGGCCGCCGTCGCCCGGCTGGTCGAGACGGTCGCCGCGGAGCTGGCGGGGACCGGCGTCACGGTCCTCACCGTGAGCCCGGGCATGGTGCGGACCGACATGACCAGCGGCTTCCCGGACGGCTTCCTCGAGCTCCGTCCCGAGCTGCGCGACCCCGCGCCGGAGGCCTGGACGCCGGTCGCGTCGTTCCTGGGACTGCTGAGGCGCATCACGACGGGTGACCTGGATGCCCTGTCCGGCCGCTTCCTCCACGTCCGCGACGACCTGTCGACCGCCGTCCGCGCCGCCGGCGACGAGCCTCCTCGAGGG
Source organism: Actinomycetales bacterium (assembly GCA_036675425.1). Classification (GTDB taxonomy): domain Bacteria; phylum Actinomycetota; class Actinomycetes; order Mycobacteriales; family SCTD01; genus SCTD01. The sequence goes on along the minus strand of JAKFFB010000034.1, from coordinate 14,929 downwards.
GTTCTGCGGGCCAGGCCCTGGCGGGACGGCTAGGTCGTCCCGATCCCGCCCGGAATGGTGGTGATCACTCTCCGTACATGGTCACTTCGGGCCATGTCCAGATGCCCCGCCCCGACTGCACAGTGACCGAGTGATCACGCAGCGTCGCCTGACCCTCCCCGTCCTGCTCGGTCTCCTGGTCGCCCTCGCGGGCCCTGCCGGCACCGGCTCCGCCTCCTCCTCGGCGCCGCTCGCCAGCTGGATCGTCACCTTCGACGCGCCGCCCGCCGCCGGGCAGCTCGAGGTGCTGCGCGGGGTGAGCGACGCGGTGCACGGCTTCACCGCCGTACCCGCCGCCGTCGTCGTGGCGCCGGCCACCGCGGTTCCCCTGCTGCGCGGGCTCCCCGGGGTGCGTGGGGTGTGGTCCAACGAGCGGTACCAACCGCTGATGTCGTCGGCGACGACGGCCAGCCGGGCCCGTCAGGTCGTGGAGGAGCTCGGCTGGACCGGCGCCGGCGTGACCGTTGCGGTGATCGACGCGGGGGTCGACGGCACGCACCCCGACCTCTGCGCCGCGGCGGCCTTCTGCAAGGGGACGCCGGTCAAGCTGGTCCAGAACGTCAAGGTCGTCGGCCGGCAGGACGTCGCTGACGACCCGGTCGTCTACCTCGAGGACCAGCTGAGCACCGACAGCAGCTCCGGGCACGGCTCGCACGTCGCGGGCATCGCCGCCGGCTACGGGACCGCCTCCGAGACGCCGGGGAAGTACCGCGGCGTCGCACCGGGGGCGAGCGTCGTCGGCTACGGCACCGGCGAGCTGGTCGAGGCAGTGAACGTGCTGGCGGCGTACGACCACGCCATCGCGCACCGCGACGAGTACGGCATCCGCGTCATCAACAACAGCTGGGGTCCCGGGGCGTTCACCGACTACGACCCCGAGCACCCGGTGAACCGCGCCACCGACGCCGCCTGGGCGGCCGGCATCAACGTCGTCTTCGGTGCCGGCAACGACGGCACCCGCACCGACAGCCTCAACATGTTCAGCTCGCACCCGCGCGCGATCTCGGCCGGCGGCGGGCGCAAGGACGGCCAGCAGGCGTTCTTCTCGTCCAAGGGCGTCCCCGGCAGCGACCACTGGCACCCGACCGTCACCGCCCCGGGCGAGGCGATCGTGTCGGTGCGCGCGAGCACCGGCTTCACGATGGCGGCGGCCGACGCGGGCGGCGGCACCGGCAACCCGGACGCCGCGAGCGGCGCGGACACCGCCTACTACGCCGCGAGCAGCGGCACCTCCATGGCGGCGCCGCACGTCGCCGGCACGATCGCGCTGATCCAGCAGGCGGCGCGAGCGACGCACGGCCGCTGGCTGACCCCGCTCGAGGTCCGCAACCTGCTGCAGAACACCGCCCGCCCGATGCCCGGCTACCAGCACTACTCGGTCGGCGCCGGCTACCTCGACGCCTACGCCGCCGTGCAGGCCGCGGTCGCCGGGACCGGCACCGGGCCGTACGACGACGGCATGACGTACGACGTGCAGCCCTTCGCGGGCACGGTCGGACCGGCGGCGGTCGTCTCCACCAGCACCTTCAGCTCCACCTTCGCCGTCGAGGCGGGCGCCCGGTCCCTCGACGTCATGGCCGACTGGGGACCGGAGCAGGTGCTGGCCGCCAACCAGGACCTCGACATCAACCTCTACCGCCCGGACGGCTCGCTGTTCCGCGGCACGTTCCTGGCCTGCGACCCGCTGCAGCAGCCGAACGGCTACTCCTCCTTCTGCACCAGCGCGCCGAACGAGCGGCTCACCGTCGTCAACCCGGTCGCCGGCACCTGGCGGGTCGAGGTCGTGGGCGGCATGGCGACGGCCGGCGAGACGGTCCGCGGCCTGTGGTCCGCCGAGTACCCCGACGCCCTCGCGCCGGTCCGCCCCCCGACCGCCGCCTCGGTGACCCTCGCCGCCGCCACCCCGGCGAGCCTGGCCGGGCAGTCCGTCCTGCTGACCGCCACGGTCCGCGACGCGGCCGGCCTGCCGGTGCCCAACGCCCGGGTGAGCTGGACCAGCGCCGGCCCGGGGTCCGTCGGCAACGCCGAGGTGCTCACAGACGCCTCCGGCCGGGCCGTCGCGAGCGCCCGCTCCGGCGCCCCCGGCACGCAGACGGTCACGGCTGCGGTCGGCGCCCTGACCACCTCGACGCCGGTGCTGTGGCTCGGCGTCGAGGTGCCGGCCCTGCCCTGCCTGCTCGGCTGCACGTCGCCGCCGGCGAGCACGCCCGGGAAGGTCTCCGGGGGCGGCTGGTTTCCCCAGGGCAGCAAGCGCCGGGTCGCCCTGTCGGTCGAGAAGGTCGGGACCGCCGCGCCCGCGGGTGAGCTCTCCTACGACGACCGCGCCGGCACCGTCGTCGAGGGCGCAGGCGTCGAGAGCCTGGTCGTCGACGGCAACCGCGCCACCGTGCGCGGTGCCGCGACCGTGAACGGCGAGAGCGGCTACCGCTTCACCATCACGGTGGTGGACAACGGGGAGCCGGGCAGCAGCGACACGGTGAGCCTGACCGTCACCCAGCCCGGCACCACCTGGAAGCACGAGGCGGGCGGCACCCTCGGCGGCGGCAACCTCCGGGTCACCGCCGGCTGATCAACGCCGTGCTTCGTCACCTCCCTGCGCGCCAGGAGGTGAGCAGTCCCGGCGTTGATCACGCGGCTCGACGCCGGTGATGCATGATCATGCAGAGTGATGTATGATGGTGCACATGGGGATGCGGGCGGCCGTCGCGGGCGCGAGCGGCTACGCCGGGGGAGAGCTGCTGCGGCTGCTGCTGAGCCACCCCGACCTCGCGGTCGGCCCGGTGGCCGGCGGGTCGAGCGCCGGCAAGCCCGTCACCGACCTGCACCCGCACCTGCCGCAGCTGGCCGACCTGGTCTTCGCCGACACGACCGCCGACGTGCTGGCCGGCGCCGACGTCGTCTTCCTCGCGCTGCCGCACGGCCAGTCCGCCGCCCTCGCCGCCGCGCTGCCCGCGGGGCTTCCCGTCATCGACCTCGGCGCCGACCACCGGCTCGCCAGCGCCGAGGACTGGGTCCGCTTCTACGACACCGACTACGCGGGGGAGTGGCCGTACGGCCTGCCGGAGCTGTTCCGGGAGCAGCTCGTCGGCGCGCAGCGCATCGCCGGCCCGGGCTGCAACGCCACCGCCATGACCCTCGCGCTCGGCCCGCTGCTGGCCGCCGGGCTGGTCGAGCCGCGCGACCTCGTCACGACCACGATCAGCGGCACCAGCGGCGCCGGCCGCGGCCTCGCCCCGAACCTGCTCGCCAGCGAGGTGATGGGCGACGTCAGCGCCTACAAGGTCGCCGCCCACCGGCACACCCCCGAGGTGCGGCAGTCGCTCTCCCGGCTGGCCGGCGCCGAGGTGACCCTGTCGTACACGCCGACCCTCGCGCCGATGCCGCGCGGCATCCTCGCGACCTGCACCGCCCGCACCTCCGCCTCCGAGGCCGAGCTGCGCGCCGCGCTGCAGGAGCAGTACGACGCCGAGCCGTTCGTGCACGTGCTCCCCGAGGGCCGCTGGCCGCACACCGCCGCCACCGCCGGCAGCAACGCCTGCCACCTGCAGGTCGCGGTCGACGCCGACGCCGGTCGTGCGGTCGTGGTCGCCGCCATCGACAACCTGGGCAAGGGGGCAGCCGGCCAGGCCGTCCAGTGCGCCAACCTCGCCCTCGGCCTGCCCGAGACCGCTGGTCTCACGGCGTCGGGGGTGGCTCCCTGATGACCTGGCTCCCCACCGGCTTCCGCGCCGCCGGCGTCACCGCCGGGCTCAAGGACAGCGGCCGGCCCGACCTCGCCCTCGTCGTCAACGACGGTCCCGTCCGGGCCGCCGCCGGCGTCTTCACCGCCAACCGCGTCAAGGCCGCCCCGGTCGTCTGGTCCCAGCAGGTCCTGAAGGCCGGCGAGGTCGACGCGGTCGTCCTCAACTCCGGCGGCGCCAACGCCTGCACCGGTCCGGACGGCTTCGCCGACACGCACCGCACGGCCGAGGCGGTCGCCGACGCGCTCGGCACCGGCGCCGCCCGCGTCGCGGTCTGCTCGACCGGGCTCATCGGCGTGCGGCTGCCCATGGACCTGCTGCTCCCCGGCGTCGCGAACGCGGCCGGCGCCCTCAGCGCGGACGGCGGCGCCGACGCGGCCGAGGCGATCCGCACCACCGACACCGTCGCCAAGACCGCGACGGCCGCCGGCGACGGCTGGACGGTCGGCGGGATGGCCAAGGGCGCCGCGATGCTCGCGCCGGCCCTCGCGACCATGCTCGCCGTCGTCGCCACCGACGCGGTCGCGGACGCCGCGACCCTCGACGCGGTGCTGCGTGTCGCGACGGCGGGCAGCTTCGACCGGGTCGACACCGACGGCTGCATGAGCACCAACGACACCGTGCTGCTGCTGGCCAGCGGTGCCAGCGGCGTGACCGCCGACCCGGCGGCGCTGCAGGCCGCGGTCACCGCCGTCTGCCAGGGCCTCGCCCGGCAGATGGTCGCCGACGCCGAGGGCGCGTCCAAGGACATCGAGATCACCGTACGGACAGCCGCTTCCGTCGCTGATGCGCTCGAGGCGGCGCGGGCCGTGGGCCGCAGCAACCTGCTGAAGTGCGCGCTGCACGGCAACGACCCCAACTGGGGCCGGGTCCTGGCCGCCGTCGGCACCACCGGTGCGGCCTTCGAGCCGGACGACCTCGACGTCTCGATCAACGACGTGCAGGTCTGCCGGGGCGGGGCTCCCGGCGACGACCGCGACCTCGTCGACCTGACCGGCCGCGAGGTGCGGATCGTCGTCGACCTGCACGCCGGCGACGAGTCCGCCACGGTCTGGACCAGCGACCTCACGGCCGAGTACGTCCACGAGAACAGCGCGTACTCCACATGACGTCCACCGCGCGCAACCACGTCGCCCTGCCCAAGGCGGCCGCCCTCGTCGAGGCGCTGCCGTGGCTGAAGTCCTTCAGCGGCAGGACGATCGTCGTCAAGTACGGCGGCAACGCCATGACGAGTCCCGAGCTCCAGCAGGCCTTCGCCGAGGACGTCGTCTTCCTGCGCTACGCCGGAGTCCGGGTCGTCGTCGTGCACGGCGGCGGACCGCAGATCACCGCCCACCTCGACCGGCTCGGCCTGCAGAGCGAGTTCCGCGGCGGCCTGCGCGTGACCACCCCCGAGACGATGGAGGTCGTCCGGATGGTGCTCGTGGGCCAGGTCAACTCCGACGTCGTCAGCCTCGTCAACGCGCACGGCCCGTTCGCGGTCGGGCTGTCCGGCGAGGACGCGCAGCTGTTCACCGCCGAGCGGCGCGACGCCGTCGTCGACGGCCAGCTCGTCGACCTCGGCAACGTCGGCGAGGTCGTCGACGTGCAGCCGCAGATCGTGACGGCGCTGCTCGACGAGGGGAAGGTCCCGGTCGTCGCGACCGTGGCCCGGGGCCTGGACGGCCAGCTCTACAACGTCAACGCCGACACCGCCGCCGCCGCCCTCGCCGTGGCGCTCGCGGCCGAGAAGCTCGTCGTGCTCACGGATGTCGAGGGCCTGTTCGCCGACTGGCCTGCCAGCGACGAGGTCATCAGCGAGATCTCGGCCGACGAGCTCGAGACGCTGCTGCCGGCGCTGTCCAGCGGCATGGTCCCGAAGATGGCCGCCTGTCTCGCAGCCGTCCGCGGGGGAGTGCCACGTGCCCACGTGCTCGACGGCCGGGTCGCGCACAGCCTGCTGCTCGAGCTCTTCACCGACGAGGGCGTCGGCACCATGGTGCTGCCGTCATGAGGTCGATGGCATGAGCGACATGCAGCACCGCTGGGACGCGGTCATGATGGGCAACTACGGCACCCCGCCGGTGGCCCTGGTCCGGGGTTCCGGCGCGCGCGTCTGGGACGACGACGGCCGCGAGTACCTCGACCTGGTCGGCGGGATCGCCGTCAACGTCCTGGGCCACGCCCACCCGGCGGTCGTCGAGGCGGTCACCCGCCAGGTGTCGACGCTCGGCCACACCAGCAACCTCGTCATGCACGAGCCCGGGGTGCGCCTCGCCGAGCGGCTGGTCGCGCTGATGGGCGTCCCCGGCAGCAAGGTGCTCTTCACCAACAGCGGGGCCGAGGCCAACGAGGCGGCCCTGAAGCTGTCGAGAAGGCTCCGCCCCGGCGGCGGCTGGGTCGCCGCCGAGGGCGCCTTCCACGGCCGGACCCTCGGTGCGCTCGCCATCACCGGCCAGCCCGCCAAGCGCGCGCCCTTCGAGCCGCTGCCCGGTCCGGTGTCCTTCGTGCCGTACGGCGACGCCGCTGCCCTGCGCGCGGCGGTCACCGACCGCACCGCGAGCGTGGTTCTCGAGCCGGTGATGGGGGAGTCCGGCGTGGTCGTCCCGGAGCCCGGCTTCCTCGAGGCGGCCCGCGAGGCCTGCGACGCCACCGGCGCGCTGCTCCACCTCGACGAGGTCCAGGGCGGCATCGGCCGGGCCGGCTCGTGGCTGGCCAGCAGCGTCGTCGCACCGGGGGTCATCGCCGACGTGCTCACTCTCGCCAAGGGCCTCGGCGGGGGCCTGCCGCTCGGCGCGGTGCTCGCGACGGGCCGGGCCGCCGACGCGCTGCAGAAGGGCGACCACGGCACGACCTTCGGTGGCAACCCCGTCGTCTGCGCGGCCGCCCTCGCGGTGCTCGAGACCGTCGAGGCGGAGGGCCTCCTCGACGCCTCGGTGAAGCTCGGTGAGCACCTGCGTCGCGGGATCGAGGACCTGGCCGACCCGCTCGTGGCCGAGGTGCGCGGTCTCGGGCTCTGGCTCGGGATCGTGCTGACCGAGCCGGTCGCCGCCGCCGCGGAGGCCGCCGCGCGCGACGCCGGCTTCCTCGTCAACGCCGCCGCTCCGGACGTGCTGCGGCTGGCTCCGCCGCTCGTCGTGACGACCGGGCAGCTCGACGCCTTCGTCTCGGCGCTTCCCGCCGTGCTCGCCGCCGCTAGGGTCGCCGCATGCTGATCGGCATGTCGACTCCAGGAGCGCTCAGGTGACCGTGAAGATCCTCGTCGTCGAGGACGACCCCAGCGTGCGCGGGCTGCTGCAGACGCTGCTGTCCGCCGAGGGCTACGACGTCGTCACGGCGTCCGACGGCCTCGCGGGCCTGGTCAAGGCCACGTCGTCCCCGCCGCACCTGGTGCTGCTCGACCTGATGATGCCGGACCTCGGCGGCGTGCGGGTGCTCGAGGAGATGCGCGACGACCCCGAGCTGTGCGACATCCCGGTGATCGTCGTGACCGGGAAGATCGACGCCGTCCCCGGCATGCGGTCGCTGCTCGGCGACGACAACGTCTTCATCAAGCCCTTCGCCGTGGGTGAGCTGCTGTCACGCGTCGGTGAGGTCACCGGGGGTCCGGACAGCTGATGGACACCTCATGACGGCGACGTCCGTGGCACCTCTCACGAAGGCGGCTCGCCAGGCCCGCATCGTGGAGCTGCTCGAGAGCCGTCCCGTCGCGAGCCAGACCGAGCTCGGCCGGCTGCTCGCCGACGCCGGTGTCGCCGTCACCCAGGCCACCGTCAGCCGCGACCTGGACGAGCTCGGCGCGGTCAAGACCCGCACCCCGGCCGGCATGGCGTACGTCGTCCCCGAGGAGAACGCGCCCCGCGTCGGCACCGCGTCCGACGTCGACGCCCGGCTCGGCCGGCTGCTCGAGGAGCTGCTCGTCTCGGCCGAGGCCACCGGCGACACCGTCGTGCTGCGCACCCCGCCCGGCGGCGCTCAGCTGCTCGCCTCCGCGCTCGACCGCGCCGGCCTGCCCGACGTCGCCGGCACCCTCGCCGGCGACGACACCGTCCTGCTCGTCACCCGCACCCCGGCCACCCCGGCCTGCACAGCCCTCGCCGAGCGCCTCCTGCGCCTGGCCGAGGGTCGACCACTAGGAGAAGCACCGTGAGCAAGGACCGCATCGTTCTGGCCTACTCCGGCGGACTGGACACGTCCGTCGCCATCGGCTGGATCGCGGAGGAGACAGGAGCTGAGGTCGTGGCCGTGGCCGCCGACGTCGGCCAGGGCGGCGAGGACCTGGAGGTCATCCGCCAGCGCGCGCTGGACTGCGGTGCCGTCGAGGCCGTCGTCGCCGACGTCCGCGACGAGTACGCCGACGAGTACTGCCTGCCCGCGATGCAGGCCAACGCGCTCTACATGGGCCGCTACCCGCTGGTCTCGGCGCTGAGCCGTCCGCTCATCGTCAAGCACCTGGTCGCCGCGGCGAAGCAGTACGGCGCGTCGACCGTCTCCCACGGCTGCACCGGCAAGGGCAACGACCAGGTCCGCTTCGAGGTCGGCATCGGCGCGCTCGCCCCCGACCTGCGCGTCATCGCCCCTGTCCGCGACTCCGGCATGACCCGCGACAAGGCCATCGCCTTCGCGGAGGAGAAGGGCCTGGCCCTCGACGTCACCAAGAAGTCGCCGTACTCCATCGACCAGAACGTCTGGGGCCGCGCCGTCGAGACCGGCTTCCTCGAGGACCCCTGGAACGGCCCGATCGAGGACGTCTACTCCTACACCTCCGACCCGACCGTGGCCCGCGACGCCGACGAGCTGGTGCTCACCTTCGTCGACGGCGTGCCGACCGCGATCGACGGGCGCCCGGTCTCGATGCTGCAGGCGATCGAGGAGCTCAACACCCGCGCCGGCGCCCACGGCGTCGGCCGGCTCGACATGGTCGAGGACCGGCTGGTCGGCATCAAGAGCCGTGAGGTGTACGAGGTGCCGGGTGCCCAGGTGCTCATCACCGCCCACCAGGAGCTCGAGGCGCTCACCGTCGAGCGCGACCTCGCCCGCTTCAAGCGGTCGGTCGAGCAGCGCTGGGCCGAGCTCGTCTACGACGGGCTGTGGTTCTCGCCGCTCAAGCGCGCCCTGGACGAGTTCCTGCGCTCGTCGCAGCAGCACGTGAGCGGCGAGATCCGGTTGACCCTGCACGGCGGGACCGCCACCGTGACCGGCCGGCGCAGCGACGCCTCGCTGTACGACTACAACCTCGCGACCTACGACGCGGAGGACACCTTCGACCAGTCGCTCGCCAAGGGCTTCGTCGAGCTGTGGGGCATGCCGAGCAAGATCGCCGCTCAGCGCGACCTGCGGATGGGGCAGTGACCGAGCGCACCTCCCTGTGGGGCGGCCGGTTCGAGGGCGGCCCCGCCGAGGCCCTGGCCCGGCTGTCGGTCAGCGTCCACTTCGACTGGCGCCTCGCGCCCTACGACCTGCTCGCCTCCCAGGCCCACGCCCGCGTCCTGCACCGCGCCGGGCTGCTCGCCGACGACGAGCTGGCCCGGATGCTCGGCGCCCTCGACGAGCTGAAGAAGGAGGTCGCCGACGGCTCCTTCCGCCCCCGGGTCGAGGACGAGGACGTGCACACCGCGCTCGAGCGCGGCCTGCTCGAGAAGCTCGGCACCCTCGGCGGCAAGCTGCGCGCCGGTCGCTCGCGCAACGACCAGGTCGCGACCGACCTGCGGCTCTACCTGCGCGACCACGCCCGGCTGGTCGTCGACCGGCTGGCCGACCTCGAGCAGGCGCTGCTCGACCAGGCCGCGCAGCACATGGACACCCCGGCCCCCGGCATGACCCACCTGCAGCACGCCCAGCCGGTGCTGTTCGCCCACCAGCTGCTCGCCCACGTGCAGGCCTTCGCCCGCGACGTGCACCGGCTGCGCGACTGGGACCTGCGGGCGTCGGTGTCCCCGCTCGGCAGCGGTGCGCTCGCCGGCTCGTCACTGCCGGTCGACCCGATCTCCACGGCCGCCGAGCTCGGCTTCGGCTCCGCGGCGCCCAACTCGATGGACGCCGTCTCCGACCGGGACTTCGTCGCCGAGTTCCTGTTCGTCGCCGCGCTGCTCGGCGTGCACCTGTCCCGGCTGGGCGAGGAGGTGGTCCTGTGGAACTCCACCGAGTTCGGCTGGGTCACCCTCGACGACGCGTTCTCGACCGGGTCGTCGATCATGCCGCAGAAGAAGAACCCGGACATCGCCGAGCTCGCCCGCGGCAAGGCGGGCCGGCTGATCGGCCACGTCACCGGCCAGCTGGCCATGCTCAAGGGCCTGCCGCTGACCTACGACCGCGACATGCAGGAGGCCCAGGAGCCCTGCTTCGACGCCGTCGAGACGCTGCTGCTGGTGCTGCCGGCGATGGCCGGGATGATCGCGACGATGACGGTCCACGCCGACGTCCTCGAAGCCTCCGCCCCGACCGGCTTCGCCCTCGCCACCGACGTCGCCGAGCTGCTGGTCAAGAACGGCGTGCCGTTCCGCGAGGCGCACGAGGCGGTCGGCCACCTGGTCGTCTGGTGCACCGTGCACGGCCGCGAGCTGCACGAGGTCAGCGACGACGAGCTGGCCCACGTCTCCCCGCACCTGACCCCCGACGTCCGCTCCGTCCTGGACGTACGAGGGGCGATCGCGGCGCGGGACGGCCACGGCGGCACCGCTCCCGTGCGCGTCCAGGAGCAGCTCGACACGGTGCTGCTCGAGGTCGCCGCGCAGCGTCGCTGGGCGGCTGCGGCGCCGCACTGAGCGTGGAGCTGACCGGCCCCGCCGAGCAGGTCGCCCCGGGCCTGCTCGGGGCGCTGGTGGTCTGCGGCGAGGTCGCCGTGCGCCTCACCGAGGTCGAGGCCTACGCCGGCGAGGCCGACCCCGGTTCGCACGCCTTCCGCGGCCGCACGCCGCGCAGCGAGGTGATGTTCGGCCCGGCCGGCGTCGCGTACGTGTACTTCTCCTACGGCATGCACTGGTGCATGAACGTCGTGACCGGCCCCGACGGCACGGCCTCGGCGGTCCTGCTGCGCGCGGGCGAGGTGGTCGAGGGCGTCGAGCTCGCGCGGGAGCGCCGGGCCGGTGCCCGCGACCGCGACCTGGCCCGCGGGCCGGCCCGGCTCGCCAAGGCGCTCGGCGTCACGGGTGAGCTCGGCGGCACCGACCTGCTCGACCCGGCCTCGCCGCTGCGCCTGGTCCCCGGCGCACCCGTCGACCCGGCCGTCGTCCGGACCGGTCCGCGCGTCGGGGTGTCCGGTGCGGGCGCGCCGACGCCCTGGCGCTTCTGGGTCGACGGCGAGCCGACCGTGTCGCAGTACCGCCCGGCCGTCGCGCGGCGGCGCGCGTGAGCGGCCGGCTGCGGGGCCGGATCGGCGTCGTCTCCGGCGGCGGTCGCGGGCTGGGCGCGGCCGTTTCGGAGGCGCTGGCGGCCGAGGGCATGTCCCTGCTGCTGCTGGCGCGGACCGGGTCGGAGGTCCGGGCGGTGGGGGAGCGGCTCGCGGAGCAGCACGGCGTGTCCGTGCTGCCGGCCGCGATCGACGTCGCCGACCCGGCTGCCGTGGATCGGGTGGTGCTGCACGCCGAGCAGCAGCTCGGCCCGGTGGACGTGCTGGTGAACGCCGCCGCGCGGATCGAGCCGACCGAGCAGGTCTTCTGGGAGGCCGACCCGGAGCAGATGTGGTCGGTGGTCGAGACCAACCTGCGCGGCCCGCTGCTGCTGACCCGCGCTCTCCTGCCCGCGATGGTGCAGCGGGGGCACGGGCACGTCATCGGCATCGCCAGCCGGGCGCGGGCCGCCACCGAGACCGGCACCTACACCGGCTACGCCGTCTCCAAGCGCGCCCTGTCGCTGCTGACGCAGTCGCTGGCCGGCCCCCTGGCGGGCACCGGCGTGGTCGCGCTCGACGTGCTGCCGGGGCTGGTCCGTACCGCCCTCACCGACTCGATGCCCGTGTGGCGGGGCCGCACCGACCTGGTCTGGGACCCGCCGGAGGCCACGGCCGCCGTCGTCGTCGACGTCGCGCTGGGCCGGTACGACGACCGCGCCGGCCAGGTCCTCGACGCCCCCGCGCTCTTCCGGGCCTGACCGACGGAACCCGGGCGACGGCGTACGGCACGATCGTCGCCATGACCGCAGCGCCTCCCTCCACCTCGCCCGACGCCCCGCCGCCGGCGCTGCCCGCTCCCGAGGCGCTCCCGACGGTCGCCCCGGTGACCGACGTGCTCGCCGACCTCGAGTGGCGCGGCCTCATCGCGCAGACCACGGATCGGGACGCGCTGGCGAAGGACCTGGCCGGTGGACCGCTGACGCTCTACTGCGGCTTCGACCCCACCGGCGAGTCCCTGCACGTCGGCAACCTCGTCCCGCTGTTCGCGCTGAGGCGGTTCCAGCTCGCCGGCCACCGACCGATCGCGCTGGCCGGCGGCGCGACGGGCTTCATCGGCGACCCGTCCGGACGCTCGGCGGAGCGCGTCCTGATGACGGCCGAGGTCGTGGCCGCGCGCGTCGCGCGCATCCGATCCCAGATGGAGCGGTTCCTCGACTTCGGCGACGGCCCGTCCGAGGCGCTGATGGTCGACAACCTCGACTGGACCGCGCCGATGTCGGCGATCGACTTCCTGCGCGACGTCGGCAAGCACTTCTCGATCAACGCCATGCTGGCGAAGGAGTCGGTCAGCGCCCGCCTGGAGGCCGGCGGGCTCTCCTACACCGAGTTCAGCTACATGCTGCTGCAGTCCTACGACTACCTCGAGCTGCACCGCCGGCACGGCTGCGCGCTGCAGATCGGCGGCAACGACCAGTGGGGCAACATCACGGCCGGGCTCGACCTGATCCGCCGGGTCGAGGGGGACCGCTCGGTGCACGCCCTGACCTTCCCGCTGGTCACCGACTCCTCCGGCAGCAAGCTCGGCAAGAGCACCGGCGGCGGCAACGTCTGGATCGATCCCGCGCTGACGAGCCCGTACGCGCTCTACCAGTTCCTGCTCAACGTCGACGACCGCGACGCCGGCACCTACCTGCGACTGCTCACCTTCGTCGGGCGGGAGGACGTCGAGGCGCTGGACGCCGCCACCGCGGCACGCCCGCAGGCTCGCGCCGCTCAGCGCCGGCTGGCGGCCGAGCTCGTCGCGCTCGTGCACGGCGGCGGGGAGGTCCGCCGCGTGCAGGCAGCGAGCGCCGCTCTGTTCGGCGGCGGCGCGCTCGAGGAGCTGGACGAGCCGACGCTCGCCGCCGCGCTCGCCGAGGCGCCGTCCACGACCGTCACGGGCGAGGCGCCGCCCCTGGTGGACCTGCTCGCGACGGCCCTGTCGCTGTCCAAGTCGGACGCCCGGCGGGCGGTGCGCGAGGGCGGCGCCTACCTCAACAACCGCAAGCTGACCGACGAGGGCGCGACCGCAGGCGAGGGCGACTGGCTGCACGGCCGCTACCTGGTGCTGCGCAAGGGGAAGCGCACCGTCGCCGTCGTCGAGCGCCGGGGCTGAGCCGTACCACCGCAGCCCGGTCCGCGGGCGGGACACGCGGGCGGGAGCGGTGTGCGCCTCGCCACGTGCCCTGGACACGCCCGGGATTTGACTCTGCTGCCGCAGGCTCCTAACTTCATCTTCGCCCCCGGAGCACCGGACAGCAGCGGTTCGACTCGCTGCAGGACGGTCCGCGGGCCCTCTCCAGATCGGAACCACACGGCTGTGCCGTGTCCGTGGAGGGGGGCGAATCGATGCCGACCGCGAGGTTTGACACCGACAGAAGCCACCACGTAGGCTAGGCGAGTTGCCCCGAGAACGGCCGCGAGGCCAGGACCGGTGAGCGTTCGTTCCTTGAGAACTCAACAGCGTGCCGAAAGTCAGTGCCATATGTCCGGCACGAGACGACAGGCGTCCTCATTCCGAGGGCGTGCTGCAGCTCGGCCGGATCTTGGCGAGATGGACAAAACTATTTGCTAGTTGAGTCTGATCGTCAGGACAACAGCTGACCTCCTCCAGGGAGGCAGCGACTCTCTAGTCCTGCGCGCCTTCGGGCCTGCAGGCACCATTCATTAACGGAGAGTTTGATCCTGGCTCAGGACGAACGCTGGCGGCGTGCTTAACACATGCAAGTCGAGCGGAAAGGCCCTTCGGGGTACTCGAGCGGCGAACGGGTGAGTAACACGTGGGCAACCTGCCCCTAGCTCTGGGATAACTCCGGGAAACCGGGGCTAATACCGGATACGATCTTCCATGGCATCTCGGAAGATGGAAAGTTTTTCGGCTAGGGATGGGCCCGCGGCCTATCAGCTTGTTGGTGAGGTAACGGCCCACCAAGGCGACGACGGGTAGCCGGCCTGAGAGGGCGACCGGCCACACTGGGACTGAGACACGGCCCAGACTCCTACGGGAGGCAGCAGTGGGGAATATTGCGCAATGGGCGAAAGCCTGACGCAGCGACGCCGCGTGAGGGATGAAGGCCTTCGGGTTGTAAACCTCTTTCAGCAGGGACGAAGCGAGAGTGACGGTACCTGCAGAAGAAGCACCGGCCAACTACGTGCCAGCAGCCGCGGTAATACGTAGGGTGCAAGCGTTGTCCGGAATTATTGGGCGTAAAGAGCTCGTAGGCGGTCTGTCGCGTCGGCTGTGAAAACTCGGGGCTCAACCCCGAGCCTGCAGTCGATACGGGCAGACTAGAGTGCTGTAGGGGAGACTGGAATTCCTGGTGTAGCGGTGAAATGCGCAGATATCAGGAGGAACACCGGTGGCGAAGGCGGGTCTCTGGGCAGTAACTGACGCTGAGGAGCGAAAGCGTGGGGAGCAAACAGGATTAGATACCCTGGTAGTCCACGCCGTAAACGGTGGGTGCTAGGTGTGAGCGGTATTCCACGCCGTTCGTGCCGCAGCTAACGCATTAAGCACCCCGCCTGGGGAGTACGGCCGCAAGGCTAAAACTCAAAGGAATTGACGGGGGCCCGCACAAGCAGCGGAGCATGTGGCTTAATTCGACGCAACGCGAAGAACCTTACCAAGGCTTGACATACACCGAAAACTCATAGAGATATGGGGTCCGCAAGGGCGGTGTACAGGTGGTGCATGGTTGTCGTCAGCTCGTGTCGTGAGATGTTGGGTTAAGTCCCGCAACGAGCGCAACCCTCGTTCTATGTTGCCAGCGCGTTATGGCGGGGACTCATAGGAGACTGCCGG